>NZ_CALJEM010000050.1 GCF_938074695.1 uncultured Thermosynechococcus sp.
ACCCATGGCACGGGCCTTAGGCATTACCCCTGCGCAGGTGGTGGATAATCGGCTATTCCATACAGCCAATGGTCAAGTGATATTGCCGGTCGTGTATATCCAATCCATCAGCGTTGGGGGATTCCAGCGTAAGCAATTGCCCGTTGCTGTGGCCGGGCCTGAGATGACCCTTGGACTCTTAGGGCAGGATTTTCTCCAGCACTTCGATGTCAGTTTGCGGCAAGATCATATCCAGTTGCAGCGTCGTCCCTAAACCATGTCCATTCTTGCCCGAGCTGTCTTAGCCAGTCACAACGCCGGTAAGGTCAAAGAGTTTCAAAGCTGGTTAGAGCCGTGGATTGGGGAGTTAGTGCCCCTGCCCCCCACGATTGAGATTGCTGAAACAGCCGATTCCTTTGTGGGCAATGCCTGTTTGAAGGCCAGTATTGCTGCCCGGCAAATGGGAGAGTGGGCGATCGCCGACGATTCGGGATTGGCGGTTCGTGCCCTCCAAGGAGCACCGGGCCTCTATTCGGCTCGCTATGGGGCCACGGATGCTGAACGCATTGAGCGTCTGTTGCGGGAAATGATCGGTGTGAGCGATCGCGCGGCTGAATTCATCTGTGCCATTGCC
This sequence comes from uncultured Thermosynechococcus sp., assembly GCF_938074695.1. Lineage (GTDB taxonomy): Bacteria > Cyanobacteriota > Cyanobacteriia > Thermosynechococcales > Thermosynechococcaceae > Thermosynechococcus. Next base: position 614 of record NZ_CALJEM010000050.1, read on the forward strand.
CTCGCCCGTCCCGACGGCACCATTGCTTTTACTACAGAAGGACGTTGCCTAGGTGAGATTTTAACGGCACCCCGTGGTCAGAACGGTTTTGGCTATGACCCGATTTTTTGGGTACCTCGCTATCAGCGCACCTTTGCTGAGATGAGTCCGAGGGAAAAACAACAGGTGAGTCATCGGGGTCAGGCCTTGCAGCGGCTACGGGAGTATTTTCAGGACTTTAATCCGTAGATTTACTGTTGTTTGCAGCAGGCCTTTAGTTTTAAGCTGACCGCAATAGTCTTCCCCAACTCCCAGGTGGCCGCGCCGCAAAGAAAGGTTCATCTCGCCAATGGCATCCATCAAGGCTCTTTATAGACAGGAATTGATAGGGAATATACTAGAAATAAGAGGGCATCGCAGGCGCAGGGGCGGGCAATTTTCTTGCCGTGATTCAAAGCAACAACAATGGGCGATCGCGAATTAATAGACCAATTTATTAAATAATAGACCAATTTATTAAAGATTTGATTCAGCACAATTCGCGAATGCTCTCGAATCGGCACCTGCGCGTGGAAACAACATTTGATGAAGTTCAGTTAATTTCCTACCGGGATGGCATAGTTGCTCGGGTGAAAATAGATGCCCCCACCCTTGCCATTGAAGTACGGGATGCCTCCCCCTATCGGCCTCTCGTTCAAGAAGTAATGGTGGATTACGGAATTTTTCAGGTCGGTGTTGCCCAAACCCCCGGCTTTTTGCGTTATGAACATCGCACTGTTCCTGAAGGCTATGTTGTGCAATACACCGAAGCAGGCGTGCTCTGGAAAGATCGCTGGGCACGGGGGAAGCGACGCAATGCTCTTTCGGGGGGCAGCTCCCTCGGCATGGACGCAATGATTCTCTACCGGGGCACTTGGTATCCCGTTCAAAGCGTCAGTGCCGCCAATGGCTTTGTGGCTATTCGTACCCTAGGGGGAGAAGCCACCTACAGTGCCTCGGACTTTCTGGTGTGGCTGAAAAAGGAGGAAAAAGAGACCGCTGAGAGTCCCAGCCAGATCAGTGCCCACAAACGGGGAGAACGTATGGGAGAAATTGACAGCGCTCCTACCCAAATCCTCGAGGCCACAGAACTGATTGCCCCTAAAGCCCGTGGTGCTGAAGCAACACCCATGCCTTCCCCTACGGACGAACCGGCGGACAAAGAACAGACTGTGACTTTATCCCCGGCGCCATCAGTACCTGGGGTTGCAGCCCCAGCCTCTCCTGACCCTGCGCCACCTGGTGAAGCGACTCAAGGGTATCCGGCGGTGAACTACGAGCACGCCGTTGGCTATCCCTATCCCAACTATGACTACTCCCAAGGGTACCCGGCGGCGAACTATGAGCACTCTATCGGCTATCCCTATCCCACCTATGACTACTCCCAGGGGTATCCGGGAGCGCACTACGAGCACTCCGTTGGCTATCCCCATCCCAGTTATGGGCAGCCATATCCCTCTCAAACCTACCAACCCATCGATCCCAACGTGCAGATGGCGCTCACCTATCTCCAATCTAGCTTGGCCTATCTGCTGCAAGCTGAACCGAAAAATGCCAACATTCGTGCAGCAATTCAGAACACCAGTCTGGCGATTCAAAACCTCCTCACACTTCTCAATAGCTAGCGGCTCTCGGCTAAGGGATGTAATCGAAAGAGACTTTGGAGCATGGCCCAAGCGGTTTTTAGCTCAGGAGCACGCACTTCTTGCCATTGACCAGGCTGACAGTAGAGATAGGGAATCAAGCGGCGCTGCTGCGCCAAGGACAGTTCTGAAAACAGAAGGCCTACGGCCACTCTTCCTCCTTTCCCTTGGGCAGATTCCGGACGCAAGGGGACACACCAGCGAACAGTAACTTCTAGCGTTAGGTCTGCTAGCTCCCCCGGCGGCAAAAAGGACAAATACCCTTTAGCGCCCCTAAGACAGGCAGCCAGTTCTTGACTGGAGAAATCTTCAGACCATAAATGGAGACGGACACCGCCTTCACCGATGTCAGTGGTATAACCTGTGAAGGATTTGCCGTCTAACTTTACCTGGCAGTTTTCTGAACGTGCCAGTAGATCACAAGATTCACGGCGATCAAAACGGGTAAAGCGTCGCTGCGGCACATCAATGGCCACCATGATTGAGATGAGCAACAACCCTAAGTTATAGACACTCCAAAAGATATTGACTGCCAAGCTATCTGGGTTCACAACTGTGTCCTGGAGAGGGCGGCTACGCCAGAGAAGGCCCAACAGGGTGAGGGCAGCCACGACTAACAGGGGGCGGATGAGCGGCCAATTGGGATTAATGCGGTGCGGATCAATGATCCCCTTGGGGGTCACCTTAAAAGTTTTGCCGCGAGGTTGAATTATCGTGCGCACAATCGTAATTGCCATGGGAAAAGCCAGAATGGTTTCATAGACATCAGACCAAAACGCTGAACGCCGCCCCTCGGTAAACCAAGAAAAACTCAAGGCATTCCCAATGTAGTAGGGCAAGTAGAAGTAGAGAATCTCGTTAATCGTCGCCCGCAGGGGTGCGGTGCCAAACAGGAGAAACGTCAGCGGAACCAAGAGGCAAATGACCCGCGACAGTGCCAAAAACCAATAAACAATGCTCAAGGCGTGGGCAAAACGCTGACTGAGTCGCAAATTGGGCACGGTAAAACAGTTACCCCCCACAAACAACATTTGCAGTGTGCCCTGGCCCCAGCGTAGGCGCTGGTTGACGTAAGCACTAATGGTTTCGGGAGACATGCCGGCGGAGAGAGCTTCGTTGAGGTATTTCACCCGATAGCCTAAACTTTGGAGCTTCATGCTGGTCATGTAGTCTTCCGTAATCGTATCGGTGGGGATGCCGCCGATTTCGTCGAGGGCGCTGCGGCGAATAACAAAACAGGTGCCACAGCAGACCACTGCATCCCACCAGTCACGACTGGGTTGGATAAAGCGGAAAAAGAGGCTCTGCTCATTGTTGACAATTCCCTCTAACCCCAAATTGACGGTAATCGGGTCTTCGTTAAAGAAGTGCTGGGGCGTTTGCACTAGGGCGGTTTTGGGGTCTTGGAAAAAGCCAATGGTGCGGTTGAGGAAGTTGCGACAGGGGGTAAAGTCGGCATCAAAGACGGCAATAAATTCGCCCGTCAGGGTAGGCAGGGCATGGTTGATGTTCCCCGCTTTGGCGTGGCGGTTGTCGGGGCGATCGCGATATTCACAGCCCAATTCAGCAGCCAAGGCACGCACGTGGGGACGACGGGTATCGTCCAAAAGATAAATGCGTTTGTTGGGATAGTCCATGGCTTGGCAGGCAATGACCGAGCGGCGGAGAATGTCCACGCCCTCGTTGTAGGTGGGCAGAATCACATCCACCCAAGGTTGGTACCTGCCACTGACGACATCCTGCTCGTAGCGATCGGCCTCTGGACTGCGGTTGATTGTAAAACTACAGTGAAAGAAGAAGGCCAACGTGTTGAACACCATCAAGAATTCTGCCAAAAAGAGACTGACAGAAAGGATGCCGTTAATGGGATCATCGAGGTTAAGACTGTAAAAGACTCGCCAGAGTTCATAGCGCACCCCAAAGAAGAGTGTCCCGCCCGTAACCAGGAGCCGAGCTAGGGTAGTGGGCTGCGGCCAGAGTTCTTTAATCAGTAAAACAATTGCTGCCCACAGACAAGCTGGCAACAGCAGTGCCTCTGGGCTGGTGCCCTCCGTGCGAAAGAGCGCCTTGCCGGCATTCCAAGTGCCCAAAAGGTTGGGGAGGAGATTTCGCCAGTCAAAAGTCCAGAGCTGGACGGCTGCAAAGGCCAGGATAGCCAACAGCAGCAGCGTTGTTGTAGAGTCTTGCTTTTTCAAGAGCATAGGTTTCGGGAACTACACAACGATCGGGAACAGCCCAATTAGGAACGAGCATCAAAAATAACCTCTACACTTTGGCCCACCCCACAAAACCGCTGTGCCCCTAATTCTGGGGGCAAGTTTTTTAAGGCAACATCCACCGCCAGTTCGTTGCGCACCAGATCTGGAGGCGGTACAGCAACGTTTTCCCCCACAACGACTTTTCCTGGCCCCCCGCGAATGGCACGTACCCATCCCGAAATGCGGCGATCGCTCCCATCTAGCAAGCGGACAATAGCCGGCTGGCCAATCCAGAGGCGGGCATTCTCTCGCTCGGCCACAAGAGCGGTTGCCCAGACATCGTCGCAGTCTAGAACCTTGGCAACGGGATCACCGGCGCTAATGGGAATACCCAGCGTACCGCTTTTGTGGATCACTGACCACACCACCCCCCGAATTGGCGATTGGATGCGAGCTAAGCGCTGTAGTGCCAACTGTTGCTTGATGTTGGCAATTTCTTTCTTTAACTCTGCAATGGTTGCCTCGACTTCGGCAATTTGCCCTTCAATGTTTACCACTTCAATTTGCAGGTCAATCAGGCGAATTTGCGGAAAGCTAAACGTGCGCGCTGAATCCAGTTGCAAGCCCTTGCGAAAGGCTTCTAGGTTGGTTTGATAGCGGCGTAGCTCCGCCTGTTTGTTTTTAACCACCTGTTCTGCTTGGCGAGCGTTGTAAACGGCTTCATCTGCCCGCTGCTGGGAAACAGCCCCTTGGCGCACTAGACGCGTGTAACGATCTGCCTCACGCCGAGCCAAGGTCAGGGCCTCTTGGGCTTCTCTGAGTTCTGCTAACACCCGCTGCAGGGCTTCTTGGGCAAACTGAACCTCCAGGCGGTATTGTTCCCGCTGATAGTAGCTCAGTTCTGCAATCAGTTTTTGACGACTGCGGCGTTTTTGCAACAGCACCTGCCGCTGGCGTTGGGCGACGGCCAGGCGGGTCTCCAAATTCTGGCGATCGGTTTCCAGTTGAGGATTGCGCTCGTTTTCAATTCGCCCGATTTCCTGACCTTTGCTGAGAAGCTGGCCGGGCTGCAACGGATATAAAACAAGGGTACCGGGAATCCTAGCGTAGATGTTAAGGAGCGTGCCGTTGAGGTAGCCCACGCGGCTAAAAACCCGCATCTGTCGCTGCCAAAGGAACCAAGCTGCTCCTGCCACCAAGGAGAAGATAAACAACAGGCGCAACCCGCGAAAGAGTTGCTGTCGCTGAATCTGAAGCGAAATCCCTTTGAACAACGGCGCGGAAAGGAACCGCCGGGTAAGCTTCACAAGACTTTCTTAGAGAAAGAACAGCTCTAGCCTATAAAAAATATTTAGCTGCCGCAACTGGACTCAATCTTGTTGAGGTGGACACTAAAGACTGAGGAACATCACTTCGCTGCGTTTAGGTTAGAGAATGGCGATGATGAGGAAAATAATTGGCGATAGACTTCCATTAGGGCGATCGCCACCGAAGCCGAGAGGTTCAAACTTCGCACTGCCGGCTGCCACATGGGAATTTTCAAGAAGGCATCACAGCTTGCCAATACGTCAGCAGGAATGCCAGCGGGTTCACTGCCAAAGACCAGCCAATCACTCTCAGCAAAGATAAAGTCCCAGTAGATCTGTTGTGCGGAAGGCTCAAAGGCAACAAGACGCCCTGCGGTACGGGTAGTTTTTAGGAACGTTGGCCAGTCGGGGTGACAGTAGAGAGTCACATAGGGCCAATAGTCTAAACCCGCTCGCTTGAGGTAGCGATCGCTGAGTTCAAACCCCAAGGGTTCAATCAGGTGCAGTGGCGTTTGGGTAGCCGCACAGGTGCGGGCAATATTACCCGTATTAGGGGGAATTTGGGGATGAACAAGCACCACAGCCGGCATGGCGTTAGCGGAAGCAACTAAAGACTTAATCCGCTGTCTCGCGACCACTGGGGGTTAAGCCCCGCCGTCCCTCTTCGCGAGCATAGGTCAAAAAGCGCTGGAGATGCTCTAAATGTTCAGAAGGGGGTAGGGTTGCCAATTGGGCGATCGCCTGAGCAAGGGGCAACTCCCGACGATAGAGAATCCGAAATGCTTCCTTGAGATCGCGCATTTCCGCCTCGGTGACCCCTGCCCGCCGCAGTCCCACTTGATTGAGGGCACGCACCCGTGCCGGGTGACCCTCCACCAGCATATAGGGAGGCACATCGCGATCTACCCGTGCCATTGCCCCCACCATGGCCAAGCGGCCAATATGCACAAACTGGTGAATGCCCACCATACCGCCAATGCGTGCCTTTGATTCGATACACACATGGCCGGCGATCGAAGCGGCGTTCGTAATCACCACCTGATCCTCAATCACACAATCATGGGCTACATGGACATAGGCCAAGAGTAGATTATGGTTACCAATGATCGTGGCATCCCCTTCGCCGGTGGCGCGGTTAATCGTCACAAACTCGCGAATGATGTTGTAGTCACCAATACGCAACGCACTATTGGCGCCCGTATATTTTTGATCCTGAGAGGCGGTGCCGATAATTGCTCCCGGAAAGATACGGTTGCCCACCCCCACCTCCGTTGGCCCCTCAATGATCACGTGGGCACCAATTTCCGTATGGGCACCAACACGCACCTGTTCACCGATCACGGCATAGGGGCCGACCCGAACTGTGGGATGCAGCTCGGCACTGGGATGGATGACAGCAGTAGGATGGATGAGCGTTTGCATCATTGATCGTGACTAGTCCACTAGCGAGAACATCATCTCGCCCTCACAGACCAATTGACCATTCACCTCAGCCCGACCTTGCATCTTGCCGATGCGCTGCTGCTTGACCACAAGAAGCTCAGCCCGCAGGATTAATTGATCTCCGGGCACGACGGGACGGCGAAAGCGCACCTTATCAATCCCCGCAAACACGGAAAGCTTATCCTTGGCGCAGTGCATCTGCATCAGGACAACACCACCCACCTGGGCAAGGGCTTCAACAATGAGCACGCCCGGCATAATTGGGCGACCGGGAAAGTGTCCTTGAAAAAAAGGTTCGTTGATCGTGACGTTTTTCAGCCCCACGGCATATTTTTCTGGCACGTAGTCAATGATCCGATCCACTAGCAAAAAGGGATAGCGGTGGGGAAGCAATTGCTGGAGATCGGTGACTGTCAGCATAGGGGGTGGTGGGGACTCAGTCAACGTTGGCATAGGGATTAGGTGTCGGTTGAAATCTAAAGATATAAAGATATAAACAAATCATAGGCGAGAATGGTTGCCCACTAAACCATTTGGCGGGCGATCGCCTGTGCCAACTGGGTATGCAGATGATGACTAGCCCGATAGGCAACATAATGCGCAATGGGGGGCGTTCCCAGCAAGGCTAAATCTCCCCAGAGATCCAGTAACTTGTGGCGCACCGGTTCATCAGCAAAGCGCAACGGTGGGTTTACCCAGCCACTCTTACTGCACACAAGGGCATTCTCTAAACTGCCCCCCTGAATCAAACCTTGGCTGCGGAGATACTCCACCTGTTCGGCAAAACCAAACGTGCGGGCGGGGGCAACAGCCGCCGCTAGTTCCGAAGGGATAAAGCTACACCACTGCCGACCAATGGCTGCATAGGGAAAGTCAATGCCGTAGGTAAGGCGCAGCTCAGGAGCAGGAATGGCACTGACAAAGGCTTCTCCTTCATAAACCGTGATAGGCTCCCTCAAGGGGACTGCTGGCCGAGGAGCCTCCTGAGGGACAACACCGACCCTTTGCATGCCTTCTAACCACGGTTGTGCCGAGCCATCGAGAATCGGTACTTCGGCGCCTGTTATCTGAATTGTGACATTATCAATACCGGCGATCGCCAGTGCTGCCAGAAGATGTTCAACCGTGCGCACACTGGCACCATGGGCAACTAACTCTGTAGCCAACTGGGTGGACTTTACCACCTCAATCTGAGCCGGAATCACGGGCTGCTCCGCCAAATCAAGGCGCACAAACCGACGCCCTGTATTGACAGGTGCTGGCTGCAGGATAACCTCAACCTGTTGACCTGAATGCAAGCCGACCCCTGACCATTGGGCAACCCCCCCAAGGGTCTGTTGCATCGTTGTCGCCAATACTGCCGGTACAGAGGCTGGAATCATCCCTCTTTCTCCTAAAAGCGCTCCCCAATGCCAAAGCTGAAGGCGCTACCCCCTTCATTGTTCCAGCCAAAGTCAATGCGGATATTCCCCAAGGGCGTATTCACCCGTATTCCTGCTCCGTAGCCTAAGCCTTCTCCAGGTTTACCACGCACAATCCCCGGCTGACCGGGGACACTACCTTGGGTACCGAGCAAACTCGCCCCATCCACAAAAAGGGCACCACCAATGATATTGAAGATCGGGAAGCGGTACTCGACCGTTCCTTGAACAAACGCGCGTCCGGAGCCGATTCCTCCCTCTCTCCAACCGCGCACCGAGTTGGCTCCCCCAATCGTAAAAGCTTCATAGGGGGGCAAATCACCAAAGATGTTGCCCGCTTGAATATTAAAGGCAAAGGCTTGCGGTCCCTCAATCCGCAGAAACTTCACCGGGATATAGAAGCTGTAACTTCCGCGCACTCGGTTGAATAAAATGCTCCCTGCGCCAATGGGAATGGATTGATCCACCCCCAAACGAATTACTTGGCCCCTGGTTGGGCGTAAGGGATCATTGCGCAAGTCTCGCAAAATCGCTGCTTGTACCGTAAGCAGGTCATTGAAACCCCGGCACACACCATTATCTGGAAAGGTCAAACAGTTGCCCAGACGATCTGTGGCTGTTTGATTAAAGGAGCCATCTATGGAGGTCACCCGCTGATATTGCAGACCCAAGGAACCGGTCCAAGCGGTGCGACTCAAATCCCGATCTTTGGTAAACGGACGGGTAAAGAAGAGAGCAGATCCCAAACGGTTAATGCGGGGCAAATCGCCATTGGCTAAGGGGACATCGATCGGACCATTACTGAAGGTGAAAGGTACATTTAAGCGGTTAAAGGCACTGACGGTATAGGAAGTGCGGTAGGGATCTCCCTTAATCCAAGGATCGGTAAAGTTAATGTCAAAGAGAAATTCCCCTTCAGTCCCTCCTTGGGCTTCAACATTAAATTTCCAGTTGCGGCCAAAGAGGTTATTTTGCTGGAATGCCACCGTTCCAAACAGACCGGAGGCGGAGCTATAACCCGCCCCCGCGGAAATACTGCCGGTATTGCGCTCTTTAATATTGAGAATCAAATTCACTTTGCGCGGATCTTGACCCGGTTCAAGGGCAACTTGTACATCTTCAAAGAGACCCAATTCAAAGAGGCGGCGCAGATCGGCTTGGACGGTTTTTTGGTTGAGGACAACACCGGGTTGGGTGTCCATTTCACGGCTAATTACAAAGTCACGGGTACGCTGTTTTGTGGGTTCCCCATCTTTATTGAGAAAGCGATAGGTGACTTGTTCGACTACCCCCTCAGCCACCTGCAACGTCACGACCCCATCGGCATCCACTTGGGGGGTACCGACCACTTGCCCCAAGATGTAGCCATTATCTTTATAAAACGTATTGATTTTCTCAATGCCGGACTGTAGCTCACGGAGGTTCAGCGTCCGACCAATTTGGGGTGCAAAGATCTCATTGACTTTTTCTTGGCTGAGCACCTGGTTGCCGGCCACTTGAACGGCTCGCAGCACCGGATAGGGACGCACGACAAATGTAATTCGCACACCCAGGGGGGTATCGCTGGGAACGGCATTGACATCGGCAAAAAAGCCCGTGGCAAAGATGGCGTTGGTATCCTGTTGCAGTTGCGTGCGAGTGGTGGTACTGCCGGGTCGAGTGCGAATGACCTGATATACCAGTTGCTCCAGTTCAGGAGTGGCTCCTTCAACCACCACCTCCGCAATCAGCACTTGGGGTTCATCGGCGGGGGGCTGACTCACAGGAGGAGGTGCTGGGGGAGTTTCAGGGGCAGGCTCTACCGATGGCGGCGTTGGGGATGCTGGAGTTTCCGCAGGTTGGTTTTCAGGGGGCGTGGGAGCCTCTTGACCACGGCTAGACCCCAAAGAACCGAGGGCGATCGCCACGGTTGCTATTGCCACTGCTACTGCTTTCAGGGCAGCCTCCATTAGCTGCATGCGCACTGGCAAAAAAAGTTGGTTATTCACTGCTCACACCTACAATACAAATCGTGTCAATACAGCCAAGCCCATTGGCATAAATTACAGTAGGTTAACGACTCAAAAGGGGCAATAAAAGTGCCCCTCTCTTTGCCCTTCTAACCTTGGCTATAATAGGCGGGTTCATTCCCCGGTTTCCACTTGATATTACAGCCCAGGCTGGGTTTTTGATCCTCGCTGGGGGTTTGACCGGCTAAGACTGCATCAATGGCAGCACGCAAGTCTTTTCCGGTGACGGGTAGGCCATTTTGGGGACGGCTGTCATCGAGTTGGCCACGATACACGAGCTTGCGATCGCCATCAAAAAGGAAGAAGTCTGGGGTGCAGGCTGCTGTATAAGCTTTGGCCGTTTCTTGGCTCTCGTCATAACACAGGGGGAAAGTAAATCCCAGTTCCGTGGCCATTTCCTTGAGGGACTCTGGGGCATCCTCGGGGTAGTTGGCAGCGTCATTGGCACTAATGGCAACAATTCCTAAATCCGTGTCTTTGTAGTCGCGCCCCAGCTTTGCCAGTTCCTCTTGAACGTGTTTCACGTAGGGGCAGTGGCGACAAATAAACATCACCAGTAGCGCCTTCTTGTCGGCAAAGGTGCTGAGGGAAATCGTTTGGCCACTGACCACATCGGGCAGTTGAAAATCGGGCGCAACCGTGCCAAGGGCAAGCATTGTGGACTCTGTCCGCGCCATAAAACCTCCTGAGAACGCTGGCAAAAGTGTTACAAATAGCAATATTGTCCCTAGTGTACTCTGTTGCAATCGTTCCTCAAAGGGGTGAGAGGAAATTACGCCTGCAACGCAGGCCAAAACTGCTCTAATCAATGCAAAAGGCAGCACGATAACTGCTGCCTAAAGATTGGGGGGTTGATTTTTAAGACCAAAGGAATGCTGTCTTAACCAAGATAGCTTTGACGGGAAACGTGCTTTTCAAAGGTGGCTTGGGTTTGATGGAGGAGTTGCTCGCGGCTGTCGCCCGTGTGTTTTAGGGCAGGTACCAGATTGCGCGCCTGGAGTGCCATGTGCAGTTGCAAATGGGCAACGTATTCGCTGAGGTCTTCACGGAGTAATGGCTGACTTTGATGCACAGACACAATGTTCTCCTTCAACTGATGGTTCAGTAGTTGTCTCATAACTCCCAACAGTGGTCGTGTCAGGAAGAGTACGTTCAAACTGTTCGGCAGGGTGGGTCACGCAGTGCGCCACTTGACCCTTCTAGAGGTTAACATTTCTCAGGGAGGGTGCTGCAATTTGCAATCAACTGTAATGTTTGGCCAATACTTCACAATTCAGGGGACGGAAAATGCGTTTACTCATTGCCAATGATGATGGGGTCTTTGCCCCTGGAATCCGGGCGTTGGCAGACACGCTGGCGATCGCCGGCCATGAAGTGGTGGTGGTGTGTCCCGATCGCGAACGCTCTGCCACAGGGCATAGCCTCACTGTTTTTGATCCAATTCGCGCAGAAGTCGTCAGCGATCGCTTTCACCCCAGTATTAAGGCGTGGGCCTGCTCCGGCACCCCCTCCGACTGTGTGAAATTGGCCCTTGGTGCCCTCCTAGAGGAACCCCCAGATTTTGTGGTTTCTGGGATTAACCAAGGCTCCAACCTTGGCACGGATATTCTTTACTCCGGCACGGTCTCGGCGGCTATGGAGGGAGTCATTGAGGGCATTCCCAGTATTGCCATCAGCCTCACCAGTTTCACAGTCCATGACTTTCAGCCGGCCGCCGACTTTGCCAGTCGTCTCCTCAAGGCACTCGAAGCAGCCCCCCTTCCGCCAAAGATGCTCCTCAATGTGAATGTGCCTGCCCTACCCGCCAGTGAAATTGCTGGCGTTGTCATTACGCGGCAGGGGATTCGCCGCTACCATGACCTTTTCCAAAAGCGCATTGACCCCCGTGGCAAAACCTACTACTGGCTTGCGGGTGAAGTGGTTGAAGAATATCCCCAAGAACCCAATCAAGCGCCCACGGATGTGGAAGCCATTGCCCAAAATCTCATCAGTATCACACCGCTGACTTTTGATCTTACCTACGGCCAAGGGGTGCAGAGTTTAACCGAGTGGCTGCGTCAACCCACCGTACAGCCCCTATTCAATCTCTAGAATCACGGGCGCATGGTCACTGGGCTTGGGTAAGCGCCGCGGGGCAATATCAATGTGACAGCCACAGGCACGGGCTTTGACAGCGGGGGTAATGTAGAGGTGATCAATGCGCCAGCCATGATTGCGGCGAAAGGCACCCGCCCGATAATCCCACCAAGAGTAGTGGCCTGGCGCGTCGGTAAAGTTCCGAAAAGCATCGTGGAAGCCGAGGTCGCGAATAGCCGCAAGAAGCTCCCGTTCCGCATCGGTAGCCCCTACTTTTGTGGCGCGATCGCTGGCATCAAAGAGGTCTTTATCTTCAGGGGCAATATTAAAATCACCGCAGAGGATTATATCCCCTTGGGCGGTGAGCTGCTCAAGATAGACATGGAGAATTTTTAACCAGTGCAGCTTGTAGTGGTATTTCTCACTGTTGTACTCTCCGCCGTTGGGAATATAGACATTCACCAAGATCAGATCAGGGGCTAATTGGGCGCGAATGAGTCGTTTTTGCGTATCCAACTCACTGTAGCTTGGCAACTGGGATGCAAAGCCTGCTGCTACTCCCGCAAGGGGCTGACGACTGAGAATGGCCACCCCGTTGTAGGCCTTTTGGCCACTACAATAAACATGATACCCACGATCCAGAAAGGGCTGACGCGGAAACTCAGCATCTGTGACTTTAGTCTCCTGAAGACAGAGGTAATCCACCCCAGTGCTATCCAACCATTGGCACACATGGTCAAGACGGGTGCGAATTGAGTTGACGTTCCAAGTGGCAATTTTTGGCATCGGTGTGATTTGCCCAGATCGTTATATGGGTCAGCATCGGCACATACTGTAGAAAGTATAGTTGGCTGTAGAAAGTATAGTTGGGGAGTGACAACAGTACCCGAAATATGGCTGGGTATGTTTTGGTCTTGGCCGTGATTATTCTGGGAGGCGCGATCGCGACAGTGGGCGATCGCCTTGGCTCCAAAGTGGGCAAAGCCCGCTTGAGTTGGTTTAATTTGCGGCCTCGACAGACGGCTGTGCTGATTACAATTCTCACGGGGAGCTTAATTTCTGCCTCAACCCTTGCCATCCTCTTTGCCCTCAGCCGTGAATTGCGCGATGGGGTGCTGCGCATTGATACGATCCGCCGTCAACAGGCGGCTGCCGAACAAGAACTAGCGGAAACCCGTGCCCAAAAGAATGCAATTGAAGCGGAACTTGCACAATCGCAAATTGAACTGGCCAACATCCGCCAACGCCTCAGTCAAACCAACCAAATCTTAGAGCAGGCGGTCAATCGCCAAACCCTGACGGAAGCGGAACTGAAGCAACTCCAAGGCCGCTATACCCAAGCCCAAACAGAACTTGAGAACTTTGAAGCCCAAGGGGCACGCCTGCGGCAAGAAATCCAACGTTTGCAACGGGAACGACAGGCCATCCAGAACCGCCTTGAGAATGTAGCCGCTCAAAAAGCAGCCTTAGAAACTGCCACCCGTACAGCTCAACAGCGCCTTGCCGAAGTTGAAGATCAAAAGAATCGTCTGAAAGCTGAAATTGACCGCATTCAGGATCAACTGGCTCTCGCCAATCAGCAGCAGCAGGTACTACGCAATCAACAGCGCAGCCTCCAAAAGGAAATTGCTGCCCTTGAGGCCAGTCGCCAACGCCTTGAGGAGAACGTGAGCATCCTATTGCTAGGACTAAGACGCGGGACGATCGCCATTCGCACGGGGCAAGTCTTGGCCTCTGCCATCATTCAAAATGTCAAAGATCCGGGTCAGGCCACCCAAGTGATTGAAGAACTGCTCCGAGAGGCACGTCGCAATGCCATTGTTCTTAATAATCCCCAAAATGTCAAACCGACAGATCAGGTGATTCAAATTACTACCGAAGACGTGAACCGCCTGCGCAGCCAAATTAGTGACGGTCAGCCCTATGTGGTGCGTATCCTAGCGGCAGCCAACTATCTACAGGGGGAAAGGCATATTCTCGTGGTGCCCCAAGTGGCCCGGAATCAGGAGGTTTTCCGCCAAGGGGAGAATCTGGCTACGATTTCCTTGGATCCGAGCCAGATGACCGATGAGCAAATTTTGCAACGGTTGGATCAGTTGTTTACGGTGAGTAATCGGCGGGCGATCGCCTCCGGCGTGCTTCCCGATCCGGTAACCGGCACAGTGGGTTCCTTTCGCCAAATTGAACTGGTAAAGTTTGTCCTTGACCTCAAAGATCACCAGGGGACAATTGACATTAGTGCGGTGACCCCTACGCCCGTTTATACCGCCGGCCCACTCACCCTCTCCCTTGTGGCCCGCCAAAATCAGCGCGTCATCCTCCGCAGTGGCTAGCCACCGATCCTACCTCTGGCCGTTGGGGCTGGAGTACGCAAACCGCAGGCTAGGATAGAGGAGATTTTTCTCCTTTCACCATATCAGGGATGCCCCCATGAAGCGACTGGTTGCGATTGGTTTTTTGGTGTTTATTCCCCTCTCGATTGCTGCTGAAAAACTAGAATGGGGCGCCCTTACAGTCTTTATTTTGGCAGCACTGGCGATCGTCCCCTTGGCAATTTGGCTGAGCACGGCAACAGAGGAGGTCGCCCTTGCCACAGGGCCGACAATCGGGGGTCTATTGAATGCCCTCTTTGGAAATGCCACGGAACTGATTATTGCCATTGTGGCACTGCGAGCGGGTTTAGTGGATATTGTCAAAGCGAGTATTACGGGAACCCTCATGGCAAACCTTTTGCTGGTGATGGGGTTGTCTATGCTGCTGGGGGGCATTCGCTACAAGGAGCAATCCTTTGCTCCAGTGGTGGCACGGGTCAATGCTTCCTCGATGACGGTGGCGATCGCGGCCATGCTTTTGCCGGCAATGGTGATTTATACCTCCAGCGGTGTGCCGCCGGCGGCGATTTCTAAAATGTCGGTGGTGGCAGCTATCATTCTTATACTTGTTTACGGTTTAACGTTACTTTTCTCTTTGAAAACCCACAGCTATCTTTACGAGGTCAGCCAAGTGGAACTAGGAGACGAAAAGAGACCCAGCCTCCCCCTGTGGATTACCGTGCTGCTGATTGCCACGATTGGGGTAGCCTTTGAGTCGGAAATCTTTGTCGGTGCCGTTGAAGCAGCCACAGCGGACTTGGGTCTAACACCGCTATTTACCGGGGTGATCCTTCTACCGTTGGTGGGCGGTGCAGCAGAGTACGTCACTGCTGTGGGGGTTGCTCTGAAAAACAACATGGATTTGTCCGTTTCCATCGCCCTGGGTTCATCCCTCTTGGTGGCGCTCTTAGTCGCACCTGTTCTTGTGCTCATTGGCCAGTTCATCGGTCAGCCGATGGATTTGAACTTTAGTCTTTTTGAAGTGGTGACGGTGATTATTGCGGTCGTGATTGCCAACGTGATTAGTCTGGATGGCCGCTCCAATTGGCTAGAAGGGGCGCTGCTGTTGGCCACCTATGGAATTCTCGGCACCGCCTTCTTCTTCCATACCTAGCAGAGGCGCCGAATCGGTAGTTGATAGGTCATAGTTGAGGTGACCCGCTGTCCCCGTAGGGCATCTTGAATGGGGGCGGCATCCGCCGGATCAGCAGCAGCCACAAGGGCAATGGGGCGATCGCTCACCGCTTAGATCAAGAGTGGGATCATACCTGCGCCAGCCTGCCTCCGGCAAATACACTTCTACCCAAGCATGAAGGTGCCGCTCGGCGTTCTCTAAATCTTCTT
>NZ_CALJEM010000051.1 GCF_938074695.1 uncultured Thermosynechococcus sp.
TATAGCAGGAGATTCCCCGTTCACAGAGTCTTGGCTAGGGTTCCCTCGACGCTTAGGAGAGGTGCCCCAAAGGACACCCCCGCCAGAACCTCTCCAGGGGCATTTTCAGCACTGTCCGCCCGACAGCGCTTCTCGAATCTATTTCGCAGCACCAGACCACTGGCAATATCTCTTTGTACTCATAGGAGCATTATAACCTTTAGTCGCTTCTAATGTCACTTAGTCACCTGCACAAAGTAGAATAAGACAGCAATTGGCAGCACACCCACTCTATGGTTACCTCTTGGGCGAAATGGTCATTGCCACGACCTCAACAGCACTCAACTCCGCTGCGCCAAAGGCGATTGCCCAAAGGGCACGCTACGCGATCGCGCCGCCGCCGCTGGAAGTCCGCTGTTCTGAGGTTCCTTTCTGAACGCCTTGTACTTGTCATGGCTGGCCTAGGGACAGGCCTCCTTCTGTGGCAAACCGATGGCCCCCTGATGATTGCTACTCTCAGCGGGGTGGGTACGATTTTTCTCCTCAGCCGGTGGCAACGCCGACTTTTAACGCTGTGGCAGGATCTGCGCCAGCAGGTTCACCACTGGCTATATCATCCCTTTGCCTTGACGGTGGCGGGGGGGGTGCTGGCCTGTTTGGGGACCTATACCCTTCTCCATGTGGGGCAGCACACGGCAGATCCGTGGTTGGTGGTGGCTCTTATCTTCCTTGGCCTGCTGCTGGTGGGTGTCATTGCTCTGCTGGGGACAACGATTGGACAACTGCAACAGCAGCATCAGACCCAACAGGTCTGCCGGTGGTTGACTGACCTCACCCATCCTCAACCCCTGCATCGGCTGGTGGCCATTCGCCAACTTGCTCGTGTCTCTCAGGGCGCCGATCGCCGTCAGGTGCAAGAAGCGCTCTATCTCCTCTTAGGACAGGAAACAGAGCCAATTGTTCGCCGTGCTGCCCTGGAAGTGTTAGAGTACCTCGACAATGCCCCCTAAGTCCTTGAATTGGCTAGAGCAATGGTGCTTAGCTCGCCTCATTCGGGCGATCGCCAATGTCCTTGGTGTTCGGGCACGGCGATTCGACTACGTTGGCTTTATTGAGATCACTCGGCAACTAAAGCAAGGGCGATCGCCGGCGCAGCAGCAGGCCATAGTTGCTAAGGTCTTTGATCTTCTCATCCCGCCGACGGTCAGTGCTCTCATCCGCAGGTTTGTGCGTCCTACCCGCTGGGTCTGTGAAGGGAATGCGTGGTTTGCCACCCGGCTCACAGGTTGGCTAGTTGGTGCCAGCGATCGCTACTGGGTTGAGGTGCTTCTCCCGAATAAATCTCGCCAATGGCAGCAAAGTGGCGTCCGCATTCAAAAATGCCGTTACTTGGCCGAGGGCCAATGCATGGCGCTGTGTGTGAACCTCTGTAAAAAGCCGACAGAGCAGTTTTTTCGGCAGCAGCTTGGCCTTCCTTTAACTATGACTCCCAACTTTAGGGACTCCAGTTGCGAGATGGTTTTTGGTACGCCTGCCCATCCGATTCCTGAGCCAACAATTCTCCCCTGTTGGCATGAACCAACCCAAGCCTCCTGTCCCCATGTCTAGGGGCACCCTTTAAGAATGGTTGCAGATTGACAGTTCAAGAGGCCTTGAAATAGGGTAGGGGTGTACTGCTGGAGCAGCAACGATGGGCGTCGGCATTGGCATCAATGGCTTTGGTCGTATTGGTCGCTTGGTTTTGCGGGCTGCCTGGGGTTGGCCTGAGCTGGACTTTCGCCACATCAACGAGATTAAGGGAGGCCCGACTGCGGCTGCTTATTTGTTGGAGTTTGATTCGGTTCATGGCCGTTGGCCCCAAACCATTCAAGCCAAAGAGGGGGCGATCGCCATTGACGATCAGATCATCAGCTTTTCGGAAGCGAAAACCCCAGCAGAGGTGCCTTGGCAAGAGCGGGGAGTCGAGATTGTTTTGGAATGCTCGGGTAAATTCCGAACGCCAGAACAACTGGCTGCCTACTTTGCCGCAGGGGTGAAAAAAGTCATTGTTGCTGCCCCGGTTAAAGAGCAAGCCCTCAACATTGTCATGGGGGTGAATGATCACCTCTACAATCCCCAAGAACACCACTTGCTCACTGCTGCCTCCTGTACGACAAACTGCCTTGCTCCCGTTGTGAAAGTTATTCACGAAACCTTTGGCATTCGCCATGGTTTGATCACCACCATTCACAATGTCACGAATACGCAAACCGTCGTTGATGCTCCCCATAAGGACTTGCGCCGTGCGCGCTCTAGTCTCATGTCTCTTATACCCACGACAACCGGCTCAGCCACTGCCATCGGGCTGATTTATCCAGAACTCCAGGGGAAACTGAACGGCTTGGCGGTGCGGGTACCTCTGTTGAACGCATCGCTCACAGACTGTGTTTTTGAAGTTAGTCGCCCCACGAGTGTGGCAGAAGTGAATGCAGCTCTCAAGGCCGCGGCAGCCGGGGAACTCAAGGGAATTCTCGGCTATGAGGAGCGTCCCCTTGTCTCTGTGGACTACTGCAACGACCCCCGTTCCAGCATTGTGGATGCCCTCTCTACCATGGTGGTGGATGAAACGCAGGTGAAAATTCTCGCGTGGTACGACAACGAATGGGGCTACAGCAACCGCTTGGCGGAATTAGCGCGCTACGTCGCCCTAACTTTGTCCTAGGGAGTCTGCTATGGCTGTGTCCACCAGTGTCCGCAACTACATGATTGTGACCCTCGCCTACTGGGGGTTCACGATTACCGATGGCGCGCTGCGGATGTTAGTGCTGCTGTATTTTAACCAGATTGGCTACACCCCGCTGCAAATTGCCTTCCTATTTCTCTTCTATGAAATTTTTGGCATTATCACTAATTTTCTTGGTGGTTGGATTGGTGCGCGGTTGGGATTAAATGTCACCCTTTACGCCGGCATTGGCTTGCAGGTGATCTCGCTCCTTATGCTTACACCTCTAACGCAAGACTGGCCGTTGTGGTTTGCCGTGCCCTATGTAATGACGGCACAGGCGATGTCGGGGGTGGCCAAAGACCTCACCAAAATGAGTTCCAAGAGTGCCATTCGCTTGGTAGTGCCCCAAGAGGCGGAGTCGCGCCTCTTTAAGTGGGTGGCAATTCTGACGGGGTCTAAAAACGCCCTCAAGGGGGTGGGCTTCTTTGTGGGAAGTGTACTATTGACGTTGGCGGGCTTTGTGGCGTCCCTGTGGATAATGGCGATCGCCCTCCTCCTGATCATGCTTACCGGTTTCTTGCTGCCGCGGGGGATGGGGCAGATCAAAAAGAAAATCAAGTTTCGTCAACTCTTTTCCAAGAGCAAGGAGATCAATATCCTTTCCGCCGCCCGCTTTTTCCTCTTTGGGGCGCGGGATGTCTGGTTTGTGGTGGGCCTGCCGGTCTATCTCCAAAGTGTCCTCAACTGGTCATTTTATGAAGTGGGGGGCTTTCTCGCCCTGTGGGTCATTGGCTATGGCGGTGTGCAGTCTGCGGCACCGGTTCTGTTGAAATACCTCAACCGCGGT
>NZ_CALJEM010000052.1 GCF_938074695.1 uncultured Thermosynechococcus sp.
TGTTGCCAGTGCTTTGGTGCTGGTGAATAGATTTGAAAAGCGCTGTCGGGCGGACAGTGCTGAAAATGCCCCTGGAGAGGTTCTGGCGGGGGTGTCCTTTGGGGCATCTAGCTAAGACTCTGTGAACGGGGAATCTCCCGCTATACGCTTTGGCGTTAGCGGGATGAGCGTCAATGACATGGCTAGAGCAATTTGTGTTTTACTGTAGTCGCCTTGTCCCCACATTCCCGGCAGAGGCGATCGCAGCGGGAATTCCTATCCCTCCTCAGCCACGATCAACCGCGGCGTAGTTGACGGAGAATTTCGCCAAAATTTCGGTGTCCATGGGCCATCAATTAAGGCGTGGAGCACATTCTCCTGCTAGAGGATGAAACAGAACTAGCCGCTCCCTTGGGTGAGATCCTGCGTCCAGAGGGGTCTCACATTCCCATTACCTATGATGGTGAAACGGCTCAAACCTACCGCCAAATGCAGCGCCCCTACCACCTGTTGATTTTGGACTGAACAGTGCCGCCGCCTCTTGGATGGCTAGGCTCTAGATACAATAGATAAGCTGTTCTTTCGGGAAAACTGTTGTGGACGATCGCTACGACCCCCAAGTGATTGAGGACAAGTGGCAACAGAAATGGGCTGCTGAAAAGCTGGACTGCACCGACACCGATCCGAGAAAGCCCAAATTTTATGCCCTCTCAATGTTTCCTTACCCCTCTGGAAACTTGCACATGGGGCACGTTCGCAACTACACAATTACCGATGTCATTGCCCGCTGCCGGCGAATGCAAGGCTATCGCGTTCTCCACCCGATGGGCTGGGATGCCTTTGGCCTGCCGGCAGAAAATGCCGCCATTGAACGGGGGATTCATCCTCGCGTCTGGACACAGCAAAACATTAGCCAAATGCGCCAAGAACTGCAACGTCTTGGTCTTTCCTACGACTGGGAGCGGGAAGTCACCACCTGTGATCCTGAGTACTATCGCTGGACGCAGTGGCTCTTTTTGGAATTCTTTGAGGCGGGGTTGGCCTACCAGAAGGAAGCGGCCGTAAATTGGGACCCGGTTGATCAAACCGTTTTGGCCAACGAACAGGTAGATAGCGAAGGGCGATCCTGGCGATCGGGCGCCCTAGTGGAACGGCGCCTTCTCAAGCAGTGGTTCCTCAAAATTACCGCCTACGCCGAGGAACTGTTGAATGACCTAGAACAACTGACGGGCTGGCCAGAGCGGGTGAAATTGATGCAGGCGAACTGGATTGGCAAGTCCAGTGGTGCCTACCTAGAGTTTCCCGTTGTCGGCAGGGAGGAGAAAATTGCCGTCTTTACCACCCGTCCCGATACCGTCTATGGGGTGACCTATGTGGTGCTGGCGCCAGAACATCCCCTCACCCTGAAGGTGACCACGAGCCGCCGCCGCAAAACCGTGGAGGCTTTTATTGCCAGTGTGCAGCAGGAAAGTGAACTGGAACGCACGGCGGGCGATCGCCCCAAACGCGGTGTGGCCACCGGGGGCAAAGCCCTAAATCCCTTTACCGGTGAAGAAATTCCCATCTGGATTGCCGACTATGTGCTTTACGAGTACGGCACCGGCGCTGTCATGGGCGTTCCGGCTCACGATGAGCGGGATTTTCAGTTTGCCAAAGCCCACAAGCTGCCCATTCGCCAAGTAATTATCCCCCCAACCGGTAAAGCCGGTGCCCGCCTCAAAGCTGCCTATACCGAAGCGGGAATTTTAATTAATAGTGGTCCATTCACGGGAATGGACGCCACCGCAGCCAAAACAGCAATTACCGACTACGCAACCGCCCAAGGCTGGGGACGAGAGCAAGTGCAGTATCGGCTGCGGGACTGGCTCATTTCCCGCCAGCGCTATTGGGGGGTACCCATTCCCATCATTCACTGTCCGCACTGTGGGGCGGTGCCTGTGCCGCGCTCCGAACTCCCCGTTCTGCTGCCGGAAGAGGTGGAGTTTACCGGTCGCGGGCCTTCTCCTTTGGCGAAACTTGCTGCATGGCGGGATGTCCCCTGCCCGAAGTGTGGTGCCCCTGCCCAGCGGGAAACCGATACCATGGATACCTTCATTGATTCCTCGTGGTACTACTTCCGCTATGCCGATGCTCGCAATAGTGAAGCCCCCTTTGACCCAGCGGCCATTAAAGACTGGCTACCGGTGGATCAGTACGTGGGGGGGATTGAGCACGCCATTCTTCACTTGCTCTACTCCCGCTTTTTCACCAAAGTGCTGCGCGATCGCCAGCTTGTCCATGTGAGTGAACCTTTTCAACGTCTCCTCACCCAAGGTATGGTACAGGGACGCACC
Source organism: uncultured Thermosynechococcus sp. (assembly GCF_938074695.1). Classification (GTDB taxonomy): domain Bacteria; phylum Cyanobacteriota; class Cyanobacteriia; order Thermosynechococcales; family Thermosynechococcaceae; genus Thermosynechococcus. The sequence continues at coordinate 2,313 of NZ_CALJEM010000052.1, forward strand.
TACAAAAACCCCCGCACCGGCAAATACGTGATTCCTAGCCAAATTGCCGATCTCAACTGTCCAACGGATCCAGAAACCGGTGAAGCGTTGGAAGTGGTCTATGAAAAAATGTCCAAATCCAAGTACAACGGCGTTGCCCCCGGCGATGTCATTCGGCAGTACGGCGCCGACACCGCACGGATGTTTATTCTTTTCAAAGCGCCGCCGGAAAAAGATCTAGAGTGGGACGATGCCGACGTTGAGGGGCAGTTTCGCTTTCTCAACCGCGTCTGGCGCCTTGTACAAACCTTTAAGGCCAAGGGCGGTCGCCTTGGCGTTCCCCTGCCCCCTACGCTGAGTAAGGAGGAGCGGGAACTGCGCCGGGCAGTACACACTGCCATTAAAGAAATCAGCGACGATCTTGAAGGTGACTATCAACTCAACACCGCCGTTGCCGAACTCATGAAACTCAGTAATGCCCTCGGCAGTGCCGACTGCTACACCTCCGGAGTTTATAGCGAAGGCATCCAAACCTTACTCACCCTACTTGCCCCCTTTGCCCCCCACATCAGCGAAGAACTCTGGCAACAACTGGGGGGCAGCGGCTCCATCCACCGCCAACCTTGGCCGAAGGCAGATCCGGCGGCACTGGTGGCCGAGGAGATTACGGTGGTCATTCAAGTGATGGGCAAAACTCGCGGCACATTGCAGGTTCCTGCCACGGCCAGTCAACCGGAGGTAGAGCAGGCAGTTCAGGCCTCCGATCTAGGTCAACGCTATTTGGCGGGCAAGAAGATCAAGAGGGTCATCTTTGTGCCGGGTAAACTCATTAACTTTGTTTTGGAGGCCTAAATAAAATTGCCGAAAAAAGCCGAAAAAATTGTCGGCAATGCGGCTCACCTCTTGCTAAGGTTTAAGGAATTTTGAGACGATAGGGGCATGTCCAATTGGGCAGCAGGATCTGGAATTGGGAGCGCTAAGTCATGGGTGAGGCAAAGCGGCGTAAGCAGACCTTGGGGGATACCTATGGTCAACCGAAGGGGGGCTGGCTCAAGAAGGAGCAACTGCTGCTGATTCAAAAGTGGGTGACCCGCGGCACCTGGGTGGGTATTGGCCTGCTGGTGGTGATTTGGCTGACGGTTCGCCTTATTGGCCCAAGTCTGGGATGGTGGCAACTGGCGGCAAATTAGGACGGAGATGTTAGAGCTTTTGGCAACGCTGGTATGGTACTGGGGGCAACCGCGGATGGAGAAACTCCAGTTACTGCTTTTTCCTCCGGAAGTGGCATTACATCAGTATCGGGATCGCTACCTAGCAACCCTAGCTCAGGCAGGGTTCTCCCCCCATCAACAGGGCATTTGGGTTCAAAGTACCCAACAACTCCTCGTGAACCACCAAGGGGATCGCCCCCTTTCTGCTGCCTCGGTCACTAAAATCGCCACCAGCCTTGCTGTCCTCGAGAAATACCCGTTTGACTATCGGTTCCTCACCCGCATTGGCACCACCGGCTCAATCCAAAAGGGCGTCCTCAGGGGAGATTTGATCTTAATTGGGGGCAATGATCCTCTCTTTGTCTGGGAGGAGGCGATCGCCATTGGCAATGCCCTCAACCACCTTGGAATTCGTCAAGTGCAGGGGAACTTAGTCGTTGTTCCGCCCTTGAGGATGAACTTTTCCCCTGACCCTGAAATGGCCGCCGCGCAATTCAAACTCGCCTTGGATCACCGCCGCTGGACACCGCAAATTGAAGCGGCCTACACGGACCACCTCAAGGGGCAACCCCGCCCCCAAGTGAAAATCCTAGGGGCAACTCGCTTCCAAAGCACCATCCCCGCTCAGGTCACCCTTCGCCTCGAGCATCGCTCCCTGCCCTTGGGGGAAATTGTGCGGCAAATGAATCTCTACAGTAACAATGAGATCGCAGAAACCCTAGCGGCAATGGCCGGGGGGGCTGCGGCAGTAGCTCAAGTGGCTGCCCGCAAAGCCAATGTGCCTCCCAGTGAGATTCAACTCATCAACGGCTCAGGTCTGGGGGAAGAGAATCGAATTTCTCCCCGCGCCGCCTGCGGCATGCTCTTGGCTCTTCAGGAGATGCTCGCCCAGAAAAACCATAGCCTAGCAGATGTCTTACCCATGGCCGGGCGCGATCGCGGAACGCTAGAGCACCGTCAACTGCCGGCAGCGACCCTAGCGAAAACCGGCTCTTTGTGGAATGTCAGCGCCCTTGTGGGCGTCTTGCCCACGGCCAAATACGGCACCGTGTGTTTTGCTCTCCTCAATCGCGGAGATAACCTGGAGGGGTTTCGGCGGCAGCAGGATCGCTATGTGCAACACCTGAGTCAGACCCTGCAGCCCAGTCCACAACCGGGTGCTGAATTCCAAAGCACAGCAACTGCATTCCACTTAGGGGATCCACAGCGCATTAAAGTTCTGGCAGTTGAATAGACAATGAGCGCTAAACAGATGGGAATTGTTGTCCAAGGCTCTCTCACCCAAGGCTTGGAAGTGCGCCTTAGTGGCAATGTCTCCGTCGAGGAACTGCGGGTGGGTCAGTTTTTGGTCATTCAGGGCCAGCGATCGCGCTTCTTTTGTCTGCTGACGGATGTTGTGCTGGGCACCGCTAATCCCCGCATTCTCTTAAATCCTCCGGCCCTTGAGGACACATTTTTGCAGGAGGTGCTGGCGGGAACAGGCACGTTTGCCACCTTGAGTGTGGCTCCCATGTTGATGATCCTCAACGATGGACAGGACTTACTGCCCGTAAAGACCATCCCTGCCCATTTCAGTCCCGTCTATGAGGCCAGTGAACGGGACTTTCGCGCCGTCTTTGGCTGGGAAGACGATCCGCAGCGGCGCAATTTTGCCATTGGCACCCCCCTGGATATGCAGGTACCCATTTGCTTAGATTTGGATCGCTTTGTGGAGCGCAGTAATGGCGTATTTGGCAAGTCGGGTACAGGAAAATCCTTTTTGACGCGGCTGTTGCTGTCGGGGATTATCCGCAAACAGGCGGCGGTGAACTTGATCTTTGACATGCACTCGGAGTATGGCTGGGAGGCGACCCGCGAAGGTAAGCAACTCAGCACTGTGAAGGGATTGCGGCAACTGTTTCCGCAGCAGGTGAAAATTTATACCCTTGACCCCGAATCCACACAGCGGCGAGGGGTGCGGGATGCTCAAGAACTCTACATCGGCTTTGATCAAATTGAGGTAGAAGACTTGGCGCTGGTGCAATCGGAGCTGAACCTCTCGGAGGCCAGCCTTGAAAATGCCATCATTTTGCGCAATGAGTTTGGCAAAACCTGGATTAGTCGCCTGCTGATGATGACTAATCAGGAGATTCAAGAATTTTGCGCAACCAAGATGGGCAGCATGCCCTCGATCATGGCCCTGCAACGGAAACTGACGCGGCTGGAACAACTCAAGTATCTGCGCAACACCTGTACCAAGAACTACATTGGCCAGATTTTGGAGACCCTTGCGGCCGGTCAACACGTGGTAATCGAGTTTGGCTCCCAAGCCAATCTGCTCTCCTATATGCTGGCAACGAATATAATTGCCCGCCGCATTCACCAGGCCTATGTGCAACAGTCGGAGGTGTTTTTACAAACCAAAAATCCCAGCGATCGCCCACGGCAACTGGTCATCACCATTGAAGAGGCCCATCGCTTTTTGGATCCCGCCACAGTGAAACAGACAATCTTTGGCACGATTGCCCGCGAAATGCGCAAATACTTTGTGACGCTTCTCGTGGTGGATCAGCGACCTTCGGGCATTGACAGCGAGATCATGTCGCAAATTGGCACCCGCATTACTGCTCTCCTCAACGACGAAAAGGACATTGAGGCAATCTTTACGGGCGTTGCAGGCGCACAGCAGTTGCGCTCGGTGTTGGCCAAGCTCGATTCTAAACAACAGGCGCTGGTGCTAGGTCATGCGGTGCCGATGCCGGTGGTGATCCAAACCCGCAGCTATGACGAAACCTTTTATGCCGAGATTGGCGATCGCGACTGGGAGGCATTACCCACCCCAATGTTACTGGAGGCCGCTCAAGCCGCCAAGTCAGATCTGGGGATCTAGCCTTGGGCTTTAGAATTGAGATCTGCATCTACTCTCAGTGAGGAGAACACTGTGGCCCACACCATTGTCACGAACGTTTGTGAAGGGGTTGCCGATTGCGTTGAAGCCTGTCCGGTGGCCTGTATTCATCCAGGGCCCGGCAAAAATACCAAGGGCACCGATTGGTACTGGATTGATTTTGCCACCTGTATTGACTGCGGCATTTGCCTGCAAGTGTGTCCTGTGGAGGGGGCGATTGTCCCTGAAGAACGACCCGATCTGCAAGCAACGCCGGCATGAGGGCGGTGCAATGGCTGGATCGCGTGCGACTGGCGGGCCGCGATCGCTGGGAACAGGTGCAACTCACCAATGGCAAGGTGACGGCGATCGGCAGCAACCTGATTCCCCCTGAGTGTCCTGACGTAGTGGACTTTGGTGGCGACTATCTCTCCCTGGGGGGCGTAGATCTGCAAATCAACGGTGCCTTGGGCATTCCCTTTCCTTGGTTAACAACCCCAGAGCCGCTGCAAAACATTGGCCGCTATCTGTGGCAGGCGGGGATTGATGCCTACGCACCAACAATTGTCACAGCTCCCCTGCAGGAAATGCAGACTGCCTTGGCCGTCATTCACCAGTACCGGCCAAATTCCCAGCCCCCTGAGGCTGAGATTGTGGGGGTGCATTTGGAGGGGCCTTTTCTCAATCCCCAAAAGCGCGGCGCCCATCCCCCAGCCCATCTCCAGCCCTTGACCCTAGAAAGTGTACAGGCTGTCCTCGGGGCGTTTACCCCAGCCGTGAAAATCCTGACGCTTGCCCCTGAATTGGATACAAAGGGTGAAGTGTTGCCCTACCTGAGGCAATTGGGAATTACCGTCAGTGTCGGTCACTCCATGGCCACGCTGGAGGAAGCCCAAGCGGCGTTTGCTGCCGGTGCAACCATGATTACCCATGCCTTTAATGCCATGCCTCCCCTGCATCATCGCGAGCCGGGGTTATTGGCGGCGGCCTTGACGGATCGGCGGGTTTGGTGCGGCGTCATTGGCGATGGCGTTCATGTCCATCCGCAAATGCTGAAGGTACTCTGGCAGTGCGCCGGCGATCGCCTGTTTTTGGTCAGTGATGCCTTGGCGCCCCTGGGCTTGGGGGATGGCATCTACCCCTGGGATCAGCGACACATTGCCGTGAAAAATGGCACGGCTCGTCTTGAGGATGGTACCCTCTGTGGCACAACGGTACCTCTTTTGGCCATGGTAGGACGCCTCGTGGATTGGGGGGTGTGCGACTTTGAAGCCGCGCTTGCCTTGGCGACACTGCACCCCCGCCGTGCCATTGGTTTGACAACAGAGTTCATCGGGCAGCCCGTAACTCATCTGTTGCGCTGGCGATCGCCCCACCACTACGAGCGCCTGCTGCCAGAATTAGCAAAATAACATCAGCAGCTGAAGTGCCTAAAACCCGTCGGATATTGGCAATGCGCCCATGCAACCGCGCCGGCCTCCTCCTCGCCTTCTCACGGTGGATTTTTCTTTGCCGACGGATCTATTCAGGTGGGCAAACCCCTGATTCTTGCGTAAAATCCGCCGGAGTCGCTCTGGGAGAGGGTTTGAGCATTTTTAGTGACCTCGCAGAAAATAATTTACCCCCCCTTGCAAAGGATCCCTCGGAACAGGGCGTTGCAATCCGCTCAGGGAGAGACTACATTAAAGATTCTTTTGCTTCCCTCCGGGGAAGCTGATTAAATGGAAACTACCACAGTAACGAGCCTAGCCTGTCCTTCAGGCCATCGCTCCTGAAAGGGAACTGTTTTTCCTTGAAACGGGAAAGCCAATCCTATGTCGGGAAATTACTTTAGGCTTTTGTACTCTAGCTAGGCTCCCTCAGGAGTGTCAAATACCGGCGGGGTATGGCAAACTAAAGAAGAATTCCCCTAGCTTCAAACCGGAAACTGCATCGTGCCCAAAACGCTTGCCCGTTTAACCCTGAGTCTGGGTCTTGTCCTCCTGAGTGGCAGCTTGGCAACGGCACAAGTGGTGTTACCGCGCACCCTTGAACTCAATGCCAAGGAAATGGAGCAAAATGGCTTTATCGTGGCGCAAGAAGCCCTGCAATTGGCACAGTTTCAGCAATTTCAAGAGGCTTTAGCGCGGGCAAAACTGGCAGTGCAGTTGGCTCCTCAAGCCCACGAAATTTGGGCATTGCTGGGGGGACTTTACCTTGCCGTGAACCAACCCCAGGAGGCGGTGCCGGCCCTAGAGCAGTCTTTGAAGCTGAATGATAAAAATCCCGCTGCCTACTTCAATTTAGGGTCTGCCTATTTTCGCCTAGGCCACTATGACGCAGCGGTACGGGTAATTGAACAGGGACTGGCACTGAAACCCGATGCCAAAGAGGAATGGTTTAACTTGGGCAACGCCTATTTGAAGCTGGGGCAAAAAGACTCAGCACTTGAGCAATATCGCCGCTCCCTGCGCTTGGATCGACAGTTTTGGCCAGCCTATACCAACATTGGCCTTGTGCTCTATGAACAGGGGAATATCCGCCAAGCCGCCAAGAACTGGGAGCAGGCGGCAAACATTGACCCCAAGGCGAGTGAACCCAAACTAGCACTGGCCACTGCTCTCCTGCGCCTGGGGAATGAAACACAGGCACTGCAACTGGCAGAGGAAGCCCTGCGCCTTGATAGCCGCTATGGCACGGTGGAGTTTCAGCGGGAAAACCTGTGGGGAGATCGCCTCGTGGCGGATACGCAAACCCTATTGGCCAAGCCCCCCTTGCGGGCACTGCTGACTCAGCTCCAACGCGACCAATCTGTTCTCACTCGCCCCTAGGATGATTGAGATTCGCGCCGCAGAGATCACCGATCTTCCCAGGGTCGCTCAGCTGGTGGCGCTGAGTTTTCACCCCGGCGGCGGTTGGCAAGCCCTTTGGCGCAGTTTTATCCAGTTGGGAATTGAGCAGGACTTGCGCGATCGCTGGCACAGAGAGCGTCCCCACTATCGTTGCTGGCTAGCGGTTCTGCCCAGGGAACCCTCTTCTTTCTGTGTGGGCAGTGTTGAAGTGCAGCTCCGTGAAATCCAAGGTCAGCCCCACCCCTATCTTTCCAATTTAGCTGTGCATCCAGACTACCGGCGGCGAGGGATTGGCCGGCGGCTCTTGCACACTGTTGAAGTCAGCCTTTGCCCCACTTACTCTCAGCTTTATCTTCACGTCCTTGCCCAAAATCAAGCAGCGCAGCAGTTATACGCCCGCTGTGGCTTTGTAGTGGTCGGAGAAAGCTCCACGTTTTGGGGAGGGCGCAAATTCCTCCTGCGCAAGTCCCTTGGGGGCGATCGCCCCTATTCCCCTTCAGCGATTTCATCGTGGGTATGAGCCACTCTATTGGCAGAGACAGCTACCCCTTGAGCTAGCTTTTGCCGCACCTGCTGCTCCACCTCCTGAGCAAAGGCGGGATTCTCCTCCATGTACTTAATGGTGTTTTCGCGCCCTTGGGCAAGATTTTCGCCGTTGTAGGAATACCAAGCCCCTTTACGGGTAATGACACCCGTTTCCTCGGCCATATCGAGAATGCAGCCGAGATTGGAAATCCCCTTACCAAAAATGATGTCAAACTCGGCGATGCGAAAGGGCGGCGCTACCTTATTCTTCGCCACCTTGACTTTGGCGCGAATCCCGAATTCCTCCGTTCCCTTCTTCAGGGTTTGCACCCGCCGAATATCCAGCCGCACCGAGGCATAGAACTTCAGCGCCGTTCCTCCCGTTGTCGTTTCCGGGTTACCGTAGGTGACGCCAATTTTTTGCCGTAACTGGTTCAGGAAAATTACGGTACAGCCCGTTTTACCGATATTGCCGGTGATTTTGCGCAGCGCTTGGCTCATCAGGCGGGCTTGGAGACCCACATGGTTGTCCCCCATCTCCCCTTCAATTTCCGCACGGGGTACTAGGGCCGCAACGGAGTCCACCACCACAATATCCACCGCCGTAGAGCGCACCAGTTGATCCACAATTTCTAAACCCGCTTCCCCGGTATCTGGCTGGGCAACCAGCAGATTTTCAATGTCCACGCCGAGGGCAGCCGCATAGGTGGGATCAAGAGCATGTTCGGCATCCACAAAGGCCGCTACCCCACCCGCTTTCTGGGCTTCCGCCACCGCATGGAGCGCCAGGGTGGTTTTCCCCGAGCTTTCAGGGCCATAAATTTCAATGATCCGTCCCTTTGGCAGGCCACCGCCTAGGGCAAGGTCAAGGGTCAGTGCCCCGCTGGAAATGGTCTCCACCTTCATGCGGGTGGCATCCCCAAGGCGCATAATGCTGCCTTTACCAAAGGTGCGCTCAATTTGGGAGACGGCAAGCTCAAGGGCTTTGCGCTTTTCGGGGGAAAGGGTGGTCTCACTCATAGGCGGCTGAAGAAGTTAGCACTTTTCTAGGTTAGCGGATTGGCGATGACATGGCAGGTTAGATCGGCTTGCGGCGCACAACAATGGCATTGTCCCCTACCACAGGATCGCGAACAAGCAAATGACCTGCGGTATCCACAACAATTACGGTCTGATACCCCAAGTCATGGGCAGTTTGCCAAAGGTTTTGCGCCAGTTGATCCTGTTTCTGGGGACTGAGATCGTACCAACCGTTGGCCAGCATCAGTTCTAGGCGCTGCTCGCCGGGGGTAAGCGTCAGGGTGGGATTCAGGGCATTGCTGTAGCGATCGCAGATGGCCAGCAATTGCTGGCGGACGGTGAGACTATCGCTGACGGGGGAGGAAGGAGCGATCGCCAGCGGGTTCGGCGTGGGCTTGGGAGGGGGTGGGATTGTTGCAGCCATTGGCGTGGGGGCGGGGCGGGGTTGTACAAGGACACTGGGCTGAGGACGCTTAATCTCGTTCAGCGTCGGACGGCTGGGAGCTTGAAACCAACTCAGGGGATTGAGCCAAAGTAAAATTAGGAATAGAGCAATGGCGAGCCCGGTCAATGTTGCGCGGTTATAACGCGCCTGTAAATGGTTCGGCAGCCGTTGCTGCACCCAGCCCATGCCCTGCCACCAGAGGGCTGCCCCTCGACTCGTCCATGACTGTTCGGGATTCAATTCCTGGGGGGCGATCGCCTGTTGGGTAGCCACTCCCTGTAGTTGTTCCGCAGCCTTTCTGGACAGGTTACTAATCCCCTCAAGGATGGCGATCGCTTCGCGCAATAGGAGGGGGAAAATTTTTTGCCAAAGGGTGGGCTTGGGGGTCATGGGGGATCGCCAATCATGGTCTGCGTTATTTTTAATCCTACGGCATCCTATCGCTGCAAATCCCTACTGCAAAACTGCCGCTGGCTGTTACCATGATCCCAAGACAAAACGAGATAACAAACGTGAAGGGCATTCAGAAACTTACTCTTGAAGGATTTCAGCGGCAAATTTACAGTGCTCCTGTGCCTGTGATTGTCCATTTCTGGGCCCCTTGGTGTGGCCTGTGCCGCCTCATTGATCCCCTGCTGGATCAACTGGAGCAATCACTGCCGCAACGGTTGCAAATTCTCAGGATCAATGCCGATGAGAATTTTGCCCTCAGTCGTCACTTTCAATTGAAAAGCTTGCCAACCCTTCTTTTTTTTGATCGCGGGGAATTGGTGCAGCGGTTTGATCCTGCCCTTGTCAAGGGGGACTTTCGACAGGCCTTGCAACAGCTGCTTGCCCACTCGTTTCCCAGCCTATTGCCCGCCGAGTTGCACCGCTCCTAAGACCAACCTTGCCAATGACCAAGCTGCGTCGCCTCAATCAGTTTTTAGAGGAACGCTGGGTAACCCCTGCCTACGCGGGGCTATTGCTTTTAGGCATGAATCTCTTTTTCTTTGCAGCAGCCATTAACTCGATGGCGGGTTGGCTATACGTGATTACGGGGATCATTGTTGGTCTGCTCTTGGTGGCTGCGATCCTGCCGCCTCGGTACTTGCGGGGATTGGTGGTGGAGCGAGCTAAGGCGGCTCCGGTGCATGCGGGCGATCGCCTGCGCCTTACGGTCTTTCTTACAAATGTCACCCAAAGCCCCCGCCATGACCTGCAAGTGATTGACCCTGTCCCCCGTGGCCTCTGGTCAGCCACGCAGCGGGAAGTCCCCCAAAAGGCCGTTGACGACCTGCAACCGCAGCAGACAGTCACGTGGCAGTACGATCTGATTCCACCGCGTCGCGGCATTTATGAGTGGCAACAGCTTTACCTGCGCACCGCTGCTCCCTTGGGACTCTTTTGGTGCCGTCGCTCGTTTACGGTGCCCCAGCAGGTGGTCGTTTATCCGCAGGTACTGCAACTGCAACAGTGTCCGTTGCTGGATCAACTGGGGCAAGAGATTTCCCAGGAGTGGCGCGATCGCCAGCATCATCTGCACGTTGCCCAAGAGGGGATCACCCGTGCCCTGCGTCCCTACCGCTGGGGAGACCCGTTGCGTTTGGTACATTGGCGCACCAGTGCCCGGTATGGCGAGCTGCGGGTACGCGAGTTTGACACCTTTAGCGGCGGCAATGCCGTGACCATTGCCTTGGATACCCGTGCCCCTTGGCAGAGCGAAGACTTTGAGCAGGCGGTGATTGCGGCAGCCAGTCTCTATCTTTACAGTTTGCAACAGCAAATTCCCGTGCAGTTTTGGAGTCCTGCCACGGGGATGCTCCACGGTCAATCAACAGTCCTGCGGGCACTGGCGGCGATCGCCCCCTGCGAAACCTATGCCGAGTATCCCATTGATTCCCTTGTCTGGCTCAGCGGTCAATGGCCTAGCCCTGAACCCCTGCCCCCTGGCAGTGTCACCGTACTTTGGGGAGAGCCGCCACGGCGTCCGCAGGGGGCAATTCTCTGGATTGATCGCGATCGCCCCCTGGGGATACAACTACAAACCGCGATCAATTACCCCTTGGCTTAAAGGCTAGGGAAGTGGGCGCCACTCACCACTACTGACAAACGCCGCCCAAAAATAGGGAATTTGCTTACTGGGGTCATTCATTAACTGCAACTGCGCCTGCCGTGGGGCTTCACTGCGTCCCTTGCCTGCTCCTAAATTTCGATAAAAGGCAACCATGAGTTCTTGGGTGGTGGTGTCATCCACCTTCCAGAGGGAACTCACTTGAGCAACGCCGCCGCGCATCCTACTGGACGGGAAGCGTCATTCCCTAGTTAGCGGCGGATGTGATATGGTTTTTCTAATCAAACATGGCACTATTGCCCGCTAGAAAAGACTTCTGGAGACCCGGACAGATATAAGACCTGCTTGGCAAGGTACAACCGACCCTGTAAGTCCTGACGTTACCCAATAAATGTAGGGAACGGTCAAAAATTCGACGCCGGGTAGTAGGTCAACTGCTGCAAGCACGCTTGCGGGCAACCTGTGGGCTGACGCAGGCCTCGACCCCTCTCCCCCTGGCAACACCAACGGGCGATCGCCCACCCCTACGGCTATTGCCGGAAAGGAGGGATACGAGCGTCATCGAGCCTAGCCAAACCTAGAGTTGGCCACGGGCCTTCAGCAACAGATAGCGATCCACGAGTCGTTCACTCATTTGATCGGCCGGCGCATCGAGCACAAGCACCCCCTGTTGTTCGAGGTGGGCAAAAGCACGCTGTCGCTGATGCAGCAGATCGAGGGCTACGGCCTGCTCATAGAGGCTGGCAACTTGCTCCCTGGGAGCCAATGACTGTGGCATCAAAGGGCGGTGGGCAAGGGCTTCAATGTGGCGATCGCGCAAAGCAACGCAGAGGGGTAAAAAACGGGGGGTGAGGCGAGCCATAGCCGCGAGCAGTTCTTGGGAAGCCACTTCATCAATCACTTCCGTGAGAACCACCACAAGGGCACGGCGGGTATAGTGTCCTAAAATCGCACTCACTGTTCCCACATAGTCGGATTCTTCAAATACCGGTTCACAGCGATAGACCTGATTGAGAATCCGCCCAAGATGCGAGTTGCCACTTTGGGGAGCAATCCAGATATGCAGTTGCTGATCAAAAATCCCCAAGCCCACCTTATCCCCCCGTCGTAAGCCCGTCAGAGCCAGTGCTAGTGCCGCGTTTAAGCCCCAGTCAAAGCGTTTCAAACCCGCTACAGTAGCAGTCATCATGCGTCCCCGATCCAAGAGAATGATTAGGGGTTGATCCCGTTCTGGCTCCATGGCACGCACCAGCGGTCGTCCTCGGCGGGCACTGGCTTTCCAATCCATGAGGCGCAGATCATCCCCCAAATGGTACTCCCGCAATTCCGCAAACTCGGTTCCCCCCAAGGCATAGCGTCGCCGCCGTAAGCTGCCACTGGACTCTAAACTGAGGCGAATCGAGAGGGATCGCAACCCGATCAAATCAGGATAGACCTCCACTTCAGTGACAAGCGGTGCAAACCAGCGTCGCCACGCCAACCCCCAAGAACTGCGCAGACGCACATCACAGCCTGACCATTGAAAGGCACCGCGTCGTGGTGGAAACACATGGTACACAAATTCCAAAGTACTCTGGGGAAGTGCCATAAAGGCAAAGTAGGGAGTATCGCC
>NZ_CALJEM010000053.1 GCF_938074695.1 uncultured Thermosynechococcus sp.
ATTCTGCCCGATGGTAGTCCTGAAGTGCCCGTACTTCTAGGGTTGAGGTTTGCAGAGTTTTAATGGCGGCAGCCGTTGCCTTCGCCCCTGCGATCGTGGTCACCAGGGGAATTTTGTAGGCAAGGGCGGTGCGACGGATCAATTGGGCATCGGTACGCGCCTCTTGACCGGAGGGAGTATTGAGAATAAGGTGAATTTGCTCATTTTTAATGGCATCGAGCACATGGGGGCGGCCTTCGTGGAGCTTGAGGATGAGTTCAATATTGCTCAGACCCGCTTCGAGCAAGGCATTGCGGGTACCTGCGGTGGCGATAATCCGAAAGCCGAGGGACTGCAACTCCTGCACCACGGGCACAATTGCTCTCTTGTCGCGATCGCTCATTGACACAAAGACGGTGCCTTTCAGAGGCAACCTTTGATTGGCGGCCAGTTGGGACTTGGCGTAGGCAGCACCAAAGGTCATATCAATCCCCATCACCTCACCGGTGGAGCGCATCTCGGGTCCTAGCACCGTATCGGTACCGGCAAATTTTTCAAAGGGCAGGACAGCTTCCTTGACGGCGACATGGTTAGGAATTTTCTCATCAAGGAAATTGAGTTCCGCGAGGGTTTTTCCTGACATTAGGCGGGCGGCCATTTTCGCAAGGGGAACGCCAATTGCCTTCGAGACAAAGGGCACAGTGCGCGAGGCCCGCGGGTTGGCCTCCAAAATATAGACCTGCTCCCCTTGGACTGCCAGTTGTAGATTGATTAGCCCGACTACGCGAAGTGCTTTGGCAAGGGCAATACTCCAGGTGCGGATGGTCTGCAACACAGTGGGAGAAAGGGATTGAGTGGGCAGGCTACAGGCGGAGTCCCCAGAGTGAATCCCCGCTTGTTCAATGTGTTCCATAATTCCGCCAATGACCACGGTACCCGTCGCATCGGCAATGGCATCCACGTCCACTTCAATGGCATTTTCCAGATACTTATCAATGAGAATCGGTCGCTCTGGCTCCACCTGAACTGCTTCGTTCATATAGCGTTCCAGTTCAGCATCGGAATAGACAATTTCCATCGCCCGGCCGCCGAGGACATAACTGGGGCGCACCACCACCGGGTAGTTAATACGCTGGGCAATACGCAGGGCTTCGGCATAGCTGCGAGCCGTACCATTGGGGGGCTGGGGGATATTCAGCTCCCGCAAAATTTTCTCGAAGCGTTCGCGATCTTCGGCAATATCAATGGCCTCAGGGGACGTACCCCAGATTTGTGTTCCTAGGCGATCGCCATGGGTGGCAAGGTACTCTTGGAGGGGCAGGGCCAACTTTAGGGGCGTTTGACCGCCAAATTGAATAATGATGCCCACCGGGCGCTCCACCTCGATGATGTTCAGGACATCCTCTTTGGTGAGGGGTTCAAAGTACAGGCGATCGCTGGTGTCGTAGTCGGTGGAAACCGTTTCGGGGTTGGAGTTGACCATGATGGTTTCATAGTCATCGGCCCGCAGGGCGTAGGAGGCATGGCAGCAGCAGTAATCAAATTCAATCCCTTGACCGATGCGGTTCGGCCCTGATCCCAGAATCATCACCCGCGGCTTGCGGGAGGGCAAGACCTCCGATTGGGGGGGAAGCACTTCGACCTCGCCGGTCTGGGGGTTAATTTGCTCCACCGGCCGCTCATAGGTGGAGTAGTAGTAGGGGGTGTAGGCCTCAAACTCGGCGGCACAGGTGTCCACCGTTTTATAGACGGGAACAACGCCAAGGGATTGGCGATAGGCTCGCACCTGATCCTCGGTGGTTTTGGTGGCATAGGCAATCTGGGCATCGCTAAAGCCCTGTTGCTTCACCCGCCACAGATCATCAGCCGTGAGTTGCTCTAGTTTGCTGCGTTTAAGGAATTTTTCTGTCTCTAGCAGCCCCTGCATCTGGCGCAAAAACCACGGATCAATGGCCGTCAGCTCGTAGATCTCCTCAACGGTCATTCCCAAAAGAAAAGCGTGGCGAATGGCAAAAATGCGCTCGGGATTGGGGGTGCGCAGTTTCCCCCGCAGTTGCTCTAGGCTCGGCAGTTTTTCGGGGCGATCGCACCCCCAGCCGGCGCGGCCGATTTCTAGCGATCGCAGAGCCTTTTGCAGGGACTCTTGGAAGGTGCGGCCAATGGCCATGGCTTCACCCACAGACTTCATTTGCGTGGTCAGCACTGGCGATGACCCTGGGAACTTCTCGAAGGCAAAGCGGGGGATTTTGGTGACCACATAATCAATTGCGGGTTCAAAGCTGGCGGGCGTTTTCTGGGTAATGTCATTGGGGATTTCCGGCAGGGTGTAGCCCACCGCCAACTTAGCCGCCATTTTGGCAATCGGAAAGCCCGTTGCCTTAGAAGCCAATGCCGAGGAGCGGGAGACGCGGGGATTCATTTCAATGACGATTACTTCCCCGGTTTCGGGATTGACGGCAAACTGAATGTTTGAGCCGCCGGTTTCTACGCCAATCTCGCGAATGATTTTAATGGCCGCATCCCGCAGTCGTTGATATTCTTTATCCGTCAGGGTTTGTGCGGGTGCAACCGTGATCGAGTCCCCCGTGTGAATGCCCATGGGGTCAAGGTTCTCAATGGAGCAGATGATGACCACGTTATCGGCTATATCCCGCATCACCTCCAGTTCGTATTCTTTCCAGCCAATGAGGGACTGCTCAATCAGGATTTGCGACACAGGACTGGCATCGAGACCCGCCGCAGCAATCTCTTCAAATTCCTCTTGGTTGTAGGCAATGCCGCCACCGCTGCCGCCTAAAGTAAAGGCGGGGCGAATAATCAGGGGATAAACCCCAATCTCCTGGGCGATCGCCCGTGCCTCTTCAAGAGTATTGGCCAAGCCGGAGGGACACACCGCCACGCCGATTCGCTGCATGGCTTCCTTAAAAAGCTTGCGATCCTCAGCCATTTCAATGGCCGGCAGTTTAGCGCCAATCAGTTCCACGCCATAGCGATCGAGGACACCGGATTTGGCCAGCGCCACCGTTAGGTTGAGTGCCGTTTGTCCCCCCATTGTCGGCAACAGGGCATCGGGGCGTTCCGCAGCAATCACCTTTTCCACCATGTCGGGGGTCAGCGGTTCAATGTAGGTGCGATTAGCGATCTGCGGATCCGTCATGATCGTGGCGGGGTTAGAGTTAATGAGGATCACCTCGTACCCTTCCTCGCGCAATGCCTTACAGGCTTGGGTTCCCGAATAGTCAAATTCACAGGCTTGGCCGATCACAATGGGACCCGAGCCAATGATGAGAATCTTGGAAATATCGGTACGACGAGGCATAGGGACAACGCAGCGAAATGACGTTTGGCGACACCGCAATGACACCTTCCCTATCCTACACTTCCCCTTGAGATTTCACCTGTCCTTAAGGATTTCAAAGCTAGGTCTCTGGAGCTAGAGGTGCGATTCGTTCAGTCGAAATCGAAGCAAGCAATTGCCGAGAGGGATGACTGGCAAGGTCTTTGAACCTTGACAACTGAGTAGTGATGACGGTGAGCCTGAATAAGGCAAGTCCATCCAGCGCAGCGCCCGCTTGAAAGCACTTCCCCTACGGTAGCGATTGGTCATCAATCCGTAAAGCGGGGATGAAAGGAGGCAATGCTGAAAGCCTAATTCGGCAACCTTCGAGCAAGGAAGCATGGGGACGCAAGGAAGGTACGCTTGAACCGTCGTAAATATGAAGCAGTCAAAAGGCTGATAGACTGCGGCCAAAAGGCCAAGGCAAAGGAAGATGGCTAGTTCATAGTAGACCATCGGCGCAAGTCCAAAACCCGGCGGATAGTACCCCCCTGAACTTCCAAACAAATCACTACTCAGAACGAAGTAACCCATCTGCAATCTCTTGTAGGCCGTTCAAGCCCACAAGTAGCCAACCAAGGCGCAAACTCTGAACACCAATCAGGAAGCAGATGGGAGGGATGTTATCAGAAGCCAACGCCCTTGGGAAAGCCAAGGGATATGCTGACAGATAACCGATCAACGGAACGATAAAGCTGTTA
>NZ_CALJEM010000054.1 GCF_938074695.1 uncultured Thermosynechococcus sp.
CTCGTCCTATGCGTCCAGTCCCGCCAAACAGCGCATGCGGCAGACGTTCTCGTCGTAACTCTGCACAAAGATGCTGCCGATCTCGGTGAGCAACTCCCTCGCCAGGAGCAGGTCAGGTCTTCGTCCCTGCCGTCCTTCACGTCGCGCTTGTTGACGAAGGGTTGGAAGTTGGAGCCGTACTTGATGCCGTAGGGCGGGTCAATGTAAATCATCTGCACCTTGCCGGCCATGCCCTCTTTCTCCAGCAGCGAGTTCATCACCAGGAGCGAATCGCCGGCGATAAGACGGTTACTCCAGCCGTGCTTGTGCCGGTAGAACTCCACCGCCTCGCGCAGGGGTTCTGCGCGCTCGGCCGCGAAAAGCCCCAGTTGGATCGTCTGAGGCTGGCCGTTCTTCTTGCGCACCGCCTCGATAATGGTGCGCGGGTCGATGCGCTCGTGGACGTGGAGCGAGACGGTCGGGACTTCAAAGGAGGTGTGTTCCGCCTTGCCGGCCCACACCAGTTGCGGGTCGAGGTGCGGGTCGTAGGCGTAGCGCTTCTTCTTCTCGCCCGCGTCGGGGTCAGTTTCGGGCGTCACCAGGCCGGCGGGCGGGTTGTTGACCCGCGTCTTATTGCGGTGCTCATAGGACTCGATCGGGCGTTTGGTCTCGGTCTTCTTCTTTCCTGCCATACCATGCTTCCTGTCGCTTTCGTCGTGCGTTGATTCGGGAGGCGAACGGTCGGGTTCAGCCGCCTTAACTAGACTCTGGTGAATACCGATAATTTAGCTTACAGTCGGGTGCAGTGATTTGTTATCTCTCATTACATGAATTCACCAGCCTTGATCTAAACATCATCCCCTGGTCGTCTTAGAGCAATTAAAAAAGGATTAGCCTGTTTAATCTCATGTTTGGGGTATTGTTTTCTAGCATTTGCCTCAGCCTCTATCCATTGAGGATGCCAATCGTTCCACAAGGGATGGCGTATAATCCGAATCTCCCTTCTGGTTCCCTGATTTTTCACAAAACCAGTCAAATTGGCAAACTGAGTAGGACCGTCATAACCAAGGCGTTGAAAAGTTGAAGAGATGGCACCAACCACTAATCGCGGCTTGACCTACCGACAAGAGATGCGAATGGGTTACTTCGTTCCAAGGGATGATTTGTTTGGGGGGTTAGAGGGGGACTATCCGCCGGGTTTTGGAGATGCGTCTGATGGTCTAAGCCAAAGATGAGCGTCTTGCCGCTTCCCGTCGCCATGTTGAAGAGCAAGTGCAAGGGGGACGCTTTGTTGGGAAAGTCGTTTTTGTAGCAGTGGAAAAAGCACGCAAAGGCTTCTATCTGATATGGGCGCAGTTCGTATTTTGGGTTCAGGTTTTGCGCGACACTATCAGGGACTTCCTTTTGAGAAAGCGTATCGAGTTGTTCGTAGAGGAGCTGTTTGGGCATAGGGTTACTCCACCTCCTTCAACGCGCGTTCCAACAGGTCGCTTGCCCACTTCCACAGTGAAACATGGCCCACCTAAACAGCTCTGTGGGGCTAGAAAAGCTATCCTAGTCACCCTGCTATGCCTGATTGGACAGGCTCGGTTTTTTCGCGATCTAGCTTTTTAGCGTATCTCGTATGAGATTAAATATCTCATCAAAAGCCTTATTACAAGTCCAAATATCTCATTTAAGAGAAAACTCACGACAAGTTGCAAATACACCCGCTCTCGCAGGGATGGGAGCTTTCGTTTCGAGGTTAAGACTTGCTAAAGTCATGACCTTACGGCAAAACTGTGCTATAAATTGAGAATTATCTGCAACAAGCTGCTTTCAAAAGGTTGTTAAATGCAATATGTCATCACCATCATGGGCGCCTTTTACCTACATTGCCGACCCGCATCTTCAAAGGCAGCGTCGGAGAAGAGGCATGTCTAAACTGATTTCCCTTGCGGAAGCCAAGGTGGGCGATCGCTACACCATTGCGAAATTAATGTGCAGTAATACCCAACAACTCCTAGGGATGGGTTTGGCACCGGGGGCGGTCATTCGTATTTTGAATCGGAGTGATAGGGGGTCAGTGATGATAGGTCTTGATTCCCAGCGATTTTGTCTTAACCACGAGCTAGCCCAAAACATTTTGCTCAAGACGCCAGAACTTCCAGGGGTGAACCTGCGCACTGCTCCGGTGGGTACTCGCCTGCGCATTACCGGTTATGCTCCCGCTCACCCTGGCTACAAACGCAAACTATTAGCAATGGGCTTAACCCCCGGCACCGAAGTGGAGGTGATTCGCCATGCTCCCTTGGGTGATCCCATAGACATTAAAGTGCGAGGCTTTCATTTGACCTTGCGCAGGGATGAAGCCGATGCCCTTCAGGTGTCTCCCCTTTAGGTAAGGAATGTTCTATGGCAGCAACAGTGGTTCTAATCGGCAACCCAAATTGTGGTAAGACAACCATTTTTAATGGCCTCACAGGGGCCAACCAGCGGGTGGGGAATTGGCCGGGAGTAACTGTTGAGCGGAAGGAGGGTTCCTATTGGGATCGCGACCTCACCGTAACGGTGGTGGATTTGCCGGGGGTCTATGCCCTAGATGCTGAGGAGAGCGGCTTAGATGAGCAGATTGCCCGCAAGTTTCTATTGGCGCGCGAGTATGATTTGGTCGTCAATATCCTGGATGCGGCGAACTTGGAGCGCAACTTTTACTTGACTTCACAGCTGCTCGATCTAGGGGTACCGCTCCTCCTTCTCCTCAATATGATGGATGTGGCCCGTGCCGCAAGAATCCACATTCATACAGAGACGCTGAGCCAACGTTTAAGCCTTCCTGTTTTGCCCTTTTGTGCCAAACAAAAACAGTATTTTGAGCAACTGCGGCAAGAAATTCGCACTGCCTTGAAAGCTCCCCCCCTGTCCCCAGTGAGTATTCCCCAACCTCCCGTCCTTGAGGAGGCCATAGCCGATCTGCTGACCCAAGGTGCTCAAAATCGGATGCAAGCCTTGGTTTGGCTGCAATATGCCGAATCCGTTTCTCAAGAGGTGGTTCCCCCCTTGCGCCGATGGCGACAGCGGATTCACCAGATCCTAGGGGAAGATATTGATCTCATCATTGCCAATAGTCGCTATTGCTGGATTCAGAACCTGATGGCCGACGTTCTTGAGCAGCGCGATCGCCTGACAACCACTGTCTCGGATCGCATTGACCGCATTGTCCTCAACCGTTGGCTCGGCATTCCGATTTTCTTGGCCGTCATGTACTTGGTGTTCCTCATCTCAATTAACGTGGGGGGTGCCTTTATTGACTTCTTTGATATTGGCTTGGGCACATTGGTTGTGGGCTGGCCAACGCAGATCCTTGAAACTCTGAATGCCCCCGGTTGGCTGATTGGTCTTTTGGCCGAAGGGGTGGGGGGTGGGCTCCAAACAACGGCAACATTTATTCCCCAAATTGGTTTACTTTTTATTTTTCTGACGCTGCTTGAAGACTCTGGGTATCTGGCACGGGCGGCCTTTGTCATGGATCGACTGATGCGCTGGATGGGCTTGCCGGGTAAATCCTTTTTGCCGATGATGATTTCCTTTGGCTGTAATATCCCCGGCATTATGGCTACTCGCACCCTCGAAAATCGGCGCGATCGCCTGATGACGATCCTGATGAATCCCTTTATGTCCTGCGGTGCTCGCCTACCGGTCTATGCCCTATTTGTGGCGGCTTTTTTCCCGCGCAACGGTCAAAACCTAGTTTTTTTACTCTACATGTTGGGAATTGCAGCTGCCATCTTTACGGGTTTCTTGATGAAGCACACCCTTTTTCAGGGGGAGATTGCGCCTTTTGTCATGGAATTGCCCCCCTACCATCTGCCCACGTTTCAGGGAGTACTCCTGCGGGCTTGGGAGCGGCTGAAGACCTTTATTGTGCGGGCAGGCAAGATGATTGTTATTCTTGTTGTCATCCTTGGGCTGCTCAACTCCGTGGGCACCGATGGCCGCTTTGGCCAAAAAGATAGTAGCCAGTCAATTTTGAGTGCCTTTAGTCGCCGGATTACTCCCATCTTTTCGCCCATGGGAATTCAGGCCAACAACTGGCCGGCAACGGTAGGACTCTTTACAGGCATCTTTGCCAAGGAAGTAATGGTTGGAACAATGGATGCCCTCTATACCGATTTAGCCCGCCAAGAGACCCAAGGGGTTGAGGATGAACCGGAAGAACCTTTTTCAGTCTGGGCAGGATTGCAGGAGGCAGTGTTAAGCATTCCCCAAAATCTCAGTGAGATTGGGCAGCAAATGCTGGATCCCTTGGGATTGAAGGTGCTGCAGAACGTTGATAACCCCGAGGCAGCCGCTGAAGTCCAGCAGGTGCACTACACCACCTTTGGGCAAATGGCCAAGCGCTTCGGTACACCCACGGCGGCCATTGCTTTTCTATTGTTTGTGTTGCTCTACTTTCCCTGTGTGTCCGCCACTGCTGCCGTCTATCGGGAAACGAATTTGGGCTGGACAGTTTTTGTTGCGGCTTGGACCACAGGCTTGGCTTATTGGGTGGCCACGGCCTACTACCAACTCATGACATTTGCAGCCCATCCGCTGTTCTCATTCCTGTGGTTATTGGGTTTAGGGGTGGTGATGGGGATGGTGATCATGGGCTTGAAATACTGGGGCGATCGCCAGCGGTTTTCTACCCTAGGGAGGGAGTGATCGTGCTCTTGCAACTCCAGGACTATATCAAGAACCGTCAAATTGTGTCTTTGCGGGAATTGGCGACCCATTTTCGGGCACCGCCGGCAGCAATTGAACCCATTTTGGAGCAGCTCATCCGCAAAGGCCGGGTGCAAAAAGTAGCCCCTGGCCACTGTGGCAGTTGTAACCAATGCAGCCCGGAGACCTTTGAACTTTACCAATGGAGAATCAGCAATGCTATCCGAAGCAATGACAAATCGGCTCAATGAACAGATCAACCTTGAAATCTACTCAGCGCATCTCTACTTGCAAATGAGTTCTTGGTGTGCCCACAAAGCTCTCGAAGGCTGTGCGACATTCCTCAGTCAGCATGCCGACGAAGAGATGGCTCACATGCGACGCCTGTTGAATTACATGCACGAAACCGGGGCTTTGGCCATTCTAGGGGGTATGGAAGCGCCTCCGCACACCTTTCAGTCTCTCAAGGAGATGTTCAGCAAAGTCTATGAGCATGAACAGTTCGTGACCCGCAAAATCAATGAGCTAGTACACTTGGCAGATACGGAACCTGACTATGCAACATTGCAATTCTTGCAGTGGTACGTTGCTGAACAACACCAAGAGGAATTTTTATTCAAGAGCATCCTCGACAAAATTGAACTGATTGGCACAGAGGGGCAGGGACTCTTCTTTATTGACCAAGAAATTGGCAAGCTTGCCGCAGCCAAGTCGCCCAGTAACCCTAAAATGTAGTTGACGCCCGTTGCCCGAAAAGTTAGGTGTCGCTTGAGAAAGTGTCATAGGACGCTCTACAGGTCTTTGAAAACCTAAAGTATGGTTTAGTTAGTGAGGAGTGATTCGCAAACGGAAGTCCTGGGGTCGAAACACGGCAAGACTCCCAGGGCTTTTTATTTGGGTTTGAAGCAGATACATTAAAAGTATGCCGTTGCGAATTTCTGGCCAGCGATCGCTCAAAACACTTCCCGGCCACAGCACTCGACCCACAAGGGCAAAGGTTCGCCAGGCAATTTTTAACATCTGGCAAGGCCGCTTGGAAGGCTGTTATTGGCTTGATTTGTGCGCCGGTACGGGCGCAATGGGAGCAGAAGCTCTTGTTCGCGGTGCTCAATGGGTGGTGGGGATTGAGCAATCTCCCCAAGCCTGTCAAGCCATTCGGCAAAACTGGTCAGCCTTGGCTCAACCCCATCAGCACACCCTCCTCTTGCGGGGGGATGTCCGCCAGAAACTCCTCCAACTCCCTGTGCCGCAATTTGACTTTATCTACTTTGATCCCCCCTACAAGAGCGATCTATATCTCCCCGTTCTGCGGTTACTTTGGCAACAAGGGTGTCTGAGGCCAACGGGGGAAATTGCCGTTGAGTGTCACACCAAAAACCCACCGGATTTAGAGGCCATTCTAGCGATCGGCTGGCAACAGCAGCGAATTAAAATCTATGGCAGTACAACGGTGCTCTTCTTTTGTGGCCACTGAATTTGACGTTTACGCGGCAATTTCATCCTTCCGAAATTGGGAATATTCACTCGGCAGTTTGGCGGTTGCAGGAGGCCCTGCACGCGCGGTACAGTGTCCATAAATCCTGCAGCGGGCTAGGGAGTGCGTCTGGCCAAGAGCCTGTTATCTAGCGAATCAATTCCTTTACGCCATCAACGGCCAAGGAGGGAGTTGGATTGCTGGGTGCCCCGCCCGTTCTCCCAAGGTCTCGCCAGTGGTTCCTCAACAGGGATTTTCTATGCAAACTCGCCCCCTCGGTCGCACGGAGATTCAAATTACGCCGCTCATTCTTGGCACTTGGCAAGCTGGTAAACGTTGGTGGGTCGGCATTGAAGATGAGGAGTCCATTCGCACGATTCGCGCAGCGGTGGAAGCGGGGATGACCACCATTGATACGGCGGAGGTTTATGGGGAGGGTCACTCAGAGCGGATAATAGCCGCAGCCGTAGGAGATCTGCGCGATCGCTGTGTCTATGCAACGAAGGTGTTTGCCAACCATTTGCGCTACAAAGAAGTCATTGCCGCCTGCGAGCGATCGCTCCGTAACCTTAACACCGACTACATTGACCTGTATCAAATTCACTGGCCGGCGGGTTCCTTTGGTTCAGAGGTTGTGCCCATTGAGGAAACCATGCAGGCGATGGTGGAGTTGAAAGTTGCCGGCAAAATCCGTGCCATTGGGGTCTCCAACTTCTCCCGTGCCCAACTGGCTGAGGCAATGCAGTACGGGCGCATTGACAGTGTCCAGCCTCCCTATTCCCTCTTCTGGCGTTGGGCAGAAACAGAGTTAATTCCCTTTTGCATTGAGCACGACATTACCATTTTGGCCTACTCCCCCCTAGCCCAAGGATTACTCACGGGTCGCTTTGGGCCTGACCATCGGTTCGATCCTGAGGATAACCGCGCCAAAAACCAGCTCTTTCAAGGGGAAACCTATGCCCGTGCCCTCGAGGCCATTGAACTCATGAAACCCATTGCCACCAGCTTGGGGACAACGGTGGGGAATCTGGCGCTGGCCTGGGTCTTGCATCAACCGCAAACCTGTGCCATTGTTGGCGCCCGCCATCCAGAGCAGGTGTTAGAAAACATCAAAGCGGCTGACCTGCACTTGGATGAGTCTATTTTGGCTATGCTGGATGAGATTAGCCAGCCGGTCATCGCCACTCTTGATCCCAAGAATCCAGTAATGTGGAAGTGGTAGTTCAGATTCACCAGCCTCTCTATGGAACTCCTCGTTCTTGGTGGAATTGTTCTCTACTTCTTTATTGCCCTGCGCTTTTGGCAAGGATTTCACCGCACGTACTACACCCAATCGCGCTTTGTTCTCAGCGTGCTGTGGCTACCGCTGCTTATGAATAAGTCCTATCGCGAAAACTTCCGTCGCGCGTTACTGGGCTAGGTGGAAGGAGCAATTTGGCTGATTGGCGGCACCCATGAGAGTCGTTGGATTGCGGATTTAATCCTATCCCAAGGGTTTCCCTGCTGGGTAAGTGTGACCACATCAGCCGCCTCTGGTCTCTATCCAGCCCATCCGTTGCTCACATGCCATGTCGAGCGCTTGACCTCTAACCGCGCCCGCGAGTTAATTCAACAACACGCCATTCGCGGGATTGTGGATGCTTCCCATCCCTTTGCAGCGGAGATCTCTGCCCTTGCCATGCAGCTTAGCCAAGAGCTGGAGCTACCTTACCTGCGCTTTGAACGCCCCAATTTACCCCCAGCAACGGGTATTTATACAGATTTACCTACGCTACTGCAAAGTAATCTCTTGGTGGGGGAGCGAGTGTTGTTGACGGTGGGGGTAAAACAGTTGGCGGCCTTTGCTCTCCTCCAGCGTCAGGCAACGCTCTTTGCACGCATCTTGCCCACAGTCACTGCCCTAGAAGCCGCCTTAGGGGCTGGGTTCGATCGCCGGCGCTTAATTGCCATTTTCCCGCCTGTATCCCTTGAGCTAGAGCGCGCTCTTTGGCAACAGTGGCAGATTACCGCGGTGGTGACCAAGGCGTCGGGCAACGAGAGTGAGCAGATCAAGCAGACCCTTGCCCGTGAGTTGGGGGTCAAACTGATTACCCTACAGCGGCCGCCGCTGAGTTATCCGCGCCAAACCAGCGATCGCGCCGGTGTCGAGGCCTTTTTGCAGGAGTTAGCCCCCCCTAGACAAAGCGATCCGTGACCGCCCCCAGGCTACTAGAAGAGACGAGTTTGGCATACTTTGCTAAAACGCCACGGGTATAGCGCGGTGCCGGCGGCTGCCACTTGGCGCGGCGTGCGGCCAGTTCTTCCTCGCTGACATTCAATTGCAGGAGTCGCTGATGGGCATCAATGGTAATGGAGTCTCCCTCCTCCACAAGGGCAATTGTTCCCCCCACCGCAGCTTCCGGCGCAACGTGACCCACCACCATACCATAGGTCCCGCCGGAGAACCGACCATCGGTAATGAGGCCAACGCTATCCCCTAAACCGGCACCGATAAGGGCAGAGGTGGGAGCCAGCATTTCCCGCATCCCTGGACCGCCAACGGGGCCTTCATAGCGAATGACAATGACATCACCGGGGTTGATCTTGCCGGCAAGAATTGCTTCTAAACAGGCTTCCTCGGAGTCAAAGACGCGGGCAGGCCCGGTGATCTGGGGATGTTTTACGCCGGAGAGCTTGGCAACTGCCCCTTCAGTGGCTAAATTCCCCTTGAGAATAGTCAAGTGGCCGGTGGCGTAAAGAGGCTGGTCAAAGGGACGAATCACCTCTTGGTTGGGGTCGGGGGTATCGGGCACATCGCGCAGCCGCTCGGCAATGGTTTCGCCTGTAATCGTCAGGCAATCGCCGTGGAGTAGGCCGGCATTGAGGAGCATTTTCATGACTTGGGGAATGCCGCCCGCCCGATGCAGATCGGTGGTAACGTATTGCCCTGAGGGTTTGAGGTCGCAGAGGACAGGCACCCGTTGGCGAATGGTTTCAAAGTCATCAATGGTCAACGGTACCTCGGCACTGTGGGCGATCGCCAGAAAGTGCAGCACTGCATTTGTCGAGCCACCGATCGCCATGATCACGCTGAGCGCATTTTCAATGGATTGGCGGGTGATAATATCGCGGGGACGGATATTTTTGCGGATGGCTTCCACGAGCACTTTGCCCGCCAGCTCCGTGCTGTCTGCCTTTTCGGCATCCTCCGCCGCCATGGTTGAGGAATACATCAAGCTCATACCCATGGCTTCAAAGGCCGAGGACATTGTATTGGCTGTAAACATACCACCACAGGAACCTGCCCCTGGACAGGCATGGTGTTCAATGGCATGGAGCGTGGCTTCATCCATTTTGCCGGCACTAAACTGACCCACAGCTTCAAAAGCACTGACAACGGTAAGGTCTTGCCCCTGCCAGTGACCGGGCTTAATTGTGCCCCCATAGACAAAAATGGCGGGAATGTTCATCCGTGCCATGGCAATCATTGCCCCGGGCATGTTTTTATCGCAGCCGCCGATCGCCAACACCCCATCCATACTTTGGGCATTACAGGCAGTCTCAATCGAATCGGCAATCACATCCCGCGAAACGAGGGAGTATTTCATCCCTTCGGTGCCCATGGAAATACCATCGCTGACGGTAATTGTGCCAAACAACTGGGGCATCCCCCCTGCGGCGCGAATGCCCGCTTCGGCACGACTGGCTAAGGTAGCAATCCCCATATTGCAAGGGGTAATGGTGCTGTAGGCACTGGCCACCCCAACAATCGGCTTGTTAAAATCCTCATCGCCAAAGCCCACGGCTCGCAGCATGGCTCGGTTGGGGGTGCGTTGAATGCCTTCGGTAATGATGCGACTGCGCCAGTTGTCTGCCATAGTGTTCTCGCGATCGGCCTAAACATTAATAAAACATCTCTTTATTTTCCCCCACCTGTGGGCGATCGCTCTAGGGGGCTAGCCAAATAAAACATCAAAGCAGTTAATAATCCAAGACCGGAAAGATACTTGACACTGTTGGGAATCAGGGGATTCGGTGACCAAAAGCCCTCAATTATACCCGCAATCACTAGGAGCGGCACGATCCCAAACATCAGTTGCGCGGCTAGAGTCCCATTGCGCTTCAAGGCGCTAAGGCGACGGTATCGCCCCGGCAAGAGAATCGCCTGCCCCAGCAACAGACCTGCCGCCCCCGCTAGAAAAATGGCGGGCAACTCTAAAGCACCATGGGGACTGACAAAAGCCCAAAAGGGATACTCTAGGTTGTTTTGCGCCACAAGGGCAGCGATCGCCCCCATGTGCAAACCATTGTTCCAGAGGATATAGAGGGTTCCCAGCCCCCCTAGAATTCCCCCCGCCAACATTGCAAAGGCCACACTCAGGTTATTGGTCATGATGGCACTAGAAGCCAAGGGTTCAACCCCCACAATTGACCCCATCCACAGCTTCCCCTCCTTTTCCACCAAGGACAGAATGTCCGAGGGCACCACCAGTTCCAAAAACTGGCGATCGCGCCACGCATACCACCAAGCGATCGCAGCAGCTCCAAGAAAGACCCCCAAGGCAAAGGCCGTATAGCCCCACGTTTGCTGAACAACCGCTGGGAAGCCCCGCTGGAAAAACCCCCAGACCCTGCGCCAATCTTGGGAGCGCCGCCCCTGATAGATTTGGCTGTAGCCCCGCAACGTCAACCCCTGCAAATAGTTGACAAGACTACTGCCCAGGCGGCGCGTTTTTGCCCGTGCCAAGTCCGCACTGACCACGCGGTACAACTGACTGAGGCGGCAAATCTCCGTTGCCGATAGCCCCTGAATCCCCGCCGTCTCAGCACGGTTGAGGAGTTGCTCGAACTCAAGCCACTGCGGCTCCTGCCGTATCAACCAGCGTTCAACATTCATGATCCATTGATTCCTCTTGAATCGCCCCCAAAAAGGACTCTAGGCGTTTGCGAGGAATGTAGGGCCAGCCGCCATTGGTTTCAATATCCCGCAGCAGTTTATAGAGCGCTTGGCGATTGGTGGGCAACGCTGCCTGAAACTGATTGTCACAAATTTCGCGGTGCAATTGCTCCAAAAGACGCAGCAGTGCCAGTAGGTCATGGACATTCCCGTTGGCTTGGTCAGCCGCCATGCGGATACGTTCCGCAAGGGCACTGAGGTCGGTTGGACTTAAATGCGATGGCGAGGAAATCATCTTTTTCTATAGAGCTTTTTGAATTGGGAATAAGGATTTTCTAGCACAGTTGCTAGGATGGCAACACGACTAGAGGAAGAGGTTTTGTGACAATGCTTCGGACATCTGTTGCCCTTGGGGGGCAGCAACGTTGAGCCTAGGTTGGGCGATCGCCCCCTCTGTCTTGGCAGAAATGGAAGTGGCTCGCGTGTACACCGTAGATATGCACTCCCGTCGCTTCTATAGGAATAGGAACGGCATTACCCAAGTGGATTTTAGCCTCTCGACCCGTGGAGACGATTACCGGCATCGGGCAACTGCCTCTTGTAATCCCTACAACGTTTGAGTCCTGCGGTTGGGATTGGACGGCAACCAAAAGCTATCCCCCCTCCGATAGCAGGGGATATTGCCCGTGCGGTCTGCCGTCGTTAGCCTGCCGTTGCGCCAATACCCCGTGCGAGGTCAGCGGGAGCAAAGACCCCTAGCTCAGTGATAATGCCGCTAATTAAATGGGCAGGGGTGACATCAAAGGCAGGATTGTAAAAATCCACCCCAGCCGGCGTAATGCGGCTAAACCCCACCTGATAGATTTCTTGGGGGTGTCGCTCTTCAATGGGAATTTCCGCCCCAGTGGCAATTTTGGTGTCAATGGTAGAAAGGGGTGCCGCGACAAAGAAGGGAATGTTGTGGGCTTTGGCGGCAAGGGCAACGCTATAGGTGCCAATTTTGTTAGCAGTGTCCCCATTTAGGGCAATGCGATCGGCACCCACCACCACCGCATCAATCATCCCCCGCTGCATACAGTGCGCCGCCATCGTATCGGCAAGCAGGGTGACGGGAATGCCCTCCTGCACACATTCCCAAGCAGTTAATTTCGCCCCCTGCAGGCGAGGACGAGTTTCATCGGCATAGAGCCGCTCTAAGCGACCCGCTGCCCAAGCCGCACGCACTACCCCTAACGCTGTTCCATAGCCTGCTGTCGCTAGGGCACCGGCATTGCAGTGGGTGAGCAGGCGCAACTTCTCGGGCGTTTTCGGCAGAACCCTGAGGCCGTTTTCGCCAATGGCTTGACAGGTTTGCACATCTTCACGGGCAATGCTTTGGGCGGTTTCAAGAAGGTGCTGCTGCAATTCCTCCAAAGTGGCTGTGGGTTGCTGGGCTGCCCTTAGCATCCGATCAATCGCCCAAAATAAATTCACTGCGGTGGGACGTGTTTGGCGCAATTCCGAGGCGACCTTCTCAAGGTGAACCAAGAACCCCTCGCGATCGCTCCCTTTGTACTCTCTTGCGCCCAAAACCATGCCAAAGGCCGCGGCCACACCGATCGCCGGCGCACCCCGTACAACCATTGTCCGAATGGCAGTGGCCATCTCCGCAACGGTGGTGATGTCCTTAAGTTCATACTGTTCTGGCAAGCGGGTTTGATCAATTAACTGCACGCGATCGCCCGCCCACACCACAGGAAAGATAGTTCCGCTATTTGCTGTGACAGCCACACCAGCCTCCATATCCAATTAGCGCCTAAAATGGATGCCCCATCACTGCTGAGGGGGTAAACTTACTTTAACCGTTCAAGCTCAATCTCTAGGCAAAAGTCAGTTCACCATTGACCTCTAGACGGGTAAATTGGTTGGGAATCAAAAACTGCTCCCCCAAGGTCTCCGCCACACTGGGGGTAATCCAGCCCAGTTGCTTCAACAGTTGAATGGCAACGGCATATTTGGCACGCTTAGCGCCATCGCTGACTTTAATCGCTAATCCCATGCCTTCCCCCACGCGCGCTATGCATTGAATTCCCTCAGCCCCAGACTTACTGAGGATTTCCCCCTCCGTGAGGCGCATCAACTCACTATCAAAGGCGCCGGGGCCGGCCACAAAATCAGGGTGGTGGGTCATGGCACGCACAACGCGCTCCATTGCCCAGTCATTGCCAGAGGCCAGTTGGCCGTAAAGGGTGGCCATCTGCACCAGTTGCATCAAGTACGTGGGCGCCCCACAGTCGTCGTGGGCACAGATAAATTCTGCGGCGGGCATCCTTAGCAGTTCCGCCACCTTGGAAAGGATCAGGGTCTGCACCGGGTGATTTTTGTGCAGATAGCTGGCCAACGGCCAATTGCGCTGTTGACAAACCGCTAGCATTCCTGCGTGTTTCCCCGAACAGTTGTGCTGGAGTGCCCCTTGGCGGCCGGCAGGAACGGGACATTGCAACGCCGTGGGATCGACATCAGCCCGCCAGAGAATGTTAAAGACTTGGCGGACTTGCTCAATACGGCCCTGGTGGGAACTACAGATAATGGCAAGGTCGCGATCGCTTAAATCAAACCGTTCCATCGTTCCTGTGGTGGTCACTGCCAAGGCTTGAAAGGGCTTGAGGGCAGAGCGGACAAAAGCAGCGGTTTCTACATTTCCTGCAAGGGCAAGGATGCGACCCCGGGCATCACAGACAACGGCATGGACATGGTGGCGCGACTCAACAATCCCTTCCCGCAGTAAACAAACCTCGAGGGTAGGGGCTTGGGTGCGTTTGGACATAGGTTCAGTCATGCGGGTAAATGGGCAACAATCTCAGCAGCAGCTACAGGAGTGCCCAGACAAGGGCAAGTCCCACAGAAAAGATCCCTAGCGCCAAAAGGGTCACCTGTAGCCGTTGCAAAATCGGGCGCAACTCGTAGGTATAAATTAGGCGATCTTGGGCTAATTCAGCTTCAGGCTTTTGCCATTCTTGACCGTCATACCAGCCGGTTTCTTCATAAACAACGGTGGGACGTTGCAGGCGATCGCCCACGTAGGCCCAACCCAACACAAGGCGCAGAAGGATGAGTAGCAATAAGAAGTTTGCTCCTAGAGCACCGGCCAAAAGGGTGTGAAAAGGTGCCTCTTTCAAAGAAAAACTGGCGATCGCCACCGGTGCACTGACCAACCAAGCCATTCCCCACAGCAGTGCCAAACGCCGTCGAAAGCGCGGACGTGGCCAAGTTGACCATTCAAAAAACCAAGAGGCTTTGAGGTCACGATATTCGTTGATGGGTCGTTGATCTGCCGGGACGGGACAGAGAATCTGAGACACAGTGGCACAAGTTTAAGGACGCTGTTTCCAGCATACCAGTCTCCCTGAAATCGTGGATCGCCACAGGGTGCATGAAATTGGGCATCGCCCCTTACACTAGAGGATGGCACACTCCCCTGTGCCGAGTGGCACAAAACTTTTGCTGCTATATTAATTGTTGCCAAGGCGTTGCCACATGAATCATTCTTTAACTTCCTTGCGGCACTGTTGATGGAATGGCACCAGTCTGATGTTGCGCAATTGCGTGTAATTGACCAGTTGCTGGCGGGACACAACCTGAGTCCAGCACAATACGACATTGCGCGCCGCGTAATTTATGCTACAGGGGATTTAGAGTATCTCAATCTCATTACTTACTCAGAGCAGGCTCTGCAATCCGGTGTGGCTGCCCTCGCCGCCCACACCCCGATTGTGGTGGATGTCACGATGGTGCAGGTGGGCGTCCTCTCCTACACCCAAAACACCTTTGGCAATCCGATCTACTGCGGGGCAGAAACCTTCACCCGTCCGCAGCAGGAAAAGTCCCGCATTGCCTTTGGCATTGAAACCTTGGCGCGGCGTCATCCCACGGCCATTTTTGTCCTCAGTAGTGATCATTCGGCCCTAGAACCGTTACTGACCTTAGTGGAGGCTCAGGAGATTCGCCCCGCGTTAATTATTGACGCCGCTCCCAATTTTCTCTCCCCCATTTTGGAACGCCTGCAAAAGTCTTGGGTGCCCCACATTGCTATTAAGGGTTGCAAGGGGGGCGTCAGCGTTGCCACAGCAATTATGAACGGTTTACTGAAGTTGGCTTGGACAGCCTATGGTGACCCCCTGCCCTGAGCCGAGTGAGTGGCTCTGTGTTGGCCGAATTATCGGCGCCCATGGCCTGCGGGGGGAGGTCAAGGTCAAGCCCTTTAGCGATTTTCCCGAGCGCTTTACGGTAGCGGGTTCCCGTTGGTTGCGATCGCCCCGGCAGCCACAACCCTATGCTGTCACTCTTGTGCGCGGGCGATTTTTGCCCCGTGCCGAACAGTTCGTTGTTGCCTTTGCTGAAGTTAGCGATCGCACCGCAGCGGAGGCGCTTAAAGGTGCAGAAATTTTAGTGCCCGCGAGCGATCGCCCGCCCCTTGCAGCCAATGAATACCACCTCATGGACTTAATAGGACTGGCAGTGTATCACCAAGGGGAGCAGGTTGGCGAGGTGGTGGGTTTGGTCAATGCAGGGAATGACTTACTGGAAGTACGGTTACTCAACCCTGCCCCCAAAGCGCCCCCATTGGTTTATATTCCCTTTGTACCGGCCATTGTCCCGGTCATTGATCTAAGGGCACGACGCATTGAAATCGATCCGCCTTTGGGGTTGTTGCCCTGATCAATCCCTCCCAAAATCGTTAATAATAGGAATACTTCTACTTTTTTGGCCTCGACTTTTGAAATTGCTGTTGAATGAGTTGTCCCAACCTATTCCTTAAAACCCGTTAATTTCACCTTAACGGTAGTCCTTACCCACGCGATCGCCCTACCGTTTGTCCTTTCGTAGAGATTTCAGCGCCTTTGAGAGAGAGCATGAGCATTGGTAAAGTTCGCATTTATGACCTGTCTAAAGAACTCAACCTAGATAATCGAGATTTATTGGCGATCTGTGAACAGTTGGGGATTGCCTATAAAAGCCACAGCAGTACTATTTCCGAGGCCGATGCTGATCGCATTCGCGAAGCGGCCAAAACCTACCAACCCTCCAGCGCCTCCCCCCGTAAAACCTCAAAAACCCCTCCCCCGGTGAAAAAAGCCCCAGCCCCTCCCAAAACCCAGCAGATTGTTGCTGTGCACACCCAAACCCGCTCTGAGACGCCAGAAGCGCCCAAGCCTCAATTACAACAGCCCCCCGCTCGCCCCCAACCGCCGCAAGCGCCCACACGACCCACTCCCCCTGAACCCGTTGCCACGAAACCGGTGGAACCCGTGGCTCCCAAGCCCCCGACACCTCCGGCAAAACCCGAACCGACACCACCGCGTCCAGCACCGGCTTTAGTCCCCCCACCGGCTCGCCCCACCAAGAAGGCGGAAACAGTCGCTGCAGCTCCCCCGCCCCGCAAAGAGCTGAAGGAACCCCCCAAGAAAGAAAAGGGGGCGATCGCCCCTGCGAAACCCAACAGTCAAGACCGCATCGAAATTGTGCAGCGGGCAGCACCTGCGGCACCGGTCAAACCTCCGGAAATGGCGCCCAAGCCCTCAATGCCGCAGCTACAACCGCCCCCGGCAAAACCTGTTCCCCCAGTGCCGCGGGCAGCGAATTCACCGAAGCCTGTCCCCGAAACCGTTGAGGTTCTCGATGATAAGTCCGTAAGCAAAGTCATCAAAGACCGCCACCGTCACAAAGACTTTGATGAGGAGGAGAACAAACGGAAATCCTCCCGCGCGGCCAAGTTGCGTGAAGAACTCATTGATGAAGAGGAAGAACTGGAACTCACCAGCCGCTTGGTGGCGGTACCCCAAGTCACGGTGGATGTCAGTCAATCGCTGCAACGGCCACCCAAACCCAAGACCCCTCGTCCAGCTCGCCCTGTTACACCGGCGGCGAAAACTGAAAAAAGCAGCGAGAAAAAACAACCCCGCCAGCGCGATCGCCGTCAAGAAGAGCCAGCCGAAGCACCACCTCCCGATCACATTACAATTGAAGGCCCGATGTCCGTGCAGGAGTTGGCCACTTTAGTGCGTCGCCCCGAAGCGGAAATTATTAAAATTCTCTTCTTTAGGGGAATTGCCGCCACCATCAACCAAACCCTTGAGGTGGAAACAATTGAACTTGTGGCCAAGGAATTGGGAATCACTGTTGAGACCGCTCAGCAGAAAGCCGATGCCACAAAAGTATCGGAAATGCTGGAATCCAGCGATCTCGATCACCTGCAACGCCGCCCTCCAGTGGTCACCATCATGGGTCATGTGGATCATGGCAAAACCAGCCTTCTCGATGCGATTCGCAATGCCAAGGTTGCCGCAGGGGAAGCAGGTGGTATCACTCAGCATATTGGCGCCTACCACGTAGATGTCGAATACAACGGCGAAAAACATCAGGTGGTGTTTCTCGATACTCCCGGTCACGAAGCCTTTACCGCTATGCGGGCACGGGGGGCACGGGTTACCGACATTGCCGTTCTCGTGGTTGCTGCCGATGATGGAGTACAACCCCAAACCATTGAAGCCATTAGTCACGCCAAAGCAGCCAAAGTTCCGATCATTGTCGCCATTAACAAAATTGACAAAGACTCTGCCCAACCGGAGCGAGTCAAACAGGAACTCACTGAATATGGTCTGGTGCCCGAGGAGTGGGGCGGCGACACGATTATGGTGCCCGTCAGCGCCCTACAACGCCAAAATCTGGACACGCTCCTAGAAATGATCCTGCTAGTGGCGGAAGTGGAGGATCTCTACGCCAATCCCAATCGCCCCGCCAAAGGCACCGTCATTGAAGCCCACCTAGACCGGGCACGGGGACCTGTGGCCACATTGCTGGTACAAAATGGGA
The DNA here is from genome assembly GCF_938074695.1 of uncultured Thermosynechococcus sp. Lineage (GTDB taxonomy): Bacteria > Cyanobacteriota > Cyanobacteriia > Thermosynechococcales > Thermosynechococcaceae > Thermosynechococcus. The sequence continues at coordinate 17,865 of NZ_CALJEM010000054.1, forward strand.
CACTGCGGGTCGGTGATATTCTGGTGGCGGGTGCCTGTTTTGGCAAAGTCCGCGCCATGATTGACGATCGCGGGCAGCGGGTCGAGGCAGCAACCCCCTCCTTTGCCGTAGAAGTCCTAGGTCTGGCGGATGTGCCTGCTGCCGGGGATGAATTTGAAGTCCTCAGCGATGAAAAAGCCGCCCGTGCCCTTGCGGAAGAGCGAGCCGCCGCCCAACGGCAATCCCGCCTTGCCCAAGCCGCCGCTGCCCGCCGAGTCTCCCTCACCTCGTTGTCTAGCCAAGCGCGGGAAGGGGAACTCAAAGAACTCAACCTCATTCTCAAAGCCGACGTTCAAGGGTCTGTAGAAGCCATTTTGACAGCCCTCAACCAGCTCCCCCAAGATCAAGTGCAGTTGCGGGTTTTGCTGGCTGCCCCCGGCGAAATTACCGAAACCGATGTTGACCTTGCCGCCGCCAGTAGTGCCGTCATTATTGGCTTTAATACCACCCTTGCCTCAGGGGCACGCCAAGCGGCAGAACGATACAACGTTGATATTCGTGAATACAACATCATTTATAAGCTCCTCGATGATATTCAAGGGGCAATGGAAGGGCTACTGGAGCCTGAGCTGGTTGAAGAAGAGCTGGGTCAAGCAGAGGTACGGGCGATCTTCCCCCTCAGTAAGGGAATTGTTGCGGGCTGCTATGTGCTCAGTGGCAAGCTGGTACGCAACTGTAAAGTGCGGGTGCTGCGCCAGCAAAACGTCATTCACACGGGCATCTTGAGTTCCCTCAAACGCATGAAGGACGATGTCCGCGAAGTTGCCGCTGGCTACGAATGTGGCGTGCGTTTAGACGACTTTGAACTTTGGCAGGAAGGCGATATTATTTCTGCGTTCCAAACAGTAACTAAGCGTCGTAGTCTTGGCAGCAGTAGCGATAAAAACTAAACTGGGGCAGAGTTGATGAACCGATAACTCTAAATTCATGATTCATGGTCAACCTGATGGGAGGAGGTGGCTATGGGACTGCAGCGTCGGACGTTTTTGCGCCGGCTGGCGCAGGGCATGGGGGCAATGGCGATCGCCAGCAGCAGTAAGCCACTACTGACGGCCTGTGCTAATCAGGCGAATTCTCCTTCCAGCACCGCGAAGACGGGCAGAGTCTCCAGTAATGGCTTGCTGAACCCTGGTACATTGGCTTGGGGTGCCGAGCAAGGTCCTCCCTATGTCTTTTTTGATCCGGCAAAGCCGGATCGACTACTGGGCTTTGAAGCGGAAATTGCCACCGCGATCGCCCAACTTATGGGAGTGCAAGCTAGCTTAATTCTTGGGTTGTACGATCAACTGCCAGTCATGCTTGCTGCCAACCAAATTGATTTCATCCTAAACGGTTGGGAAGTCACTGCCGAACGGCAGAAAACTCAGCTTTTCTCCCAACCTTACTACCGGTATGGCCAGCAGGTGGTGGTGCGGGCAAATGACCCCCGCTTTCAAGCGTACACCGCCAATAGCGAGATTAGTCTCGAGATTCTCACGGGCATGACAGTGGGCACAGGTCTTGGCTACAAAGCGCAAGCAATTCTTGAGGAAACGCCTACCCTTAAAGTCCGGCTATATGGCGGAACTGACTACTTCAACTACTTGGAAAGCGGAGCAGTTGACGCCCTTCTTTTGGACACTCCCATAGTGTCTTACGAAATTTTAGGTCAGGGGATTGGTGCAAATAAGAATTCCGCTCTACGAGTTATTGGCAAGCCCCTGTTTTTAGCGGATTATGTCATGGCATTCAATGGCGATAGCCCCAAGGGAAAAATTCTCAAGGGGGAGGTTGATCAAGCACTGAGTCTTCTCAAAAAAGATGGCACGTTGCGACGGATTTATGAACGCTGGGGACTCTGGAATGAAGCTCAAGCAGAAATTGGCATTCTTTAGGGTCAGAGTTTTGCATAGGAAAAACTGGAGTCCCCTGGGGGTACCTTATGAGTTATTTTAGAAGAACCTTCCCAGCCCTATCACCACTTTCCCTGACCCTTGCCAGTATCTCCGGGAAAGGCTAGCTCAGTACTGGTCGCCATACCCTCGGCAAATCCAAGACTCAGGATCATCGGCAAAACTAGGCATGGAGGAATACCCTAAGATGGAACTGCAGCGTCGGACGTTTTTGCGCCGGTTGGCGCAGGGCATGGGGGCAATGGCGATCGCCACCAGTAGTAAAGCCCTGCTCACAGCCTGTGCCGGCAACGTAGATTCGACCTCTGGAACCTCAACGACGGGTACCGTCTCCAGCAATGGCCTCCTCAATCCCGGTACATTGGCTTGGGGGGCTGAGGCCATCAGTGGTGCTCCCTACGTGTTTTATGATCCCGTGAATCCCAGTAAGTTGATTGGTTTTGAGGTGGAAATTGCCGACGCGATCGCCCGACTAATGGGGGTCAAGGCCGTATTTGTTGCCACAGCCTATGATCAACTCCCGGCTGCCTTGGCTGCCAACCGCTTTGACATGATTCTCAATGGCTGGGAAATCACTGCCGATCGCGAGCGAACCCAACTCTTTTCCCAGCCCTACTATCGCTATGGTCAGCAAATTGTGGTGCGGGCTGAGGATCCCCGCTTTGAAAAATACACCGCCACTAGCGAAGTCACCCTTGCCGATCTCGCCGGCATGACCGTCGGTACAGGCATTGGCTACAAAGCCCAAGAAATTCTTGAAAGTGACAAAAACATCAAAACCCGTGCCTATGATGGCAATTTGCCCTTTGATGATCTTGCCCAAGGGCGTATTGATGCAGTGATGGTGGACTATCCAATTGTTGCCTACTACATTCTCGGAGCTGGTCCAGGGGGCACGGTAAACAATAACTTGCGCCCAATTGGTATGCCCACTTTTTTGAATAACTATGTGATTGCCTTTAATAAGAACAGCCCCAAAGGAGAAACTCTCAAGATAGAAGTCGATCAAGCCCTTGATATTCTCAAAAAGGACGGTACATTGCGCCGCATCTACGAAAAATGGAAAATGTGGAATGATCAGCAGACTCAAATTGGTATTGCCTAGGGTCAGACGTGGTGAACGACAGTTTCAAGGGGATTGAGCGTGTCCTTAAATTATCCTTGCATAGTTGGGTAGAAAGTGACGGGATCGGTTGCGATAGCTGCAACTACACCTCAATCGGCGGTGTAGAGCTAATGCCACACCAGCTCCAATAGTCCATTGAAACCTTAATTGGCAGCTAGAGCTACTTACACTTAGAGTATTAAATCGTATTGCTGTCCTATCCCAATAGCCAAGCCATCACCTGTTGACCGAGGCGCGTCCCATTGAGACGATCAATTTCCCGCACACCGGTGGGGCTAGTGACGTTGACCTCCGTTAAATAGCCGCCAATGACATCAATCCCCACAAAATAGAGGCCATCGCGCTGAAGAGCAGGAGCCAAGGTTTGACAAATCTGGCGATCGCGTTCCGTGATTTCGACGGCTGCCACCCGTCCACCCGTGGCCATATTGCCGCGAAATTCATCCCCTGTGGGAATCCGATTCACTGCCCCCATTGGTTCGCCGTTCAGGAGAATAATTCGCTTGTCCCCCTCTTTGGCTGCCGGTAGATATTCCTGCACCATCACCGGCAGTTGTCCCCGTTGGGTACTGATTTCAATCATTGAATTCAGGTTGCGATCGCCCGCCTGCAAAAAGAGGATGCCTTCTCCTGCTTTACCGCCCAAGGGCTTGAGCACTGCCATGCCCTGCTGCTGCACAAATTCACGAATGTGTTGCTTATCCCCGGTCACAATGGTTTTGGGAATCACGCTTGGAAATTGCAGGGCGTACATCTTTTCATTGGCATGGCGCAGACCCGCCGGCGAGTTGAGCACAAGCGTGGTTGTTTTATCCACTAAATCGAGACAGTAGGTGGCATAGAGGTAAGCGGTATTCACAGGGGGATCCTTGCGCATCCACACGGCGCGAAAGGTATTGAGGGGTCGCCATTCCACTGCACCCGCCTGAAACCACGGTTGAGGAATCTGCCACCGGCCGGCCACCAGTTGTACCGGGGATAACTGGACTGGGGTGAGCGCTGCCCACACCTGGCCTTCGCGGATCAGCAGTTGGGAAATCTCCGTTACCCACACCTGCGCCCCTGCTGCTTGCGCTGCCTCCATCAAGGCCACACTGGTATCGTGGCCGGGGTCTAGACTGGCAATGGGGTCAATGATAAAGGCAATATCTACGGCCATTCCGCTAGGCTGCCGCTTGCAGGAGAGCGTCCAGTTTTCCTTGCGCCTCTAGGGCATAGAGATCATCGCAGCCACCAATGTGCTCGTTGTTGATGAAAATTTGCGGCAGCGATCGCCGGCCATGGGCACGTTGCGCCATTGCTTCACGAGCAGCTTCGTCCCCATCAATCACGTACTCGGTAAATTGCACCCCTTTGCGTGTTAAGAGTTGCTTTGCCCGAATGCAGAAGGGACAACGAGACCACGTATAGATTTCGACATTGGCCACAGCGCCACCCTTTTACGATTTACAAATTACAAAAGTTCACCTTGATTCCAGCCTAGCAAAAAGGGAGAAGAGACACACCTCCTCTCCCTTAAGTCCTGTCCTACAACTCGCTACAAGTAATTCGGGTCTTGAACATTGCGGATTTTGCAGGCCTCGGCAATCCCGTACTGGGGGCGAAGAAAGCGATCCATCTGCGCCACAAAGAAGCGGCGGTTGGCCATCAAGTGCTCTGGATTGGGATCATCTAAGGGATAGTAGAAGGCAGCACGGGTTGCCTGCAAAACGGCAGAGGTCACTGTGTACATGGCATGCTGGAAGGCAATCCCCAACTGTACCAAAATATCATCCTCACCGCGACAGTGTTGGTGGAAGTAATCCCTTAGGTACGGGGGGAGGAAGTGGTACATATCCTGATGCAGCAGCGTTGGCGGAATTCCCGCGGTTCCCACAGGAAATTTATCGGCAAAGAGAATGCCATAGTGGAAGTCCACTTGATCTGTGGGGATTTGATTGGCTTGGGCATTGTAGGACTTGGTTCCTCGGAAGGGGGCTGTGCGATAAAAGACCGCTTCTACATAGGGGAAAGCCGCTTCATAGAGCCACATAAAGCCCTTTTCCTTAGGCACAAGAACATGCACCTCATCATCAATATAGACATGGTGATAGATAGGACGGCCGGCAGCAGCAAAAATTCCATTGACCAAAAAGTTCATCGCATCCTTAACACTGGTAATGCTGCCCTCATCGTAGCGATCGCTAATCTCAAAGAAGACCGGTGCCATTACTTCCCAAAATAGCCCCAGCACAGTCATATAGGTGGCTTGGCGCGCTTGCTCTAAAAAGAGGTCCGGAAAGAGCTTGTGCAAACCCAACATCAGTGGGTTGCGTTTGAAGTAGGCACGAATGGCCTTATCGGCTGCGGCTTTGTACTCTTCAGAATCAAGGTAAATGTCCAGTTGGCCCCCCATGCGGTGCCACATCATATTGCGGGCAAGATTTTCAGAGAACTCCATGTTGATGCGATCGTGCCAGAGGTGGTGCAGCAGGCGAGGCATCTTGCCGGTTTCCCCCTTCTCGATGAAGGCCATCAGTTCGGGGCGGGCATGGGCAGGGCCGCGCCAAATCCGCAGATCTGCCGTATCGCCAGCGTAATGATTGGGCAGATCAAAGTATTCTTTGGTCGGAAAATACTTAAAAAAGGGAAAAGGATCAATAAATACCCGCTCGCCAAGGTAGAGCAGATCGCGCCAGTAGAAGTCCATCGGAATGGAGTAGGCTTTGTACATGCCAATGATCTTCATTAGGTTCACTGGCGTGTCGGGAATGAGGGCACCCCCCGCCTCAAGGCGGTAAATGATGTCTGCTAAGGGGTGATCTAAGGGGGGCAGTTTTGCCGAACTGGGATGGGTGAGTGCTTGAACCATGGGGAGACTCTCCTAACTATTGGGGTAAACTGGCCACAATTTCCCTTGCACTTGGTATTGCCGCAACCATCTGGGCACTGGTGGTTTCACTCCACCGCACGAGCCACGTGGGCTGCACACCCAAGACTAGGATTAACAGGCTCAGGACAATGGCGGGCATTTTTTCTGACCAAACCACCCGAGGGTAGTAGGCCGTCGCATTGTCAAGGCGGCCAAAACAGGTGCGGTTAATCAAAATCACAAAGTAAACGGCTGTCAAACCAGTGCCAACGACTGCAAGCAGGGTGGGAATTGGGAACGTGTCGTAGCTGCCTTGGAAGATTAAAAATTCAGCCACAAAACCCACCAGTCCCGGAATACCGGCACTGGCCATCCCCGCCAAGATTAGGAGGGCGCTGGTGGTGGGTAGGCCGCGCAGGGGATTGAGCAAACCATTGAGCACATTTAGCTCACGGGTGCCCACTTTGGTTTCAATGACCCCTACCAGATAGAACAACAGTGCCAGAATCAAGCCGTGGCTAATCATTTGGGCGATCGCCCCCACCATGCTCAGTTGGGTATGAGCCGCTGCCGCCAGCAAAACATAGCTCATGTGACCAATGGAACTGTAGGCCACCATCCGTTTAATATCCTTTTGAGCAATCGCGGCAAGGGCACCATAGAGAATACCCACAGCCGCCAAGATTGCGAGCAAACCCGACAGCTGCCCCCAAGCCTCTGGAAAACAGCCTAGGGCAAAACGCACCAGCCCATAGGTGCCCAACTTTGCCAGTACCCCCCCAAGCAGAATTGCGGTTGGCGTCGAAGCTTCCACATAGGCATCGGGCAACCAGCTGTGGAGGGGCACCAAGGGCATTTTGATACCAAAGCCCAAGATCAACAGCAACAGAAGAATTGCTTGGGTCGTGGGTGCCAAGCCAGCCATTTGGATATCGGCATAGTCAAAGCTGGGGGCGTGGGTCAGCCAACCCATTGCCAAAAAGGCAGCGAGGACAAGAATGCCAGAAACTGCGGTATAGATGAGGAACTTGATGGCGGCCTGTTCGCGGCGCTGCCCTCCCCAGAGCAAAATCAGCAAATAAAATGGCACCAACTCGATTTCGTAGAAGAAAATGAACAAGAGTAAATTCTGTGCCGCCAAAGCTCCGGTAACTCCTGCATTGGCCAGAAGAACAAGGGCATAAAACAGGCGGGGGGCACTTTTTTCACCTGTGAACACCACCACAAGCGTCAAGAACGTCCCCAAGACAATCAGGGGTAGGGACAACCCATCCACACCAAGGGAATAGTTCAATCCCAAGGGCGATAGCCACGGCACAAATTCCGTAAATTGCAGTGTTGTTTGCCGAACATCGAACTGCGTCAGCATCCACAGGGAAAGGGCAAAGGTGACGGCGGCAGTAACCAACGCACCCGAACGGAGCGATCGCGCCCGTAGCAGCGGCATCAGCAGCGCACCGATGACGGGCAACACAATTAACAGCGTCAGCATAGGGCAAGAACCTCAAGGAATGGAGTATTAAGCCAGCAGTGGCCAACAAATGGCAATGACCAGAATGGCGACCCCCATCAAGATGGTGAGGAGATAGACTTGGGATTGACCCGTTGTACTGTACTTCAGGCGATCTCCCCCGCGGAGTGTCACCACACCAAAGGCATTGCCCGTGCCATCCACAAACGTGCGATCAAACCAAGCGGTAATGCGGGAAATCATATCCACTGCCCCCACCACTGTAGCTTTGTAGAGCTTCGGCGTATAGAAATCGTAGGCCAGCAGATCCTGAAGCAACGGCAGGGGAAACTGGATGGGTTTGGGAATTGCTTTGCCGAGATAGACCCATGCGGCTACCCCCCAACCCAACAGAGCGGTCAGGGTTAGCATGGCTGCGGTGGTTAAGGAAGGATGAGTCCAAATCACCCAATCAAATCGCCCCATGAGAATTGGCAAGTGCAACACGAGTCCCAAATCAACCGTCATTGGCAAAATCATCGGCCAAAACACCTCGGGCGATCGCGCCGTCATGGGCTTAACCTCACCGCCCCAAACAAGGCAGAATGTACGACCTAGACTAAAGGCCGCAAAGGTATTGATGAGCAGCAGTACAACGCCCACCCAAGGCAGTTGGCTAAAGGCCGTATCCAGTAATTCCGCCTGAGGGAAAAAACTTGCCAGGGGCGGTAAGGCTAGGAGTCCGGCTGAACCAACGAGGAACGAGATGCCAGAAATGGGGCGCCGTGACCACAACCCACCGAGCAGCCGCAGATCTTGGGTAATGCTGTTCCAGATAATGGCACCAATGCTCATCATCAGCAATGCCATTGCCACCCCATAGGTGAGGATAAAGACAAAGGCCAAGCCCGGCTCCTTGAGACCGACAGCAATAAATACCCAGCCCATGTAGGCGCTGACTAAATAGGAGAGAGCGCGCTTAATATCCACTTGGGCAATGGCAATGAGGGTTCCCCCCAATGCGGTAACACTCCCAATCACCAGCAAAGCCGTTAGAGCCACGGGGGAAAGACTGAGAATGGGGGTTAGCTTAACGAGCACCCATGCCCCCGTAGCCACAACAATGGCATTCCGGAGAATCGAAGCAGGAATTGGACCTTCCATGGCTTCATCCAACCACAGATGCAGCGGGAACTGGGCACATTTGCCCATAGGGCCAGCAATCAGAGCTAGGCAAATCAGGGTAATCAAGAGGGGATTCACTTGAGCAGTGGTGGCCCAAGCCGCTAAATCATCGTAGTTCCACGAACCCGCAAGGGGATAAATCGCCAACACCCCCATCAGCAGCACCAAATCTCCTACCCGTTTAGTGAGAAAGGCATCGCGGGCACCCGTAACCACTAGGGGTTGATTAAACCAAAAACCAATGAGTAAGTAGGTGGCAAGGGTCAAAATTTCTAGCACCACATAGTTAAAGAAGAGGGAGTCGAGGAGCACTAGAGCAGCCATCCCCCCTTCAAAGAGGGCCAAGAGAGCAAAAAACCGCGCCCAGCCCCAATCCATCTCCATGTAGCCAATGGCAAAGACCTGAGCCATTAGATTCAAGCCTGTGATCAGCATGAGAGCCGTGGTCGTCAAAATAGAAATCTCAACAGGAATGTCAAAGTGCAGACCCGCGACATCGAGCCATGTCCAATGCACAGACTGCGGCGGCTGGTTGGCGATCGCTACCGTTGCCAGTAGCGCATGAACAAAGGAGAAAAATGTGAGCAAGATATTCACATAGCCCGCTGGACGAGGTCCCGTCTTGCGAGTGATTGCCGGTGACCAAATCAAGGACAACGCCATTCCCACCAGCGAGTAGAAAGGTACGAGCCACACCGTGTCCGCAAATGATTGCAACATAAACCCTGCTTCTGCCTATGGGTAAGACTAATTGGATTTGATCTTATCTATGAACGGCACCGTACTTGACGGCGGTTAAGAATAAAATTGCATCAATATTTCTTATTGCCTAGATAAACGGCAACAACAGACCTTGTCGCAACAATGAAATCTTTAAGGTAAATATCAATACTTAGGGGACAATCTGAAACGTTACTCGTGCGGTGTAGCCCACATAGTAAAAGTTCCCCTCACCCCAGTCTTGGTTGGCATTTAGCTCAACACGCATTTGACTTTGACGCGGGTAATTTTCGGGAATGGGGATCACCTGATCATCTCCAGGATTGAGCCGACCCAAACCCGAACGAATGTTGCTCACGGTTCCCCACAGAACCTTCCCTTTACTACCATAGAGTTCGATTTTTGCCTTGGTGCGCGGGTGGATCAACCGCAGAGATTGTTCATCCACAAACACATCAATCTAACGCCGTTGGCAATCCAGCAATTGCAAAATTTGATCCCCTTTACCCAGAAACATGCCCGGCCGGGCATCCACCCGCCACACATAGCCGGCAATGGGGGCAGGCACCTCCACGACCCTGCGCTGCGCCACCTCCCGCTGCGCTTAGGTAACCTGTCGTTGTTGGGCAGCGATTTTGACGATCGCCTGCTGTTCGCCAATCTGAATTTGTAACTCTTGGAGCCGCAGGCGGGGGTCGTAGTTACTGCGAGTATGGCGCGGGGTCAGCCCCAACTCGGCAGCACGAGCATCGGCCTTACATTCACAATCACCCCATTGATGACGGCGTCGCGACTGCGAACAGTTGTCAAGTGGCGGTAGAGAAACGCGCCGGCAAAGGTGAGAATGCCACAGCCTACTGCCAGTACTAGGAGATTGGCAAGGAGCGATCGCCGCAGCTTCAGCTGTTGAGTTGATGGAGCCTAATTTTCATTCTGCACCAAGGGGAAACCCTGACTCAAATTGGACACAGAAATTGAAGCCGGCTTTTTCATAGGAAGCTCACAACAGGTTGGTTAAATTTGATAAAACCAACTCTTTTTATACAATTGATGAGTGAAAACCTTGGTCTAAAAACGTCCTATGTTCACCTCACAACTAGACGTTAGAAAGTATTTAATATACCTTTTAATATGCTTTTACTGTTTAATCTAAATATGCGAATAGCCTTTTACTATCCGTATGAGCACTGAAGTTGATGTCTGTAAATTGTCTATTAAAAAATTCAATCTCAGGTTCCGTAGGTTTTCAAAGCATCATCCAGCCCCAAAAGCAAGAGTGAAGTACGTATGATAAAAGTATCCGTGGCAGACTTCCATGGCGCACTTTCCCGATGTTGACAAGCAAGCATGGCTGATTGTGTGTTCCCAAGGCACAGTGGTGGGCAAGTATCACCTCGCAGGCAAGGCTGCTTGGAAAATTGGGCG
>NZ_CALJEM010000055.1 GCF_938074695.1 uncultured Thermosynechococcus sp.
ATCGCCACTTCATCGCCGTAGGGGACGGGTTAAATAGGGTACCCACAGGGCGATCGCTGCCACAAAAATCAGCAGCAAGCCAAGGGGCATCTCAATGGACTGCCAGAATAAAAATCTCAGGGATACCGCTTTAGCATTCTGTACCGAAAAAAGGGCGATCGCCCCACTGCCCATCATCCACAAAAGAAAGAGTAAAAAGCGGCGCATCTATCTTTTTTTACTTTCAGCCTTTTCTGCTTGGCGGATCATGTCTTCTGTTTTATGGTAGCGGTTATAGACCGAAAAGCCATCCAACATCCCTTTGAGCAGACCATTGAGCTGAGCGCGACTACTGGCACTGACTGTACTCAAGGGTGACGGCAAAAAGCGATCGCCAAAAGCCACAAAGACCACCCCCCCCACCAGCAGCGGCAGGATTAAATCCTTGACGCGCATGTTGAGACCCACCTTAACACGCATTGCGCAACCCTCCACAACAGAACAATTCAAGCGATTGATGGAAAGAAATACCCCTCAGCCTGCAGTCATCCCTACGCTATTAATGTGCCTCATGCAACAGGGAAAGTTTACAGTGAGTAGCCAAAAAACTAATTGAGCGATCGCCCTTTTCCCACCGCCGCCGCAGCATTGCCTCAATCTGAACCACCTCTTCCCGAAAGAGGGATGAAATCCTTGGGAAAGTTGTTGCTAGTATAGTAGGCAAGCCATCCAGACCCTAACGCGCCCTATGGTCAACACATCCTCATCTTCCTCTCGCAAAGCGCTGACTGTGCGCGGCAGAGCCGCCAGCCCCACAGAACGAGCTATTGTTGCCGCCGGTTATGCCAGTATTGATCAGGTGCGGGAGGCCATGAATACCGCCCGCAAAACCGGTAAATCTCTGGTGACCGTGCTGCAGGAGATTACGGGCACCACCATGCCCCCCGATTTGTTGCGCCAGTACCACAAGCAACAGCTTTTTGAACTCAAAGTCATCTACGGTGTCGATTGCCTCGACCCCGAACTCAATCGCTTCCCCATCGAGCAAATCGAGGAACTGATCAACACAATTGTCCCGATTGACACCTGCCGCACCTACCAAGTGATCCCTGTTGCCAAACATCTCGACGCCGACCCTCCCTATCTGCTGGTGGCAATGGTGGATCCCGATAACCTGCAAGCCATTGACAACCTCAACCGCCTCCTGCGCGCTCACAACCTCACCCTCAAGCGGATGGTGATCACCCTAGAGGACTACCAACGCCTCATTGACCCCATTCTCAACAAACAAGTGGCGGAAACGGCCGCCAGTAAAGCTGCCCCGGCCGCGATTGGTGAAATCAACATTGAAGAAGACATCGAAGCCATAGGGGGTCTCGAAGAACTGGAAGGGGAGCAAGAGGTTGACCTGGCTGAAGCTTTAAGAGGGGCAGAAGACGCACCGATTATTGCCCTGGTGAATAAAATTTTGGCCAAAGCCCTCACTGAAGGGGTTTCTGATATTCACGTTGAACCTCAAGAGGAATACTTGCGAATTCGCTTCCGCAAAGATGGGGTATTGCACCAAGCCTTTGACCCCCTGCCGAAGAAGATCGTACCCGCCGTGGTTTCCCGCTTCAAAATCTTGGCTGACCTCGACATTGCCGAGCGGCGTGCCCCCCAAGATGGTCGTATCCGCAAAATGTTCCAAGGGCGACGGGTGGACTTCCGCGTGAATACCCTCCCCAGCCGCTGGGGTGAAAAGGTCGTACTGCGGATTCTCGATAACTCCGCCACCCAACTGGGTCTGGACAAGCTGATTACCGACCCTGAGAGTCTGGCCATTGTGCGGGAGATGATCAAGCGTCCCTTTGGCTTGATCCTCGTTACAGGACCCACTGGTTCAGGGAAAACCACCACCCTATACTCGGCGCTTGCTGAGTGTAATCATCCTGGGGTCAACATCAGCACAGCGGAAGACCCGATTGAGTACACGCTCCCCGGCCTAACACAGGTGCAGGTCATTCGTGAAAAGGGCATGGACTTCGCCTCCATTCTACGGGCCTTTCTCCGCCAAGACCCCGATGTGATTCTGGTGGGGGAGACTCGCGACAAGGAAACAGCCAAAACCGCCATTGAAGCGGCCTTAACAGGTCACTTGGTGCTGACCACCCTGCACACGAATGATGCCGCCAGTGCCGTTGCCCGTCTCTCGGAAATGGGGATTGAACCTTTTATGGTCTCCGCCTCCTTAATTGGTGTCGTCGCCCAGCGCCTCATGCGGCGGGTATGTACTGAGTGTCGCATTCCCTATACTCCTACCCGTGAAGAATTAGCACGTTTTGGGCTGTCGGCCTCAGAGACAACCGGCATTACGTTCTACAAGGCCAACACATTAACCCCTGAACAAATTCAGACTGCTAAAGCCAGCGGGCAACCGATTTGCAGTAAGTGTGGCGGTGTTGGCTACAAAGGGCGGTGTGGGGTCTATGAAATTATGCGGGTGACGGAGCGCCTGCAAAGACTGATTACCGAGGGTGCCCCCACTGAACAGATTAAGGAAGCGGCGGTGGAAGAGGGGATGAAGACGCTGCTGGCCTACAGCTTAAATCTTGTCAAGCAGGGGTTGACTACCCTCGAAGAAGTGGAGCGCGTCACCTTTACGGACACAGGTCTCGAATCAGAACTCAAGGCCAAACGTAAGAGTTCTTTGACCTGCCGTAACTGTGGTGCCGAGGCGCAGCCCGAATGGTTAGAATGCCCCTATTGCATGACACCCCGCTTTGTGGATTGACAAGATCAGGATTATCCATATCCAGTGATAACTTTCGTGTTGTTGACCAAACCACTTAGATGAGGAACACCCTATGGAGCTAATGATTGAAGACCTAATGGAGCAAGTGGTGGCCAATGGCGGCTCCGATTTACATATCTCTGCTGGCTTACCCCCCTACGTTCGCATCAGTGGCAAGCTCACACCGATGGACTACGAGCCACTCACCCCAGAGCAATGCCAGCGCCTGATCTTCAGTATGCTCAACAATACCCAACGCAAACACCTAGAGCAAAACTGGGAGTTGGACTGCTCCTATGGGGTGCGGGGTTTAGCACGGTTCCGCGTCAATGTCTATAAGGATCGGGGAACCTACGCTGCCTGCTTGCGGGCCCTGAGTTCTAAAATCCCTACATTTGAGCAGTTGGGGTTGCCCAATGTGGTTCGTGAGATGTGTGAGCGCCCCCGTGGTTTGATTCTAGTAACCGGCCCCACGGGATCAGGAAAAACCACCACCCTTGCGGCCATGATTGACCTGATCAACAAGACCCGTGCCGAGCATATTCTGACAATTGAGGATCCCATTGAGTTTGTCTATGAACCCATCAAAAGTCTCATCCATCAACGGCAAGTAGGCGAAGACACCAAGAGTTTTGCCAATGCGCTGCGGGCAGCCTTGCGCGAAGACCCCGACATTATTCTGGTGGGTGAGATGCGGGATTTAGAAACGATTCAATTGGCCATCTCCGCAGCGGAAACGGGGCACCTTGTCATGGGGACGCTCCACACCAGTTCTGCGGCTCAAACTGTTGACCGCATGGTGGACGTGTTCCCACCAGAGCAGCAACAGCAAATTCGTGTCCAGCTGTCGAACTCGTTGGTGGCCGTCTTTAGCCAAACGCTCGTTCCCAAGAAAAATCCTAAGCCGGGTGAATTCGGGCGGATTATGGCCCAAGAGATTATGGTAGTGACCCCCGCGATCTCCAACCTGATTCGTGAAGGGAAAACGTCACAAATTTATTCGGCGATTCAAACGGGAGGCAAGCTGGGGATGCAAACCCTTGAAAAGGTTCTTGCTGATTACTATCGCGCTGGAATCATCACCTATGAAGCTGCCATGTCTAAATCCTCGCGTCAGGATGAGCTGCAACGTCTCATTGGCACGGGAACACCGGCGGCAGCCGCACGCTAGTTAGCAATCATTGAGAAAAGAAGGGGTATTCAGTCATGGCAACCTATGAAGTGCGGATACGGGATGCCCAAGGCAAGTACAAAACCGTCCGCGAGGAAGCTGCGACACCGCGGGAAGCACGTATGGCCTTGCAATTGCAAGGGGTACAGGTTCTAGAGGTCAAGGAGGCAAAAACCCTTACCCTGAAGTCTGATATTGACCTCAGTTTTTTAGCAAAGATTACGGTGAAGGACAAGGCCATCTTTGCTCGGCAGTTTGCGGCACTTGTGAACGCAGGCGTGGCGTTGGTGCGCGGGATCGGTGTGTTGGCCGATCAGTGCACAAACCCAAAACTGAAAAAAATCCTCATGGCCGTCAACAACGACATTCAGCAGGGGAGCAGCCTAGCGGATGCAATGCGCCCTCATCCAGAAGCCTTTGACAATCTTTTCATTGCTATGATCCAAGCTGGGGAAACGGGGGGGGTGCTGGACGAAGTGCTCAACCGTCTTTCCAAACTACTAGAGGATCAAGCCCGACTCAACAACCAGATCAAGTCTGCCCTGACGTATCCCGTCGTGGTGGGTCTGCTGGCAGTGGGGATTTTCTTGGGGATGGTGATTTTCCTCATCCCTGTTTTTGAGGGAATTTTCAAACAGTTGGGTGGGGAATTGCCCCCCTTTACAGCCATGATGGTGGCCCTTAGTCAGTTCCTGCGCACGCCCCAGTACATGGCTTTGTTGATTCTCTGTGTGGTTGGTTTGGTCTTAGGAATTCGCTTTTACTACAAGACCCCCAACGGTCGCCTGACGATTGACGGTTTGTTATTGAAGCTACCTCTTTTTGGTGAGTTGGTGGAAAAAACGGCGGTGGCACGCTTCTGCCGCACGTTTGGCTCACTCTCCCGTTCCGGGGTACCGATTTTGCGCTCCCTTGAGATTGTCAGTGCTACAGCGGGTAACCAAGTGATTTCCAATGCTATTGACCGCGCGGCAAAGGAAGTGCAACAGGGAGGAATGCTCAGCCTTGCCCTACAACAGGAACGGGTGTTTCCAGTTCTGGCGACCCAAATGATTAACGTGGGGGAAGAAACAGGGGAACTGGATAAGATGCTGATGAAGGTGGCAGACTTCTATGAAGACGAGGTGGAGCAAGCGGTCAAAGCCCTCACGAGTGTGATGGAACCCTTGATGATTGCGGTGCTAGGGGGTATGGTAGGGTCAATTCTGGTGGCGATGTACCTGCCCATGTTCAAGATCTTCGATCTGGTCAAATAACCCTGGTTATGGTCCCTCGGTCTCCGTCGCGCACCCATTACGATGTCCTTGAGGTGGCACCCACCGCCTCTTTAGCGGAGATCCGCCGTGCCTATCGGGAAAAGAGCAAGCTCTACCATCCGGATACGACCACGTTGCCGCTGGCGATCGCCCGTGAGGAGTTCCATCGCCTCAATGAGGCCTATGCAGTGCTGAGCAATCCGGAACAGCGGCAGTGGTATGACTTGCAATTGCGCTTGCGGTTACAATCAAAACAGGCCAGCCCGATGGGGATAGGAAGTTCCCATCGTCGCCCGCAAGAGTCTGGGCGTTCTACCGCGATGCTCTCCGAGGATCGCCCCCTCTCGCCAGGGGAGCTTTTTGCCTTGTTTATCTTAGGGATGACATTTGTCGGTTGTCTGGTGCTGGCGGTGATTGTCGGTTTGTCCCAACAGGGGCAAGAATGGATCTTGCAAATTGTCAGTTACATTTCAGAACTTGGATGAATACCCTGCCTAATCCCCAAACGCCCCTCTACAACCACGCCTTGCCGCAAATTGAAGCATGGCTTCAACAGCAGGGCTGTGTGCGGGACGAAACAGACATTCATTGCTGGGAGTTAGAGCACCCCCAGTGGTCAGCCCGGATTTGCTTGGACATTGAAGAGCTACAGGTAACCTATCGCGATCGCCGTGCAGGCACTGTTGTGCAACGATCTTTTAAGTACTCCTGTCCCCGCGCTGCCGTAGAGGAAGCGATTTTTGCAGGCCCTTAAACCGCCATCATGACGGGCATTGCTGGAGTTTTTTGGCCGGTTTGATCCTTGATTCGCTTCAAGCCAAAAATCCAGAGAATTTGATCTTCAATGGCTGCCGCTTGCTCTTTTGCCCCTGCTTTCAACAGCAGTTGGTAGGTCATCATCAGCTTCTCAATTTCAGCCACTTGGGTACGGACTTCTTCTTCATCTAGATAGAGACTTTCAAGAACTGCGTTCAAGTCTGCCTCGGGATCAGCCACTAAACAAGCCCCCTCCACCGCCACAGATTTGAGCTGCCCCTGGTATTGCCGCAGCAGACGGCGAATGGTGTAGGCAGTAACAGGTAATAACTTTCTCATGTT
Source organism: uncultured Thermosynechococcus sp. (assembly GCF_938074695.1). Taxonomy (GTDB): domain Bacteria; phylum Cyanobacteriota; class Cyanobacteriia; order Thermosynechococcales; family Thermosynechococcaceae; genus Thermosynechococcus. Next base: position 6,278 of record NZ_CALJEM010000055.1, read on the forward strand.
GTGTTCCCCCAGTTTTTATCGGCACTTTTCACAGCCAAGTTTCCCTCTGTTCACTTCCACCCGTGGGCAAATTTTGTGGGGGATCAACAGGGGAGATAACTATTCATGAAGGGCTGGTTTACCATACGTTATTATTCTATGCACTCTGCAACTGGGGGATCATGCGTAATTCTACGGAGAAGCACTTTTAGATGTGATTTAGATCACGAAAGTCATGACATTATGGACATTTGAGGACATTGTAAATTTATGTCAAGAAACTATAACTGTTAACAACATGTAACAAGGCCATTTATCGCGGCTGGCGGAGTTCCTGAATGCTATTGCGAATCTGCTGCAGGGCAAAATCAATCTCTGTCTCTGTAGTGGTACGCAATAGGCCAAAGCGCAGTGAGGCACGGGCAAGGGCGGGCGATCGCCCTAGGGCGAGGAGGACATGGGAAGGAGTTGGTTTTTCGCTACTACAGGCAGCCCCCGTTGAGAGGGCAACGTGGGGATAAATAGAGCGCAGGAGGGTATTACCCTCAACCCCACCAATACTGACATTGAGACAGTTGGGCAAACTCTGCTGCCAATCCCCATTGAGATAAATCTCCCCAAGGGAGGCCAGCCCCTGCCACAGCCGTTCTTTAAGACGCCATAGATGGGGAATATCGGTGCCTTGACGTTCCTGAGCCAGTTGTACCGCCGTGCCAAAGCCGACAATCAGGGGAGTGGCCAAGGTGCCCGATCGCCAGCCCTGTTCTTGACCGCCACCGTGGAGCTGAGGGGCTAATTGGACGCGGGGGCGATCGCGCCGCACGTACAGAGCACCAATCCCCTTAGGGCCATAGAGTTTGTGGGCAGTGAGGGACATGAGATCCACTTGGAGTGCTTGCACATCCAAGGGAATTTTCCCCAAAGCCTGAGCGGCATCGGTATGGAAGAGCACCCCGCGCTCGCGACAGCGGTGCCCAATCTCCGCCAAGGGCTGGAGCACCCCAATCTCATTATTGGCGGCCATCACCGACACCAAGATGGTCTCCTTGGTAAAGGCTTGTTCTAACTCACCAAGATCAATGAACCCTTTCTCATTGACCCCCAGATAGGTGATGCGAAAGCCAAGGGACTCCAAGTAGCGGCAGGGGGCTAAGACCGCATTGTGCTCGGTCTGCACGGTAATCACATGGCGACCCCGACTGTAGTAGGCTTCCGCCACTCCCTTAATCGCCAAGTTGTCTGCTTCGGTGGCACCGCTGGTAAAAACGATTTCTTCAGGATGGGCATGGATGGCTGCGGCAATGGTTTCGCGCGCTTGATCAATAGCTGCTGCCGCCTCCCAGCCGTAGGCATGGGCACGATTACTGGCATTGCCGGGGCGATCGCTAAAATAGGGCAGCATGGCTGCCAGCACTTGAGGATCAACAGGCGTGGTGGTCATCCCGTCCAAATAGATTGGTTTCATCCGAGCTGGCGATAGAGTATTCTATATTTCAGCCTAGCAAGCTCAACTCAGGGGCAAGTCTAGGTGCCAGCGGCACTATAGTGAAAATAGAACAACACGTTACCTCTCAGCCCAGGGTTGGCCGAGCGGATGAGGCAGCGAACTCATAATTCGCCATAGGCTGGTTCAACTCCAGCACCCTGGATTTTTCAATCGAATCACCGCGAATCCCGCGATGCCTTCCGCTAAACTGAAAGAAGCTTTATATCGCAAATTTTGCCATGAGTAGCCCCTATAAACCGCAACAGGCCTCCGACAAAAACCTTGAAGCCATGCGCAAGTTTGCGGAAACCTACGCCAAGCGCACGGGAACCTATTTTTGCTCCGATTTGGGGACAACTGCCGTGGTGTTAGAGGGATTAGCCAAGCATAAGGACGATTACGGCTCTCCCCTGTGTCCCTGCCGCCACTATGAAGACAAAGAAGCAGAAGTTGCGGCCGCCTACTGGAACTGCCCCTGTGTGCCCATGCGCGAACGGCGGGAATGTCACTGTCTTCTCTTTCTAACCCCAGATCATCCCTTTGCGGGTACGGCTCAAGAGATTTCCTTTGAGCAAATTCGCGAGGAAACCAATCGCTTTACAGTTTCTTAGTACTTTAGGATAACCATCATTGCATCCCTATAGATGCCGACAGGAACGAACTGACGGGCGGGAATGGGACTAGAGATTTCAAGGGGTGTAGGGGCATGATTCACAGGCCCTAAGGTACGCAAACTGCTCCCGCCGATACTATCCCCCCAAATTTGTCGAGGTGTAAAATGGCTTGCATGACCAATGCCAAAGCCAATCGTGACTTTGCCTCTTTCTCCTCTATTGCGGTGCCTAGGGAATCGAGCCTTTGCCCATCTTTATGCGGCGCAAACGATCAACCTAATTGGGGATGCATTCACGTGGCTCGGCCTAGGACTCCTTGCTTTTGAGTTGGCAGGCGAGAATTCGGCACTATGGCTCTCAACCGCCTTAACCCTGCGGGTCACCCTCTTTGTGCTATTGGCTCCTATTGCCGGTGTCTTAGCAGATCAGTTGGATCGCAAGGGGTTGATGGTGACAACCCATCTTGTGCGTATGGTTTTGGTCTCATTGTTTCCATTTGTCAGTGATAGCTGGCAATTGTATCTGCTGGTAGCCCTGCTCAGCGGATTTCACGCCCTCTTTACCCCAACCTACACGGCCACATTACCTCTAATCACAACTGCTGAGGAGTGCCCAGCAGCGATCGCCCTCTCGAATGCCACATATCAGCTCCTAAGTGTTTTAGGCCCAGCCCTTGCGGGCAGTGTTGCGGCACTGTTTAACACTCGTTCAGTGTTCTTCTTGGATGCCTTGACGTTTTTGGGAGCAGCGGGATTAATTGCTGGGCTGCCCACGGCTTTGCTTGTCCCTAGAGAAGGAGTGGTCTCCCCCCATAGAGGATTTCTTGAGGAGCTTAGCGTCGGCAGTCAGTGCCTTTGGTGGGATGCAGCGATTCGCTATGGGTTGCTGCTGCAATTGGTGGCGGCGATCGCCGGCGCTGAAATTTTGGTGAATACTGTTGGCTCTGTTCAGGGTACGCTACAGGCAGGAAGTCAGGCCTACGGCTCGATCATGGCGGCATTTGGTCTGGGTGCTACTCTGGCTGCGGTTATTTGGGGTTATTTCTGTCGCAGGCTCAGTGCAGTGGTGGCGATGGGTCTGGGAGGGATACTGACGGTGCTGCCGCTCCTGACTGCCGATGGTGCCAATGTTCCTAGCCTTGCTCTGCTGTGGGGGATCGCTGGTATGGGTAAAACCCTGGTCAATGTACCCATGCAGACAATGATTGCTGAGCGAGTGGCCGTGGATTTGCAGGGGCACGTTTACGGTGCCCAGTTTGCTTGGAGTCATCTTTGGTGGGTCTTGGCCTATCCCCTAGCGGGATGGTTTGGCAGTCAATTTCCCGCCCAACACTTTTTCTATGCAGGTCTCAGTGGTCTAGTGCTTTTCATCGCCTTTGCCGTTTTGAGCCAACCGTGGCAATTGCAGCATCTCCCCACCGGTTTTTGGCATAGTCATCCCCATGATCACGACAGCGAACATGATCATCATCATCCACACCGGCTACAGGTTCATCCGCACTTGCACTTTCATACCAACCAACCCACGGCAATTAGATAACACCATCGGCAGTCAACAGGGCTTTGTAGAGTCCGGGTCGGCGATCGCGGAAGAAGCCATAGGCGGCCCGCAGGCGCTCAATTTCCTCTAGATCGAATTTGTGAACTAGAACCGCTTCTTGGCAGCGATCGGCCTCGGCCACCAGATCTCCCCTCGGATTGGCAATAAACGAGCTGCCATAAAATACTTGCCCCCCCTCATCCCCAACGCGATTTGCCGCCACTACGGGAATCACATTGGCCACGGCATGGCCAATCATGACCCGTTGCCACGGATCCTTGGTATCTAGCGTTGGATCCTGAGGTTCACTGCCAATGGCGGTGGGATACACCAGCACCTCTGCTCCCATGAGGGTCATCACCCGTGCTGCCTCCGGGAACCACTGATCCCAACAGATGCCGACGCCAATTTTGCCATAGCGGGTGCGCCAGACCCGAAAGCCTGTATTTCCCGGTCGGAAGTAAAACTTTTCCTCATAGCCGGGGCCATCGGGAATATGACTTTTGCGATAGACACCGAGATTAACTCCCCCCGCATCAATCATCGCCACACTGTTGTAATAGACGGTGCCCGCCTTTTCAAAAAAGGAGACGGGAATGACCACCTCCAGTTCCCGCGCCAAGGCTTCAAAGTGGGCAATTGTTGGGTGGTTTTTTAGGGGGTGTGCCCGCTGAAAGTGAGTCTCCCGCTCTTCCTTACAAAAATAGTGCCCTTCAAATAGCTCCGGCAGGACAATGACCTGCGCTCCCTGCTGATGCGCCTGCCGTACCAAATCGCTGAGGTGCAAAATATTGGTCTCAACATCATCGGTCAGTTGAGCTTGAATGGCAGCAACAGTCAGTGTTCTCATAATTCCTGCTGGGTAATGCAATGGAAGGCGCCTCCTCCCTCCAAAATCGTGCGGGCGGGAAGGCCAACGGTTCTGCGACTGGGAAAGAGCTTAGCGATCGCTGCAACGGCTTTGGCATCGGCTTCGACACCATAGGTGGGGACAACCACCGTGGTATTGGCAATGTAAAAGTTTAGATAGCTCGCCGGCAAAATCCCTCCTCCGCGGCTAGGGATCCGCCCCGGTGAGGGCACCGGGATCACCGTTAGGGAGCGGCCTCTGGCATCCGTCAGGGTTTGCAACTGTTCGTAAATGGTCACCAAGGTCGCATGGTTGGGATCCTCAGGACTTTCGGGCAACATACAGACCACCGTTGCGGGGGCTACAAAACGCACGAGCGTATCAATGTGTCCATCCGTGTGGTCATTCACAAGGCCACAGGAGTCAATCCAGAGGATTTTGCTCACACCAAGGGCTGGCTTGAGGCGGGCTTCCACCTCCGCAGCGTCTAAAGAGGGGTTGCGGTTAGGGTTGAGGAGGCACTGACGAGTGGTAAGGCAGGTTCCTTCACCATCTACTTCGATGGCTCCCCCCTCTAATACTAGGGACACCGTCCTGTAGGGCACACCCATGAGCATGGCTAGGCGCATCGCTAAGTCGCTGTCGCCGGGGAAGAGGTACTTTTTCCCCCAACCATTAAAAGGCAAACAGAGGAGGCAACGCTCCCCCGCTGCATTGATTAAGCCCACAGGAGCCGTATCCCGCAGCCAAATGTCACCAAAGGAGAGTTCATAAAACTGGGCATTGAGACCCCCTAGGTAGGCGCGGGCAGTAGCTTCCCCTGCTTCATCCAGCACCAAAATTTTCAATTGTTCCCCGCGGCAGTGGCCCGTCAGGGGATCGGGATCAGCGATCGCCCGACATAGGGCGGCAAACTCCAAACGCACCTGCGGTAGTAGGTCACCCCACAAATCTTCATGACTGGGGAAAGCCAACCAACAGGCGCGGTGGGGCAGCCACTCGGCGGGCTGAAAAAAGGGGGACATGAGGAGCGATTAGCCCTTTTTGTTGGTTTTAGGCGCAGGCTTAGCAGCGGCTTTTTTCCCTTTGGGGGTTTGCTGGGGCTTGGCACCACTATATTTACGGCGGAAACGTTCCACTCGCCCTTCGGCATCAACAATTTTCTGGGTGCCTGTGAAGAAGGGGTGGTTGCCTGACCAGATGTCCACATGCAGCTCCGGTTTCGTGGAACCAACCGTCATGACCACTTCACCATCGCAATAGACTTTGGCTTCGGGATACCACTGGGGATGAATATTTGGTTTTGGCATAGGAGGCTCACCACAAACGAAAAGGATAGGACAAAAGTTTTAGCGTTTTGAGTATTGGGGGGCTTTGCGAGCTTTGCGCAAACCGTATTTACGCCGCTCCTTGGCACGGGGATCGCGGGTGAGATAGCCTTCCGTTTTCAAAGGCTTACGGTTTTCGATATCCAGTTGACACAGGGCGCGGGCAATCCCCAAACGAATGGCATCTGCTTGCCCTGTGAGACCACCTCCCCTAGCATTGACATAGATATCGTAGCTACTTTCAAGGCCAAGGGTTTCCAGGGGGGCTTTCACCAAGTTGAGATAGGCGGGATTGTTTTGCAGGTAGTCCGCCCCATTGCGGCCATTAATCAACAGTTGACCGCTGCCGGGGATCAGGCGTACCCGTGCCACCGCCGACTTACGGCGACCGGTTCCCAAGTAAACGACTCGTTTGGACTGATCAGCAATCTGCATCGTTAGGCTCCCGGAATTGTATTAATGGTTAAAGGCTGGGGTTTTTGGGCTTGGTGGGGATGCTCAGGCCCAGCATAAACTTTCAGCTTGGTAAAGAGTTTGCGGCCAAGGGAATTTTTCGGCAGCATCCCTTTGACAGCGTGCTCAATAATCCGCTCTGGAATACGGGCTTGCAGTTGATCAAAGGTTTCAATTTTCATACCGCCGGGGCGTCCCGAGTGACGACGGTAGAGCTTTTTGGAGCGTTTTTTGCCGGTGACGGTAACTTTCTCGGCATTGATGACAATCACAAAGTCACCAGTATCCATGTGGGGGGTGTAAATAGCTTTATTTTTGCCCCTAAGTATGCGGGCAATTTCTGCGGCTAGCCGACCCAGCCGTTGGTTAGCAGCATCAATAACGTACCACTGGGGAGCAAGGTCATCCACGGCGGGCAGGGGTGTCTTCATGGTATTGGTCATCACAAACTCCATGGTTCTATGCAATGGACAATTCAGGGGTAACAAACTGGGGCATCGCCTCGGTGCACAGGGTAAGGGGGAAAGGGGACTCAGGGTAACCCACCCCTAATAGACAAAGACCCGTAGGGGGGGCAGCATACTTAACGAGGTGGCGTTGCTCCTGCTGCCAAATTTCCGTAAAACTGGCGGGCGATCGCTGGCCGCGTCCCACCTGCACCAACAGCCCCACCAGCAGGCGCATCATGCCGTAGAGAAACCCCGATGCTTGGACTTCAATTTCCACAAGGGCACCGCGTCGTCGGCAGCTCACCTCCTGTATCTCTACCCAAGAATGGGCACGATTCGAGCCAGAGCGGTGAAAGGCACTCAGATGATGCCGCCCCAACAATGGCTGAAGCACTGCTGCCATCTTTTCCACATCCAAGGAATCATAGTAGTAATGCCATGTCCAAGGGCGCAGAAAGATATTGGGGCAGGGATCGGTATAGAGGGTGTAGCGATAGCGCCGCCACAGCGCTGAAAAGCGAGCATGCCAGTGACCGGGCACCGCTGCTGCTGCACGAATAACCACATCGGCGGGCAAGCGCGCGTTGAGAATACCCGGCCAACGATGCACGGGAATGGGTGAGTTGACCGTGACGTGTGCCACTTGACCCGCGGCATGCACCCCTGTGTCGGTGCGACCTGCTGCAACCACAGAGACGGGATGCTTGACAACGCTAGCGATCGCCTGCTCAATCACCTCCTGCACCGTACGTTGTCCCACCTGCCGTTGCCAGCCGTGGAAATAGGTGCCTTGGTACTGAATGAGCAGTGCCAAGCGTTGGCCGCGCTGCGGAGGTGCGATCGCCGTCCTCATGACCTGCTACACCAGTTCAATGACCGCCAATTCGGCATTGTCGCCCCGCCGCCGCACACTGCGGAGAATGCGCGTATATCCACCGTTGCGATCGCCATAGCGCTCTGGGGCTTGGGCAAACAGAGCATGCACCAGTTGCTTATCGTAGAGATAGCCAAGGGCACGCCGCCGTGCCGCTAAAGAGCCATCCTTTGCCAAGGTGATCATCCGCTCTGCCTCTGCACGTACAGCCTTTGCCCGCGCTTTGGTGGTGGTAATGCGGCCGTGGCGAATCAGTTCAGTGGTCAATGCCCGCAGCAGTGCCTTTCGTTGATCCGCTGGCAGTCCTAATTTGGGAACCCGACGTTGGTGACGCATAGACAAACCTCATTCAATCTCTCTAGTTACGGGCAGCTTTTTGGGGCGGTAGGGTAATTCCCAAGTGTTTTTGCAGTGCCTCGATCACTTCCTCGGCAGACTTTTGACCAAAGTTTTTGATCTCCAGTAGTTCTTCTTGGGAATACTCAAGGAGATCAGCCACTGTATTCACTTGCGCGCGCTTGAGACAGTTGTAGGCACGCACCGACAAATTGAGCTGCTCAATGGGGATTTGTCCTGTTTCATCATGCTCATCGGCGGGGGTGGTCTCGGAGGTGTGCAGGGGCACTTCCTTCAAGGGGCTAAAGAGATCCACAAGAATCGTTGCCGCCTGATTGAGGGCATCTTGGGGAGTCAAGCTGCCATTTGTCCAAATTTCCAGCTTTAGGTAGTCTTGGAGCTGGCGATCGCCCTCTGCACCGCTACCGCGTATCGAATCAACGGTATAGTTTACCCGTCGCACGGGCATAAAGACCGCGTCCAACTGGAGATAATCCAAGGCGAGGCGATCGTCCCGTACCCGTTCCACTGAGCGATAGCCACGACCCTGTTCAATCTTGAATTCCATCTCCAAGGTTGCCCCCGGCATCAGCGTGGCAATATAGTGATTTGGGTTGACCACCTCCATTTCAGCGCCCAGTTGCACCATGCCCGCAGTAACGGTCAATGGTTCATTCTCAGGGGCTTGGGCAAAAAGGCGACCCATTTGGGGTTCTGAGGTGTAGCTGCGAATCACCAACTGCTTCATCTGCAGCAAGATGTCCATGACATCTTCGCGCACACCGGGAATCGTCGAAAATTCATGATTTACCCCCGCAATCCGCACCGCTGTCACGGCACTACCGGGTAAGTTGGAAAGGAGAACCCGCCGCAGGGCATTTCCCACCGTAATCCCTTGACCGGGGGTAAGGGGATACAGCGCAAATTTACCGTACTGCCCCTGATCTTCCTCAACCTGTGTTTCTAGACATTCAATTTGGTATGCCATAGCTGTGCTCCCAAGGGATCCAAATTAACCTAAACCCGCCGCCGTTTGGGGGGACGACAACCATTGTGGGGAATAGGGGTCACATCCCGAATAAGAGTAATTTCTAGACCGGCTGCCTGCAGGGCGCGAATTGCTGTCTCCCGACCGGCGCCAGGACCACTCACCATCACCTCTATTTGCCGCATTCCCTGATCAATGGCTCGGCGAGCTGCGTTATCAGCAGCAGTCTGAGCTGCAAAGGGGGTGCCTTTTTTGGCACCCTTGAAACCGCTGGAGCCGGCGGAGGCCCAAGCAATCACCTCACCATTGGGGTCGGTAATTGAGACAATCGTGTTATTAAATGTGGACTGAATGTGGGCAACGCCACTGGGGACATTGCGCTTTTGCTTACGGGGGCCAGAGCGTTTTGCAGAGGGTGCCATAATCTATCCAAACCGTGAATCAGGTAGCAGGAGCGGAAAAGCTTATTTCTTAGCAGCAGGTTTTTTCTTGCCAGCTACAGTGCGGCGAGCACCGCGACGGGTGCGAGCATTGGTACGGGTGCGCTGACCGCGAACCGGCAATCCAAGACGATGCCGACGCCCGCGATAGCAGCCAATGTCCATGAGCCGCTTGATATTCATGGCCTCGAGGCGGCGCAGATCCCCTTCCACTTGGTACTCCTCAACGGCCGCCCGCAGTGCCGCAATATCAGCATCGGTTAAATCGCGGGTACGTGTATCTGGATTCACACCCGTCTTTGCCAAAATTTCTTTGGAGCGGGTCAAACCGATGCCATAGATGTAGGTGAGGGCAATTTCAATGCGTTTGTCGCGGGGTAGATCAACACCAGCAATACGAGCCATGAATCTAGTTCCTATGTATGCAACAACAGTGGGTTACCCTTGGCGCTGCTTGTGCTTCGGATTGGTGCAGATCACCATAACCCGACCACGTCGCCGAATGACGCGGCATTTTTCACAAATACGCCGTACCGATGCTCTTACTTTCATATCAGTTGCTCATGTAGTCGCAAATTTTATATCTTACCAGAGTAGCTAGCAAAGATCAAACTACTTTTTGCGCAGGCGATAGGTAATCCGCCCCTTTGTCAGGTCATAGGGGGTCAATTCCACCTTCACGCGATCGCCCGGCAAAATTTTGATGTAGTTGCGGCGAATCTTACCGGAAATGTGGGCAAGGACATTAAAGCCATTGTCCAAGTCCACCCGAAACATCGCGTTAGGCAATGACTCCGTCACTGTTCCTTCAATTTCAATGGCATCCTGTTTAGACACGGTTCACCTCCCCAATACGTGCTTGAATAGCAGCAGTCACCTCTTCGATCGTACGCGTTCCATCAATGTGCACAAACTTGGGATGACTCATGTACTGCCGAATCATCGGTAGTGTTTCCTGCTCATAGACCTGTACCCGCTTGAGAATGGTTTCCGGGGTATCATCGGAGCGCTGCTGACCATTGGCAGCTTGCTTGGCGCGATTAAGGGCGCGTTCCTGCAGAATCGCAGCCGGCACATCCAAGAAGAGCAAGTAATCATAGTCTTGGTGAATACTTTTGAGCATCTCCTCAAAGACCGCCGCCTGTGCCCCATTGCGGGGAAAACCATCCAAGAGCCAGCCTGGAGCGGTGTCCGGCTGTTGCAAGCGATTGGCCACCATCTCCACAATCACCTGATCGGGTACCAGTTCACCGCGATCCATGTAGCTTTGAGCCTGCTGACCGAGGGGCGTGCCCGCAGCCCGCTCCGCCCGTAGGATATCCCCTGTGGAAATATGGGGAATTCCAAAGAGTGTGGTTAGAATTGCTGCCTGTGTCCCTTTGCCCGAGCCAGGGCCACCAAACAAAACTAAGCGCATTACTGCTTCACCATCCCCTCATAGCGTTGTGAAATCACATAGGTTTGAATCTGTTTTGAGGTGTCAATGGCCACCCCCACCAGGATCAGTAGGGAGGTTGCTCCTAACCCTTGGAACGTGGTCACTTTGGTTGCACTCTCGACGGCTGTAGGAATAATTGCCACTAGTCCTAAAAAGATTGCCCCTAGGAACGTCAAGCGGTTGAGAACCCGCTCTAGGTAATCCGAAGTCGCTTTCCCCGGTCGGATTCCCGGAATACTGGCGCCCATTTTTTTCAAGTTTTGGGACATGTCCACGGGGTTGACCACCAAGGAGGAGTAAAAGTAGCTAAAGAACAGAATCAGGAGCAAATAGAAAATTACGTATAGCCACGGTGTCGGCCCTGCAGGGGAAACATAGCTCGCCAGTCGTGCCACCAGTTCATTGCGGGTAAACTGCGCCAAGGTGGAAGGCAGAATCAATACCGCAGAAGCAAAAATAATCGGCATTACCCCCCCTTGGTTTAGGCGCAGGGGCAAGTAACTGGTTTGTTCGCGGTAGAGTTTGCGCCCCACTTGGCGACGTGCAGAGATGATGGGAATGCGACGGGTACCCTCCTGAACAAAGACAATACCGACAATCATGGCTAAAAAGACAGCCACAAGAATAACGATGCCGCCAATGTTGCCGCCGCTCTCTGCAAGGGCAATTGTCTGACCCACCGAGGAAGGTAAATAGGCAACAATGCTCAAAAAGATCAAAAGCGAAGCCCCGTTACCCACGCCCCGCTCAGTAATCAACTCGGAAATCCACATTACCACGGTTGAGCCAGCGGTCAGGCCAAGGATAATCTCAGCCACAAACCACGCGCCGGGATGCAAAGCCGCACCGGGAATCGAACTGACAAAAATGGCAATGCCAAAACTTTGCAGAACTGCCCAGCCTACAGCGACGTAGCGAGTAATCTGGGAAATTTTGCGGCGGCCGGCCTCCCCTTCATCCTTTTGCAGCCGCTCCAAGGAGGGCAAAGCGGCAGTCAGCAATTGCATGATGATGGAGGCGTTGATGTAGGGTAAGATGCCGAGGGCAAAAATCCCAAGGGCAGAGAGTCCACCGCCTGAAAAGATGTCGAGAAAGCGAATCACGGCATTATCTTGAACGGTCTGGGCAAAAACAGCGCGATCAATCCCCGGAATGGGCAAATAAATCCCAAGCCGTACCAAGATCAGTAGCCCAATGGTAATCAGGAGTCGCCCCCGCAGACCAGCTGCTTGAGCCATCTGCATAAATGTTTCTTGGGCAGTGGGTGCCTTGCCGCGATTCACAATCATATGGGGGTTCCTCTATTTACTGTCGGCAGCAACGGAGGTCTCTACACATACCCCACCGGCAGCTTCAATCTTGCTGCGGGCACTGCCACTAAAGGCAGCGGCATGAACCTCTAGCTTGACGTTTAGCTCACCATCCCCCAACACCTTGAGGGGATATTTAGCGGTGGTGAGAATACCCGCCTCAAGGAGAGACTCAGCCGTCACGACACTATTGGCGGGTAGGGTATTGAGACGACCCACGTTGATCGTAGTGTAAACCTTCCGGTTGACGAGGGGAAAGTGCTTAAGTTTGGGAAGACGACGATAGAGGGGGTTTTGACCGCCTTCAAAGCCGGGACGGGTGGAGCGACCGGACCGGGATTTTTGTCCCCGCATCCCAAAGCCACCGCTTGCTCCTTGACCTGCGGCAATACCCCGACCAATCCGCCGTTTGCGCCGTCTTGATCCCGCTTGGGGGTGCAGATCCTGAAACCGCATGGACAACTCCTAACTATTTGCTATAGAGATTTTCGATGGGAATTTCCCGCTCTTCAGCAACTTCCTGGAAGGTGCGCAACGCCGCAAGGGCTTCGAGGGCAGCGCGGGCATTATTGAGGGGATTGCTAGAGCCTAGTTGTTTGGCGAGTACATTGCGTACCCCTGCCAGTTCCAGAACAGTGCGCACGGAGCCACCCGCAATTACCCCAGTTCCTGGGGCAGCGGGGCGAATCATAACGCGGGCAGCGCCCCCTTCGCCAAACGTGGGGTGGGGAATTGAGTTGGATTTGGTGATTGGCACGTCAATAAGGTGCTTTTTGCCATCGGCCACCCCTTTGCGCACGGCACTAATGACATCGGCAGCTTTGCCGACACCCACACCCACTTGGCCACGCTCGTTGCCAACGACAACAATGGCGCGGAAGCTGAGTTTCTTACCACCTTTGACCACTTTGGAGACGCGGCGGATCTGCACGACCCGCTCTTGCCAGTCGGTCTCTTTTTCAACTTTGCGGGGGTTTTTACGACGATTTGCCATCGGTTCATCCTCTAAAAGTCTAGTCCAGCTTCACGGGCAGCATCCGCCAAGGCCTTAATACGACCATGGTAGAGATTGCCACCGCGATCAAAGACAACGCGCTCAATACCAGCAGCTTTGGCACGCTCTGCAATGAGTCGCCCCACTTCGATGGAGGCGGCACAGGTGCTGCCATCCCCCAGTTTCTGCCGCAGTTCTGGCTCAAGACTGGAAGCAGCCACGAGGGTGTGGTGGCGAGTATCATCAATCACTTGGGCATAGATGTGCTGATGGGAACGAAACACAGCGAGGCGGGGGCGATCGCTGGTACCTTTGACTTTGCGGCGAATGCGCTGATGCCGACTTTGGCGAGCCGCAGTACGAGTTTTCTTCATCTATTTCTTCCCTGTCTTACCAACTTTACGACGCACAAATTCACCTATATAGCGAATACCCTTGCCCTTGTAGGGTTCAGGGGGATGTACGGCGCGAATACGGGCAGTGGTGTTGCCCACCAGTTCTTTATCAATACCACTCACAAGGATAATCGTGCCTTGCTGTACTTTTTTACCTTGGTTGTCCTCAATTTCTAGGGTAATGCCCTCGGGTGGCACAATCTCAACGGGGTGGCTATAGCCCATGTTCAGAACAAGGGTTTTACCTTGGAGTTGGGCACGGTAACCAACTCCTTGAATCTCCAGCTTTTTTGTAAATCCTTGGGAGACGCCTTCCACCATGTTGGCCAAGAGTGTGCGGCAGAGGCCATGGCGTTCTTTGGCCGGGCGAGAGTCATCGCGGCGTTTAACCACAATGGTTTCCCCTTCTTGGGCAACACTTACCTCGGGCGGAAAAACGCGGCTAAGTTGACCCTTGGGGCCTTTGACTGTGACCTGCTGCCCCTCTAGGGTGAGGGTGACATTTTTGGGCAGAGGGATGGGACGCTTGCCGATACGAGACATGTGGGACTTCCTCCGAGCTTACCAAACGTAACAGAGTACTTCGCCGCCAATGCCCTGCTTCCGTGCCTCGCGATCGGTCATAATGCCGCTGGAGGTGGAGATAATGGCAATGCCGATGCCACCGAGCACCCTGGGCAACTCACGGGAATTGGCATAGACGCGCAGACCGGGTTTGCTCACCCGCTTGAGCGCAGTAATAACCGGCTGGCGCTGCTTGCCGCGATATTTGAGGGAAACCACAAGCTGCCGTTTAACGCCGTCCCCTTGCTCTTCAAAATCGCGAATAAACCCTTCCGCTTTCAGTACCTGCGCAATACTGCGGGTCATGCGCGTGGCCGGAACTGTAGTGGTTTGATGCCGCGCAAGGTTTGCGTTGCGGATGCGAGTTAGCATATCGCCAATCGTGTCATTTACTGCCATAGTTGCTCCTTAAAAATCTGCCTGCGGCGTTAGTTCTCACGGAACGGCATGCCCATTGCTTTGAGCAGGGCGCGTCCCTCTTCATCAGTATTGGCAGTGGTGATGATTGAGACATCCATGCCGCGAATTTGATCAATGTCGTCGTAGTTGACTTCGGGGAAAATCAGTTGCTCGCGCAAGCCTAGGGTGTAGTTGCCCCGCCCATCAAAGCTTTTGGGGTTGACACCGCGAAAATCACGAATTCGTGGCAGTGCCAAGTTAATCAACCGATCCAAAAAGGCATACATGCGCTCGGAGCGCAGCGTCACCGCCACCCCTACGGGCATGCCTTTGCGAATCTTGAAGCCGGCGATCGCCTTCTTGGCACGGGTGACTACGGGCTTTTGGCCTGTAATCATGGCAATTTCTGCCAGTGTGGCTTCAAGGGCTTTGGCATTTTGTGCTGCTTCACCAAGACCGCGGTTGACAGTTATTTTGACAATCTTGGGCACTTGGTGAATGTTTTTGTACTGGAATTGCTGCATGAGCTGAGGCACAACGGTCTTGTTATAGTGATCTTTGAGGCGTTGGGGCATAGGGCTTCTCCTAGGGACGTTCTCTGGGCTGGGTCAGAGAGGGGGAAATATGTTAGACCTAGTCAATAATTTCACCGGTTTTTTTAAGCATCCGTACCTTACGGCCATCTTCGGTGTAGGTATAGCAGATGCGGCTGGCAACGTTGTGCTTGGTGGAGTAGAGCATCACCTTGCAACTGTAGATCGGTGCCTCTTTGGTGATAATTTGCCCGGATTCTCCCTCTTGGCGGGGCTTGACGTGTTTGGTTTTCAGGTTCACCCCTTTGACAATCACTTGACTGGTCTTGGGGAAAACAGCAAGGACTTCACCCACTTTAGCTTTGTCCCTGCCAGCAATAACTTGGACTATGTCCCCTTTTTTCACGTGCATACGATAGCGCACAGGCTTTTTGTTTGCTTTCTTGGCCGCCATTAGAGTACCTCCGGTGCCAATGAAACAATTTTCGTGAAGTTTTTATCCCGCAGTTCCCGCGCCACCGGACCAAAGACACGGGTGCCGCGAGGGTTGCCATCTTGGTTAATCAAGACAGCAGCATTGTCGTCAAAGCGAATGCTCATGCCACTTTCGCGGCGAATGGTTTTGCGGGTGCGCACAATCACAGCGCGAACCACGTCGGATTTTTTCACTGCCATATTCGGGATGGCGTCTTTGACAGTGGCAATGATCACATCGCCAACACTGCCGTAGCGACGGTTGCTGCCGCCGAGGACGCGAATACAGAGGAGCTTTTTAGCGCCGCTATTATCGGCAACGTTGAGATAGGTTTCCTGTTGAATCATGCTGGCTCTCCTTAGGCAGTGCGACGACTGAGAATCTCGGCAATGACCCAACGCTTGGTGCGACTCAGGGGACGGGTTTCCCGAATGCGCACGCGATCGCCCACTTTAGCTTCGTTGTTTTCATCATGGGCTTTGTAGCGGCGGGTTTTGACGACAATTTTGCCGTACTTAGGATGGGGGGCGCGGTTTTCGACGGCAACGACGACGGTTTTTTGCATTTTGTCGCTGACAACAATGCCAACACGTTCTTTTACTGCCATTAGCTTTGGCCTCCACTGCGGCGACGTTCATTCTCAAGGGTTAAAAGCTGTGCCAACTCATGGCGCAGATGCTTAAATTGATGGGGCTTGACCGCTTGGCGGGTAGCTTTTTTGAAGCGCAGCTCAAAGAGTTCTTTCTTAATCGCAGCAATGCGATCGCTCACCTCTTGATCACTGAGTTTTCGTAGATCTTTCATTTTCGTCAGTGCCATCTTTAACCCTCCTGTTGTTCCTCTTCTTGATTGCGCATCAGAAAACGGGTCTTGATCGGCATTTTGTAGGCGGCAAGACGCAGCGCTTCACGGGCAATGGCCTCCGGCACACCGGCAATTTCATACATAATGCGACCGGGCTTAACTACCGCCACCCAGTACTCCGGTGAGCCTTTCCCTGACCCCATCCGTGTTTCCGCTGGCCGCATCGTCACGGGCTTATCGGGGAAAATGCGAATCCAGATTTTGCCACCGCGGCGGATGTAGCGGGTCATGGCGCGACGGCCTGCTTCAATTTGTCGTGAGGTGATCCACGCGGGCTCAAGGGCTTGGAGGGCATAGTCGCCAAAGTGGATGGAGTTGCCACGACTGGCAACCCCCGTCATGCGACCCCGCTGCTGTTTGCGAAATTTTGTACGCTTTGGACTTAACATCGCTGGCTTTCCTATTAGTTAGAGCGATTTTCAAATTGGGGTAGGCGGCGTTGGGGACTGCGGCGGCTGGGTTCCCGTGTCACTGCTTCAGTTTGTCCCGGCAGGACTTCGCCTTTGAAGAGCCACACCTTCACGCCTAAAATGCCGTAGATGGTGCGCGCTGTGCGGTAGGCGTAGTCAATGTCTGCCCGCAGGGTATGTAGGGGGACTCGCCCTTCCCGTATCCATTCAGTGCGGGCAATTTCTGCCCCATTCAGGCGACCCGCCACTTGGACTTTAATGCCCTCAACTCCCGCTCGCTGTGCCCGCTGAATCGCTTGGCGCACGACTCGGCGGAAGGCCACCCGCCGCTCTAGTTGCTGGGTAATATATTCTGCCAAGAGACTGGCTTCAGCATCCACGCGGTTAACTTCCACCACGTTGACTTTAATGGTGCGATTACTGGGGAGCATCTGCCGCAGTTGCTTGCGCAGTTCCTCAATCCCTTGGCCGCCTTTACCAACGACCACACCGGGACGGGCGGTGCGAATTTGCAGCTCTATTTGATCTGCTTTGCGCTCGATGCGCACTTCCGCAATGCCGGCGTTGGCCAGTTGCTTGTTAATAAACGTGCGAATGCGGTGATCCTCCTGCAGTAGCTCTGGATAGCGATCGCTATTGGCGTACCAGCAGGAGCGATGTTCTTGGGTAATGCCGAGGCGAAAGCCAATTGGGTGAATCTTCTGTCCCACGGTGGTATCCTTCTACGATTCGTCAGCGGTGGTTTGGGGCGCCACAGCAATGGTGATGTGGCAGGTGGGCTTGCGAATTTGGTAAGCGCGGCCTTGGGCGCGAGGACGGAACCGCTTCAGGCAAGGGCCTTGATCGGCATAGGCTTGACTAATGACCAAGGTGGCGGGATCTAAGCCTAAATTGTGGGTGGCATTGGCCGCCGCCGATCGCAAGACCTTTGTAATCGGCTCGCAGGCACGATAGGGCATAAAGCGCAGCATAATGAGGGCATCGCGGTAGGTGCGACCCCGCAGTTGATCCAGTACCCGCCGCACCTTGTGGGGTGACATGCGGACATACTTGGCGCAGGCACGGGCAGTAGGAGAAGAGGTAGAAACCATAGACGGCTATCCCAGACGTGAACAAGAGAATCATTGGCGGGCTTTTTTATCGCCCTTAGCATGACTGCGGAAGTTGCGGGTGGGAGCAAATTCCCCTAGTTTGTGACCCACCATCTGCTCAGTGATGTACACCGGCACGTGCTGCTTGCCGTTGTGGACGGCAATCGTATGGCCAATCATTTCCGGCACAATCGTTGAGGCACGCGACCACGTTTTGATCACTTCTTTGGCATTGCGCTCATTGAGGGCTTCAATCTTGCGTAGGAGATGATCTGCCACAAAAGGGCCTTTTTTTAACGAACGTCCCATAACCTAACTTCTCCACAAAAACCTAAAACTGACGACCATCGCGACCCCGCTTAGAAGACTTCTTGCGACGGCGCACAATGAGAGCATCGCTGAGTTTTTTCTTCTTGCGAGTTTTGTAGCCAAGGGTGGGTTTACCCCAAGGAGTGACAGGTCCCGGACGACCAATGGGGGCACGCCCTTCCCCACCACCGTGGGGGTGATCCACCGGGTTCATCGCCGAACCGCGCACCTTCGGACGACGACCTTTCCAGCGGTTACGACCCGCTTTCCCCAAGCTGATGTTGTTTGCTTCAACATTCCCCACCTGGCCAATAGTGGCGTAGCACTCCTTACGGAAGAGCCGCACTTCACCCGAGGGAAGCTTAAGGGTCACCATATCCCCTTCTTTGGCGACCACTTGAGCCATGGCACCCGCAGCACGCACCATTTGCGCACCACGACCGGGGGTAATTTCTACATTGTGAACGCTAGTCCCAAGTGGAATTTTGCCCAAGGGCAGGGCATTACCCACCTCAATGGGGGCATCGGGACTGGCAATAATTTCGGTGCCGGGAGTCAAATCCCGAGGATGGATGATGTAGCGTTTTTCCCCATCGCGATAGTGGAGTAGGGCAATGCGGGCATTGCGATTGGGATCGTACTCCACAGTTGCTACTTTAGCAGGAACATTGAGCTTGCTGCTGCGGCGAAAATCAATAACTCGATAGCGACGTTTGTGGCCGCCACCCCGTCGCCGACTAGTAATCACACCGCGATTGTTGCGGCCTTTGTCCCGCTTGAAACCACGGGTCAGGGACTTTTCAGGCTTGTCGGTCGTAATTTCCGCAAAGTCAGAAACAGTTTTCTGGCGAACGCCGGGGGTATAGGGTCGGTAAACACGAATGCCCATGATCTACTCCGTTAAACTTCGGGGAAGAGAACGATCTTGCTGTCGGGGGCAAGGGTGACGATCGCCCGCTTGTAACGAGGACGCTGCCCAACAAACCGACCCACGCGGCGCTCTTTTGGGGGCAGGTGATAGGTATTCACTGCCGTCACCTTGACGTTGAAGAGTTCCTCAATCGCGGCTTTGATTTGCGGCTTGGTGGCGCGCCGATCCACATCAAAGGTGTATTGGTTGTTTTCCAGTAAAACTGTGGCCTTCTCTGTGATGATGGGGCGCTTGATGAGATCCGCAAGGGCGCGGGGTTGGACTTTAGTCACCGTACACCTCCTGGATTTTGGCGATCGCGCCTGTGGTAGCAACAATGCGATCGGCATAGAGTAAATCAAAAACATTCAACTGATCGGCACGCAGCAGCTTCAGGGTGGGCACATTTCGTGCCGAGAGTGCCACCATTTCGGCAACATCTTCTACCAGTAGCAGCACTTTTTGCTCTGGTTCAATGCCCCAGCGTTGCAGAGCCGTCACCAACTCCTTCGTTTTCGGACGCGGCAAATGCTCGGCAAAGTCCTGAACCACGATCAAGTCTTCAACTCGGCTCATCAGAGCTGTGCGCAGGGCAAGCCGCCGCTCCTTACGATTCATTTTTTGGCTATAGTCGCGGGGCTTAGGACCAAAGATGACACCGCCACCCCGCCAAAGGGGAGAACGAATAGAACCGGCCCGGGCGCGCCCTGTTCCCTTTTGCCGCCAAGGCTTACGACCGCCACCGCGCACCTCTGCACGGGTTTTAGTGGAAACGGTTCCCTGACGAGCATTGGCCAACTGCCGCACAAGGGCGCGATGCACAATATGACTGGCGGTTTCAGGTTTTGCCGTCCGAAGATCAAGGGTGGCTTCGCCACTCGCGGCGCCCTGCCAGTCTTTCACTACACATACAACCATGACTACTCTCCAGCCCTTACTTGCGACCAACCACCTTGGCGGGGGTAATACTCACTAAAGCTCCGGGTTTGCCCGGTAGTGCCCCTTTAATTAGAATCAAGTTGCGCTCAGGATCAACGCGAACCACCTGCAACTTGCGGATAGTAACGGCCGTATTGCCCATGCGACCTGCCATTCGCTTGCCGGGAAAGACGCGCCCTGGATTTGTTCCTGCCCCCGTGGAACCAGGCAGGCGGTGGTTTTTGGAGCCGTGAGCCATGGGACCGCGCTTAAAATTGTGGCGTTTTTGATAACCGGCAAAACCTCGGCCAATGCTGGTGCCGCGAACATCCACCAGCTGTCCTGGACTAAAAATATCAACGGTAATGGTCTGCCCCAATTGGTAGGCAGAGGCATCCTCAAGGCGAAACTCCCGCAGATGGCGCATGGGGGGCGTTTGTGATTTGTTGAGGTGGCCGCGCTCCGGTCGGCTCAGGTTTTTCTCCCGCACTTCGCCATAGGCAACTTGAATCGCCGTGTAGCCGTCGGTTTGGGGGGTTTTAATTTGTGTGATCGGACACGGCCCCGCTTGTACCACCGTAATGGGGACAGATCGACCCGCCTCGTCAAAGATTTGGGTCATGCCCAACTTTGTCCCTAAAATACCAACTGTCACGATCGCGTTCCTTATAAAATACGAATCACAACAAAACAGCAAGAGGCGGCTTATAGGCTCCACCTCAGCAGATTCCTACAGTTAGGAATGGTGGATTGACCCAGCAGTTACACGGTCAAGACGATGACGCTCAGGGGGCATCCATCGTTAATCGAGGACAGGCGCAGATAAAGGTGGCAAGGCTGTGATTGGCGGTTGCGAACACGCTGCCACCCCTGGATCCGTGGAACCATGGACTTAAGGGGATTGAGGCAATCGCACCCACTCAGTATCCGTTTTTGGTCACAAGCTCTAATCATAGATCAGTGATTGTGGGTTTGTCTAGGCATTTGGTAACATTTTTACGCCCTCTTGGGGAGCCACCAGCGTGTTTGAATTTATCCGCCAGCAGGAATGTGCCCACACTCAAGCTCGGGCAGGTCTGTTTCACACGCCCCATGGCACGGTGGCAACGCCGCGTTTTATGCCCGTGGGCACTTTGGCCAATGTGAAAACTCTCACCCCAGAGCACCTCAAGGCGGCGGGTGCGCAAATGGTGTTGGCCAATACCTACCACTTGCATCTACAACCGGGGGAGGACATTGTGGCCGCAGCGGGGGGACTGCACCGTTTTATGGGCTGGTCAGGGCCTATTCTCACGGATTCGGGGGGCTTTCAGGTCTTTAGCCTCAGTGAACTGCGGCAAGTTTCCGATCAGGGGGTGGTCTTTCGTTCGCCCCACGATGGCCAAATCATTGAATTGTCGCCGGAGCAGGCGATCGCCATCCAAGAGGCTTTGGGGGCAGATGTAATCATGGCCTTTGATGAGTGTCCCCCCTACCCTGCTAGCCGTGAGGCGGTCACTCAAGCCACGCAACGCACACTGCATTGGTTAGAGCGCTGTATAGCCAGCAAGCAACGCTCTGATCAAGCCCTCTTTGCTATTGTTCAAGGGGGTATCTATGCCGACCTGCGGCGAGAATGTGTCGAGGCCATGGTGCCCTATGACCTGCCGGGCTATGCCATTGGGGGCGTCAGTGTGGGCGAACCCAACTGGGCCATGCATGAGATAGTGGCGGTGACAGCTCCCCTCTTGCCGGCTCACAAGCCCCGCTATTTGATGGGGGTCGGCACCCACTTGGAAATGTTGCGGGCGATCGCTGCCGGGGTCGATCTGTTTGATTGTGTAATTCCCACGCGGTTAGCCCGCCATGGCTGTGCCATCGTTCAAGGGCAACGCTGGAACCTAAAAAATGCCCGCTTTCGCCGCGACTATGAGCCGCTGGATGCCACCTGTCCCTGCTACACTTGCGCTAACTTTAGTCGCGCCTACCTCAGTCATCTAGTTCGCGCCAAGGAGTTACTGGCCTATACCCTCCTCTCAATCCATAATGTGACAGAACTGATTCGCTTCACGCAGGCGGCACGCCAAGCCATTTTAGAGGAGCGATTTGCGGCCTTTGCGGCAGAATGGGAGCAGCGATTGTTGACGAAAGCTGAAAATGAGGAAACCGATGCTGCGTTTCTCTGATGCCGTTTTATCCAAGCAGGAACGCCTGAGCCGCTGGGGCTTTTTGGGACTGACCACCGCCCCTTTGGTGGGGGCAGTTCTGTTCAATCACACAGGGACGCCGCCTTTTTTACTCTGTCCCTTTCGGGCAATCACGGGCATTCCCTGTCCAGGGTGTGGCCTGACCCGCTCTTTTCTGGCGATCGCCCGCGGCGACTTTGAAAATGCCCTGCGCATGCACCTGTTTGGCCCTGTCCTATTTTTGGCATTTGCAGGGGCTGCTGTTTTAATGGGTCTAGAACTGAAAACCGGCCGCCGCTTGCGACACCCCCCCTTTTACTCCTTCAATAGCCGCATTCAAAGCTGGTGGTGGCTGGGGGGCATTTATCTGGGCTACTATGCCCTGCGGCTGTACAGCCTATTCCAGACAGGTGAGT
The DNA here is from genome assembly GCF_938074695.1 of uncultured Thermosynechococcus sp. Classification (GTDB taxonomy): domain Bacteria; phylum Cyanobacteriota; class Cyanobacteriia; order Thermosynechococcales; family Thermosynechococcaceae; genus Thermosynechococcus. The sequence goes on from NZ_CALJEM010000055.1 coordinate 28,805, forward strand.
TTTATATCAATCCCCTAAAAACCATCTTTTTGAGGAGTTAATTAATGACTATCTCCATTCCTTTCGTCGATCCCCAAACGAAAGCACCACTCGGCAAGGATGATGCTGCATACTATCGTTGAGAGTGGCTCTGTTTATCCAATTGTCAATCACATTCCCAGATCTGTTGATTCAATGCAAAACCATACCCAAGGTTTTGGTCTGCAATGGAATAAATCTCAAAAATACAAATAAAAATACAGATAGATGATACAGATCAAAAACAGTCTGAAACTCGATTCTTTGCAACAACAGACCGGCAGCCTGAGGAGCTTGCCGGCAAAAGTGTTTTAGCCGTCTTTAGCAATGTTCCTTTTCATGGGATAATAAAAATTGGTTGTGTCCGATCGGGAACCGAAAAGTTATGAGACTACATCGCCTGCTCTATCTTAGTTATGCCACGGATGGTCTATCCTACCCAGACCTGCGCGACATCATGGCCAAGTCAGAGGTGAACAATGTGCGCGATGGCATTACGGGAATCCTGTGCTACGGCAATGGGATGTTTTTGCAAACCCTAGAGGGCGATCGCCAGAAGGTGAGTGAAACCTATGCTCGCATCCTCAAAGATCCGCGCCACCACAGTGCCGAACTGATTGAATTTAAGGCAATTGAAGAGCGAACCTTTATCAACTGGTCAATGCGTCTGGTGCAATTGGGCGAAATGGACAGTGATGCCGTTCGGCGACTGCGGTTAAAATACTCTCCAGCGGCAACCTTTCTGCCCACCTCCATGACGGCTGAACAGTGTTTCCACTTCCTAAAAGAAATCTATCAAATGACTCAAGGAACCTAGCGTGACTCCTGCCCACTGGCTGGCTATTCCAGAATTGCTGCGGCTGCCTGCCCAGACCTATGCGTGGCGGGTAGATACCGACTTTTCTGAGTTGCCAACACTCACTCCCATCCAAGGAATTGTAACCGCTACTCACCGCCACACCTACTTAGAACTGCGTGCCGATGTGCAGACAATTGTTACTCTTTGTTGCGATCGCTGTTTGCAGTACTATAACCACCGCCTTGAGTGCACGACCACAGAACTGATCTGGCTGGCGGAAACTCCAACCAGTCAGCCCGAGGATGATCTCGTGGAAACCCTGCCTGCTAACGGTCACCTTGATCTGGCCGACTGGCTCTACCAGCAACTGTGCCTTGCCCTGCCCTACCCCAAGTACTGCGATCCCAATTGTGGCGGTATTCATCCCCCCACTCCTGCGGAAACTCCCATTGATCAACGCTGGGCGGCCTTGGCGCAACTGCAAGCGGCTCTGGAGCGGTCGGAACCATCGCCATGAATGCTCAGTCTGACCTTGAACTGTTGCTGCGGGCACGCTATCCCCTGTTGTATGTGGCCACAACAGAGGAAGAACGCCTTGAGGCGACACTGCACGCCATTAGCGATCGCCTGAATCAGCGCCCCATCTATATTTGGGATTTTGTCGAGGGGTATCAGGGCAATCCCAACGACGTGGGGGCGGCCAAGCGCAATCCCCTCAGTGCCCTTGAATTTGTTGAAAAACTACCGCCAGCAGCAGCGGCAATGGTTCTGCTGCGGGATTTTCATCGCTTTATTGAGGATGTGGCGGTCTCCCGCAAACTGCGCAACCTGGCACGGCAGCTCAAGTCCCAACCCAAAAACCTAATTCTGCTTGCGCCGACAGTGCAGTTGCCCCCAGAACTGCGGGATGTGATTACGGTGGTTGAGTTCCCCTTGCCGCAACGGGAGGAAATCCGTTGTGAACTCGTGAAGCTCTGCCAAAGCCTTGGCAATGTTCCCTCAGAACCCGTCCTCGATGAGCTAGTTCGAGCCTGTCAGGGCTTGACCCTTGAGCGAATTCGCCGCGTCATTGGTCGGATTATTGCCCTCCACGGTGTGGTGGACAACAGCCATGTGGATCTGATCTTGGAGGAGAAGCGACAAATTCTGCGGCAAACTCAAGTCCTTGAATTTTACCCCACTCAAGAGACGATTGCCGACATTGGCGGTCTGGATAATCTTAAGGAATGGTTGCTGCGGCGCGGCGGTGCCTTTTCTGAGCGGGCACGGCGCTATGGGCTACCCTATCCGCGCGGGGTGCTGCTGGTGGGAATTCAGGGCACGGGGAAGTCCCTGACAGCGAAGGCGATCGCCCACCAATGGCACTTGCCCCTGTTGCGATTGGATGTGGGCCGGCTCTTTGGGGGTCTGGTGGGGGAATCCGAAGCGCGTACCCGTGAGATGATTCAGATTGCCGAAGCCCTAGCCCCCTGTGTTCTCTGGATTGATGAGATGGATAAAGCCTTTGCGGGCATTGATGGTCGAGGGGATGGCGGTACCAGTAGCCGCGTTTTCGGCACAATTCTCACTTGGCTGGCCGAGAAGACCTCCGCCGTTTTTGTGGTGGCGACGGCGAATAACATTCAAGTGTTGCCCCCAGAATTGCTGCGTAAGGGGCGCTTTGATGAAATCTTTTTTGTGGGGCTGCCCAATGTGGAGGAGCGGCGAGCAATTTTTGAAGTGCACCTCAGTCGCGTGCGGCGCGATCGCCTGCAAAACTACGATCTAGAGCGCCTAGCCTACGAAACCATTGACTTTTCTGGGGCTGAAATTGAGCAATGTATCATTGAAGCCATGCACCTTGCCTTTAGCCAAGATCGCGACTTTACCACCGAAGATCTCCTCCAGGCAGCCAGTGAAATTGTCCCCTTGGCACGAACCGCTCGCGAACAGGTGCAGCAGTTACAGGAATGGGCGGCCTCCGGGCGGGCACGGTTTGCCTCACGGGTCTTGTCTCCCTCCACAGGGCGTTAGATCATGAGATCATGAAACCAGTTGTACGTGTACTGCAATGGCTTTTGGGAATCTTTTTGGGTTTCAGCTTGATTGCCCTTGTGGCCGCAGCCCTCATTACGCCCCTCGTCTTTAACTTGCTCTGGTCACCGCCGCGTCCTAATGTTGAGGCACAAAGTTCCCCAGAACCAGTAGAACCAGTGCCAAATTCAAGCAGCCCTCCCCCTGAACCGACCCCTACTCCCTCGCCGCCAACGCAGCCCGAAGGGCGGGTTATTTATGGAGACGGCTTGCGGTTGCGCGATCGCCCCAGTCGCGAGGCCAATGCCCTAGGGGGTGTGGCCTTTGATGAAGTGGTGACCATCCTAGAGCGCAGCGAGGATGGCGAATGGCTCAAGGTTCGCACTAAAGAGAATCTGGAAGGCTGGGTACTGGCCTTTGGGGTGCAGGAAATAACGGCTGAATCCCCTACGCCAAGCGAGACGCCCCAATAGGTCACTCTAGCTATTGAGAAAATTCCTGCATTTGCTGAAACGAACGGTACTCGCGATCGCCACTGAGCCATTCCACCAGGGTGATTTTCACCCGTCCGCCCACATTGGGAGTGACCAAAAACTCCGCCTCTGCCCCGCTATCAATCACCCGATTGCGCAACTGGGTGAATCCCGCTTCGAGGAGTCGTTTGCTCGGTGAGTCATAGATTTCGTAGTAGATCTGGACATTGCGTGCTGGTGTGGCCGTTTCGTTGCGCACCCGCCCCGTTAGGCGGTGGTACCAGACACCTGCAATATTCTCGCTCTGCAATTGAACATCGGTGACTCGCACCACTTTAGGCGCTTCACGGCGGCGGGCGATCGCGGGCCTACCATCAAAAAACAAGACCCCGACACCGCTTGTCAGCAGCAGACCGCAGAGCCAAATTGCGCGTAAACCAAGCATTATTCTCTACCCGATGTGACAATAATAGAGTCTAAGACGGAATATGCAGTGGGAGCGATCGCCTAGGCGGTTCCATTGACCTTGAGGATACCACCCTAGGGACTGCTGCCCGGAGTCTGTACCTGCTGGATTGGATTCACCCCACTTATCCTATGCCAACTGTTCATGTGATTGGTCTCGGTCGCTCTGGCATCGCCGCCGCCCGTTTACTGAAACGTCAAGGCTGGCAAGTGGAGGTGAGTGATAGGCGCCAAACCCCTGCCTTACAATCCCAGCAGCAACTCCTCGAAGCCGAAGGCATTGCCGTTCAACTCAACTACGACTTTGATCTGCAAACCCTTGCTCATGTTGGCCTGCAAATACCCCATGAAATTGTCATTAGTCCCGGTGTGCCTTGGAACTCGCCCGCTTTGATTGCCGCTCGCCAAGCAGGCATCCCCGTGCGGGGGGAAGTGGCAATTGCGTGGCAGGCCCTTGGCCATCTGCCGTGGGTCTGTATTACGGGCACCAACGGCAAAACAACCACCACCGCCCTCACTGCTGCCATCTTTCAGGCAGCGGGGTACAATGCTCCCGCCTGTGGCAACATCGGCAATAGTATTTGCGAGGTGGCTTTAACCGCCCACACCCTTGATTGGGTGATTGCCGAGATTAGTAGCTATCAATTGGAGTCCAGCCCCCCCCTGCAACCCCAATTTGCCCTTTGGACCACCCTCACCCCGGATCACTTGGAACGCCACGGCACCCTTGAGGCCTATGTGGAAACCAAAGCCCACCTAATGAACGGGGCTAAACAGGTGATCCTCAATGGGGATGATCCCTACCTGCGTCAGCACATGGTCAATCGCTGGCCACAAGCTTGGTGGATCACTACCCAGGGGGCGGCCGCCCTACCCAAGGGGATTGCCCAGGGCATCTATATTGCTGGGGATCAGGTGTGGGTTCAGGATCAGCCTCTGCTGCCCACCCATGTCTTGCAGATGCCGGGTCAACACAATCAGCAAAACTTTCTGCTTGCGGTGGCAGCGGCACACCTGGCGGGGATTCCTGCGGCAACTATTGCCAAAGCGGTGGCGGGGTTTAACGGTGTGCCCCATCGTCTAGAGCGCATTCGCCAATGGCGACAGGTGGCGTGGATCAACGACAGTAAGGCCACCAATTATGACGCCGCCGAAATTGGGTTGCGTTCTGTAACCGGCCCTGTGATTCTCATTGCCGGTGGGCAGGCGAAAAAGGGGGATGATCGCGCTTGGCTCAACTTAATTCAGGAAAAAGTTGCTTGGGTGCTCTTAATTGGTGAAGCGGCACCGCAGTTTGCGCAGCGTCTAGAAGCCATCGGCTTTACAAATTATGAGATCATAGAGACACTGGATCGGGCAGTGGCGGCGGCTGCTGAACTGGTGACCCAGTACCCAATCAAAACTGTACTCTTTTCCCCTGCCTGTGCCAGCTTTGACCAATATCAAAATTTTGAAGAACGCGGTAATCACTTTCGTCAACTGTGCTTAGAGCTATGAGCCAATCTGCGGCCTCGGGTCACTGGTGGAATCGCCTTTCTATTCCCAGTCGGTTTCTAATTATTGGCTTGGCAGGGCCTATCCTGACGCTCAATTTTTGGGCATTTGCCACTGTTCTCAAGTTCTTCGGGCCTTTGGTTGCGGTGCTTGTTCTTGCCTCCCTATTTGCCTTTTTGCTGAACTATCCAGTGCGCTGGATGGAAGAACAGGGCAATCCGCGGGGGCCGTCGGCAGTGGTTGTCTTTCTGCTGGCACTGGTTTTGATTGCCATCATTGCCTTGGTCGTGGTGCCCAATCTCTTTAATCAGGCGCAGCAGCTCATTGCCCGCCTGCCAGAGTGGTTTAACTCTAGCCAACGCCGACTCTTGGAATTTGGGCTGTGGGTGGATTCCCTCAATTTACCGGTCACGGTAGATGTGGATGCCCTTGCCAACCAGTTGCTGGAAAAACTCAAGGATCAACTGCAAAGCTTAGCGCGGGAGGCGCTGAATTTAATTTTGGGCACGGTGAGCAGTGTGGTGGATGTGCTGATTAATTTCATTTTGACTGTTGTTCTCACCTTCTATTTACTTCAGCACGGTGACGAACTGTGGGAGGGTCTGCTCAGTTGGTTGCCCGATACGCTGCGCCCCACAGTCTCAGAAACCATTCGCCGTAGTTTTGAGAGCTATTTTATCGGTCAATTGGTGCTGGGGCTGTGCATGGGCATTGGCTTGACCACAATTTTTATCTTTTTGAAGGTACCCTATGGCTTACTCTTTGGGGTGATCATTGGCGTGATGGCCTTGGTGCCCTTTGGCGGCACGGTGGGAATTATTTCCATTAGTTTACTGGTGGCACTTCAGGATGTTTGGCTCTCCCTCAAGGTGGCGGGATTTTCGTTTCTCTTTCAGCAGTTTCTTGAAAATGTGGTGGCTCCCCGTATTATTGGCAGCTTTACGGGTCTGAATCCGGTGTGGGTCTTTTTAGCAATTCTGACGGGGGCGCGGGCATCGGGCTTGGTGGGGGTCTTGATTGCAGTGCCGATCGCCGTGGTGATTAAAACCTTCCTTGTGAGCGTGCGATCGCGCCTTAATACCGAGGATGTGGATACCACCCTTGCGCTACCCGACAATCCGCCCCCCTTACCCCCTGTTTCTTCCTCGATGAAGCCCTCCTCGGTGGAGTAGAACCATGCGGCGTGCCCTTCATCCCGGAATTGTTACCTCCCTTGTTTTGATCGGTACAACCGCCGCCATTACCCTTGTCACGGCTTTGATCGGCTACCATTTGGGGCGAGAGTCATTGCGCGGTGTATCCCAGCCGGTGGTGAATCCCATCCTTGGCAGTGCCGTGAATGCAAATGATCAAAGCCAAGGGGAGCGATCGCCCATTCTGGACGAAGCACAGATCATTGCCCAAACCAAGGCTCGCATTGCCGAAATGACCCAAAGCTCTGGCGATCGCGAGATTGTGCCGGCCCCCACCGCCTCCAATGAACCGCCGGCAACGGACTCAGAAGCCAGTCGGCCATTGCCCATTGTGGCTGAGGACAAGGGAGTGCGCTTGGAAATTAGCCGTGTGGACACTATTGGCCAAGATTTAGCCCTGCACGTTAGCTTGAAAAACGACAGTAGCCAAGGGGTACAGTTTATCTACACCTTCCTCGAAATCAAAAATGACAAAGGCACCCTTTTGAGCGCCCTGACCGAAGGCCTACCGACGGAATTGCCCGCCGGCAGTGATCTGGTCAAAGGCACGATTCTTATTCCCAAAAGCCTCCTCGGTAATACAAAAACCTTGACCCTGCGCCTTGCTAGCTATCCCAATCAGGATGTGCAATTGCAAGCTGCCAATATTCCCGTGGAGTAGCCATGCCCGCCGCTGAATTTGTTCAAAAATGCCTGAGTGCTCGCGATTGGGTGCGGGTACGGGCGGATCTGACGGGCAAGACCACGTTTATCGCGTGGCAGGGAGCCGTGTATAGCTTTGTTCCCCAAGAGCGTCACCGTCATCTATTCAACATTGTTGGCATGAGTGCCGCTCGCTGTTTGCCCCATCCGGAGGGGGGGTGGTATTTTCTCTCCCGTGAGTTGACGTTTTATCTTGATCCGGAGCGTCAATCGGTGTGTGATCGCTGACACAACCCTTGGACAGAAGAAACAGTGCCTGTCCTTCCCGTGGTTAATGATCCCGTGCAGGGGCTATTTCGCCGCGAGGTGCCTGCTCAAGTCAGTGAACACACCACTACCTTTCAGTTTGATCTGTTTCCCTATTACGACAACCCCCTTGGGGGTGAGGAACGGTTTCGGCCCTACAGCCCCCAGCCCATCTACCAAGTGGCGGAACTCTTTAAGCTCACGGTGGCTACTGCTGATTTACAGCAGGATACGGAGACAATTGCCGATGTTCACTTGTGTTGGAGTCGAATTGGCCCTTGGCTGCCTTGGATGAAGATGGGCGATCGCCCCGGCTATCTCATTTATAGTGCCACAGGCTGCAAAGCCCTCACCGTTGAAGATTTACCCTCGCTTTTGCAAGAGCAATTAGAACGACTGCCCCGATACCGTGAAGCCCCTACCGAATATCGCGAGGGTGCCGATATGACTTCTTGGCTGTATTTTCAGGAGCACTTTGAGGCCTATTTGGAGGGGGCAGTGTTTCCAGGGACTTGATGAATACCAACCTGTTCCTATTCCCCTGGGGGCAGGCTATCCCCAACCGTAGTCAGCCTTTTTTGCTTAAATTAACCCTTGGGCAATCAGGGATTCGGCAATTTGCACCGCATTCAAGGCTGCTCCCTTACGGATTTGATCGCCACACAGCCACAGTTCAAGGGCATTGGGTTCGGAAATATCTTGGCGCAGCCGTCCCACCAGCACGGGATCCTTGCCTGTGGCCTCTAGGGGCATGGGAAAATAGTTGCGCTGCCAATCCTCAACAAACTGGACTCCTGCCGCCTGTTGTAGGCGATCGCGCGCCTCTTGCAGCGGAAAAGGCTCAAAAAATTCCACATTCAGCGCCTCTGAATGGGCACGCAGCACTGGAACTCGAACACAGGTAGCCGTCAGCCGCAACTCTGGGGCATGGAAAATTTTGCGGGTTTCATTGACCATCTTCATCTCCTCTTGGCAGTAGCCCTGCTCATTCAAAGGAGAATTGTGGGGAAACAGGTTAAAGGCCAAAGGGTAGGGAAAGACCTCTGTGCGCGGTGGCTGCCCCTTGAGAATATCGAGGGCTTGATCCTTGAGTTCTTGCATGGCCTTAGCTCCCGCCCCACTGGCAGACTGGTAGGTAGCCGCGACAATGCGCCGAATTGGCCGCACCCGATGCAATGGCCATAGTGCCACTGTCATCAAAATCGTGGTGCAGTTGGGATTGGCAATAATGCCTTGGTGTGTTTTTAGATCTTCAGGGTTGACTTCGGGCACCACCAAAGGCACATTGGGTTCCATGCGATAGGCACTGGAATTATCGATGGCGATCGCTCCCCCTTTGATGGCGATCGGTAGCCACTGCCGCGACACAGTTGCCCCCGCCGACGCCAAAATCAAATCCAGCCCCTTGAGGGTTTCCTCGCTCACCGCCTGTACCGGCAGCACCGTCCCACCAAAAGAGAGGGTTTGACCCGCTGAACGCGGTGAAGCCAAAAGACGCAACTCGGCTACTGGAAACGATCGCTCCGCCAAAATGGTCAAAATTTCCGTACCAACGGCACCTGTAGCCCCTAAGATGCCAACCCGTAATCCCTGTGCCAATGCCATGCCTCCTAGGAATATAAGCCCATTTTACGCTCCTTGAGAATGGGAGAATAGCCGAACCGGTTCAGTCCTTGGTTTTACCCCTCGGTAAGGGCAGGTGTAGTGGGGGTCAGTTTGGCCGCAGGCGGATTGAGATTAGTGGGAAGAATTTGCATTAGGCTTGCCATCTCAAGGGCGTTGAGGGCGTATTCCCAACCTTTGTTGCTTTTGATGCCGGCCCGTTCGAGCGCCTGTTGCATGGTGTCTGTGGTAAGGATGCCGTAGATAATGGGCACCCCGGTTTGCATCGAGGCGGTGGCAATGCCTTTGGTAACTTCAGCAGCCACATAGTCAAAGTGGGGAGTTTGGCCACGGATGATAGCACCCAAGCAGATAATTGCTGCGTAGCGACGACTAGCCGCCAGTTGAGCTGCCACTAGGGGAATTTCAAAACTACCGGGTACCCAAGCATAGTCCACTTGAGAACCATGGGGATTGGGGTCAACCCCATGGCGGCGCAGGCAATCTTGGCAGCCCTCTAGGAGCTTGGTTGTAATCAAGTCATTGAAGCGGGAAATCACGATGCCAAAGCGAGGGGTTCCCCGAACTGAATAGGTGCCTTCAAAAACAGCCATAGGTGGAGGTGCCAAATCTTACCCCAAAGAGTATAACCTGCAACCGCCTAGGCGGTGCGATCGCCCTGCTCCACAAGGGAGTGTTGGGACTGCCACCGCTGCACAATACCGGTTAATTTGGCAACGAACGGGTCAGGGGCTAAATCAGGATGAAATTCACTAATTCTTGTATCAGCACGGGGTTCTGAGGGACGGGAGGAGCCAGCTTCAGGCACACTAATCGGCAGTGACTGGCAGATGATGGCTTCAAACTCGCTGTTGAAGTGATAGATGGGTTGCTCACGCCGTTGCCACAGTTGTAAAATCTGCTCAACAGAGATGGCTTTATAGCGCCCTAGATAAAGGGCTTCAATGAGGGCGAGGCGAATCCAACGGGGCGGGAAGTGACGCAGCCAGCGATCTAAAATGGCTTCAACCGAGGAGCCATCGAGATCAAACCCATATTGACGTAGCAGGCGATCGGCAGCCTGAATGGCGGCATTGTTGCCAATGTGTGCCATGCGCCAATGTTGCACTCCCATAGGTATGGTGCCTCTATCATGCCACAAGTTATCCAAGGTCGCGGCTTTACGACAGAAGCTATAGAACCCAATCGGTGTAAAAAAGGCTGTATGGTAGAAAGGCAAGCCCTCCTACTTTTCACTTCACAAGTGCATCATGGTGACTGCACCTGCTCCTGAGCTGTTGATTCAAGATACCCCGCTCACAATCGCCGGGCGGCAGTTCCATTCACGCCTGATGACCGGCACCGGCAAATACCGCTCCATTGCTGATTTACAAGCGAGTGTTGCCGCCAGTGGCTGTGAAATTGTTACGGTGGCTGTCCGTCGCGTCCAGACCAATGCGCCTGGTCATGAAGGCCTTGTGGATGCCCTAGATTGGTCGAAAATTTGGCTCCTGCCCAACACCGCAGGTTGCCAAACCGCAGAAGAGGCAATTCGCGTTGCCCGTTTAGGTCGGGAAATGGCTAAGCTCCTTGGTCAAGAGGACAACAACTTTGTGAAGCTAGAGGTCATTCCCGACCCGAAGTACCTGCTGCCGGATCCCTTTGGCACGCTCACAGCCGCAGAGCAACTGGTCAAGGAAGGATTTGCCGTTCTTCCCTACATCAATGCGGATCCCCTGCTGGCCAAACGCCTTGAGGAAGTAGGCTGTGTCACCGTGATGCCCCTTGCCTCCCCCATTGGTTCAGGCCAAGGGCTACGCAATGCCGCCAATATTCAAATCATCATTGAGCAGGCGCATGTTCCCGTTGTCATTGATGCTGGAATTGGCACCCCCAGTGAGGCTGCCGCGGCAATGGAGTTGGGCGCCGATGCCCTTTTGATTAATACCGCGATCGCCCAAGCGGGCAATGCCCCGGCAATGGCCAAGGCTATGGCACTTGCAACCACTGCTGGCCGTCTTGCCTACCTTGCAGGGCGCATCCCCGTAAAAGCCTACGCCAGTGCCAGTTCTCCTCTCAGCGGCAGGATTGGTGATTGATGATCCGCGAACTCCTAGGCGGACTGCTCTTCCTTCTCACCCTCACTGGCAGCCTCTTCTATTGCGTAGCCTTGGGGGTAACATGGCAGTTCTTTAGCCGCAAGCGCCCTACTCCCCCTCGCGTTGCACCTTCGGTGTCGCTGCTGGTGCCGATTTGTGGCCTAGAAGCAAGGGCATGGCAGAACTGGTCTTCCCTGTGTTGCCAAGATTATCCTACCTATGAGGTGCTCTTTGGGATTCAGCAGCCAATGGATGCTGCCGTTTCCGTCGTGGATCAGATTTGTCGGCAGTACCCTGAGCGTGCTCGCTGGTACCTTTGTTCTGAGCAGCATGGCTACAACCGCAAAGCAAACAATGTTTTTCAGTTATTCCGCCACGCCCGCTACGACATTATTGTCGAGGTGGATAGCGATGTCGCTGTGGATCCCCACTATTTGCAGACAATTACAGCTCCGTTTGCAGATCCGCAGGTGGGGGTGGTGACCTGTGGCTACATTGACCCGCATCCCCAACACCTAGGAGCTGCTTTCTTGGCTCTCGGTCGCTGCATTGACTTTATCCCTGGCGTTTTAGTTGCCCGCCTCCTCGATGGTGGCTTGCGCTTTGCCATTGGGCCAACTGTTGCCCTGCGGCGTCAGGTTCTAGACCAAATGGGCGGATTTGCTGCCGTTTTAGACCGCATTGGCGAAGATTATCATCTCGGCTACCGCGCTTGGAAACTGGGCTATCGGGTCGAACTCTCCCCCTATATCCTGAAGAATGACTGTGGCAATGACTCTTTCTGGAAGGCGGTACAACGGGAACTGCGCTGGGCACGCTCCATTCGCGCCAATCGCGGCAATCAGTACTTTGGCATGGTGTTTATGTTTGGCACGGTCTATAGTGCTCTGCTGTGGGGACTGTTTCCAACCCCCTGGACCCTCAGCGTATTTCTGGGAGTTCAGGGCATTCGCTGGTTGCAGGCCATTATCAGCATGGTCTTGATGGGGACGCCTCGGTTACTGTTGTGGCTGTGGCTATTGCCCCTGCGGGAGGTAATGAGCTTTCTCATTTGGCTGGGGGGCTGTTTTGGCGATCGCATCTATTGGCGGGGTCGCTGGCTGCGGGTCAGTCGCCACGGTCAATTGCAAGAAATTGTTAAGGATTCTCAAAAGTCCTAAGGTTTGCTTGTTAGAATAGCCCCACTGAAAATCTGGAATTGAGGTGTGTTGCGATGCGCTATACCATTGAGGAGGGTGGTCGCCTCAACAACTTTGCCATTGAACCCAAAGTTTATCAGGCGCAGCCTTGGACGCGACAGCAAAAAGTACGGGCAGCTCTGGTGGTGGTGGGCGGATTGCTCTTAGTCGCCGGCTTGGTGGCGATCGCCATAGGAGTGAGCTAATCTGCTCTGCCTCGGTTTTGATACAAGCGATGCCCCCCTAGTTGCCGGCCTCTATGACTTAAGGGCGCATCAATTGCTTGAGGTTAAAACTTGGTTTTTGGGTCGTGCACTGGCCAGCCAGCTACACCCCTGCCTGAATGAATTTATGGGTTCCTATGCTTGGGGCGAGATAGGCGCAATCGCCGTCGGTTGTGGTCCGGGTAGCTTTACGGGAACGCGCTTGGGGGTAGTGACTGCCCGCGTCTTAGCCCAGCAATTGGAGGTGCCCCTTCTGGGTCTATCTAGCCTTGGGACAATCGCCTGGCACTATCGCTATGAACTGCGAGAACAGGATGGGGTGGTGTCGCGGCGTGCCCAGCAGGGGCATCAATACCTTGGCATTTACCGTTATCAGGGGGGCAGTCTTAACTCGGTGTGGGGCGATCGCCTACTTGCTGACAGTGAAGCAGAAGCCCTCTTAGCCTCTTGGCTTTACCCCTACCGGCCCTTGGCTCCCCCCCCTCCCAGGGACTACGGCTGCGCCCTGCTGACATGGGCAGCCCACCGGTGGCACGATACACTAAGGGCAGGGAAAGAATTTCCCCATTGGTCAAGCGTGGTGCCCCTTTATGGCAAATAACTGGGAACTCGGTCGCTTTCTCGATACCCTGCGCTTTTTTCAAGCTTTGCCGCTTGTGGGAACGTTAGAGCCACTACGCCCTGTGCTGGCACCCCTTTTGCCGGATCTCTTTGAGCCGCCCGCCTATCGCGGCAGTGGCCTAGTGGTGGTGATGGGGGCAACGGGTCGAACGGGTCAAGCGGTGGTGAAAACCCTCCTAAATCAGGGCTATGCGGTGCGGGCAGTGGTGCGCGATCGCGCCAAGGCGGAGCAGGTACTTCCCCCCGCTCCTTTTTTAGAGATTACAGTGGCCGATGTCACTCAACCCCTTCCCGCCGATCTCCTGCAGGGTAGTCGGGCGGTGATCAACTGTGTCGGGGCCAAGGTACAGCCCAATCCCAACGCGCCACCGCCGGGTCTTGAAATTGTCGGTGCTAGTCCAGAGGCCGTTGAATTCGAGGGGATGCGGCATCTGTTGGAACGCGCTCAACCCTACTTTCAAAGTCAGCCCAACACCTATCCCCTCTTTGACTACCGCTATCCCACGCCCCCGTTGAGGGAGGTTTGGGGTGCCCTTGATGATGTGGTCATGGGCGGCGTCAGTGCCAGTCAGTTTTACCTCAAGGAGCACAGTGCTCTTTTTACGGGGCTGGTTTCTACGGAAAATGCCGGCGGGTTTGTTTCCATCCGTACCCGCAACCTCAATCCCCCCCTCAACCTCCAAGGGTACACGGGCATTCAACTGCGGGTTCGCGGCGATGGTCAGCGCTATAAATTTTTCCTGCGCAGTGACCCAGCGTGGGATGGCATCGGCTATGCCCTGTCCTTTGACACGGTGGCCGATCAGTGGATCACGGTTGAATTGCCCTTCAGCCACTTTATCCCCGTGTTTCGGGCACGCACTGCCCCCAATGCGCCGCCCCTCAATGTGGGGCAAATCTACTCGCTGCAATTGATGCTCAGCAAATTTGAGTACGACGGTGCCCTCAATCCCCACTTCCGCCGCGGCACTTTCAGCCTTGAGATTGAATCGCTCCAAGCCTATGGAAATGTGCCCTTGCCGCGCATCATTCAGGTGAGTTCGGCGGGGGTTACCCGTCCACAGCAGGCAAGTCTGAACCTCAAGGGACAGCCCTTGGCAGTGCAATACAACGAGCAACTGGGGGGCATCCTTACTTGGAAACTGGCGGCAGAAAATCTGCTGCGCCAAAGTGGCCTACCCTATACCATTGTTCGCCCCTGTGGCCTGACGGATCAGCCCGGTGGCAAAGACCTACGCCTTGATCAAGGCGATCGCCTGACGGGGTCTCTGAGTCGCGAAGATTTAGCCGCATTTCTGGTTAGTTTGCTGAATTTGCCTGTGGCCTGCTATCGCACGGTGGAAGTGGCAGCCACAGATCAACCCGCTGCGGCGACTCCCAACTGGGCAATTCGCCTTGCGCAACTGTCTAGCGATTGCCTACGGCACGCTGAAAGCGATCGCCCCTAGGAGATGCTCTCAAATGGTGCGTTTTCTCCATGTTGCGGATGTTCACCTCGGCTTTAGTAAGTATCGTCAGGAGAATCCCAGCCGTACCCTTGATTTTTTTACCGCCTTTGACAGTGCCCTGCAAACCTACGCCATTGAAGCAGGAGTGGATTTTGTGCTGATTGCCGGGGATCTGTTTGAGGAGCGCATGATTACCCCCGGCATTCTCAATCAAGCGGAGTACGTCCTCGATAAGGTGCGATCGGCAGGGATTCCAGTGCTGGCGATCGAGGGCAACCACGACAACTGCCCCTACGGCGTCAAATCCAACTGGCTCCGCTACCTCTGTGAAAAAGACTACTTGTCTCTTCTAGAGCCTGATGAAAATGGTCTGTTGCACCCCTGGGATGTAGAGACGGCGCGGGGTGGGTACATTGATCTTCCCTGCGGGGTGCGGGTCATTGGTTCCCAGTGGTATGGCGCCAGTGCTCCCCGTGCCATTCAACAGCTTGCCAGCCAAATTCAGGCATTGCCGCCAGGACCTAGAGCCACAATTATGCTCTTTCACCATGGCCTTGAGGGGCAAGTCTCCCGCTACCAAGGGGCATTGCGCTATGAAGAACTTCTCCCCCTGCGCCAAGCGGGGGTGGACTACCTTGCCCTAGGGCATATCCATCGCCACTATGCCGTTGAGGACTGGATTTTTAACCCCGGCGCCGTTGAGGCCAACTCAATTCAGGAAAATCAACAGCAAAATCCGCGCGGGGTGCTGCTGGTTACCCTCGACAATGGCCCACCTCAGGCAGAACTCAAGCAAGACTACTGGCAGCGCCCTATCTATCGCTACAGCCTCAACCTCAGCCCCAGTGATACCGTGACCCAGGTGGAGCGCCGACTTCAGGACTTGGTGCGGCGACATCGGGAAGAGATGGCGGAGGCAATTGTGGAAGTTACCCTGCGGGGAGAAGTGGGGTTTGAGCGCAGTGAGTTGGCTGTGCGATCGCTCCAAGGGCAACTCCAGGAGGCCTCCCATGCCTTTATTTTTCGTTTGGGGTTTGCAGCAACGCCTGTGGCCTACCAAACCTACCGCAATGCAACGGCTGAGCCACCCCCGCGTGCCCTAATTGAAGAACAGGTGTTTGCGGATCTATTGGCCAGTGTTGCTGAGTATCGCGATCGCGCCGAACCCTTGGCCAAGGTTCTCATGCACCTAAAAGAAGATCTACTTCAGCCCAACGTCAACATTCCTGACCTCTATCAATGGCTGGCAGACTTCTCCTCAGCGAATGGAACGAGAGGGGTTGATTGCCCCATGGATCAACTGGCCAGCGGGAGACTGTAGGAAAGCTTGCCATTTTTGCCGGACTTGGGCATTCTGCGGTTGCACCGGCCGTGGTTTGGCCAGTTATTAGGGTGTTGTACCAATAGCCCGCCATGGCAAAAGCATCCGCCCCGTCTTTGGCCTGAACAATTCGCTGCTGTTGAGCTGGCCACAAGGGCATCGCTCGAATACGCCCCCAAGGGGAACGTGACAAAAGCAATCACCTGGGCTAGCCCAGAGCCAGTTTTCAAGTTCTGGACATCCTCCTCGGCCGGAGGGCCAAAGGTGCCTTCGGTGGGTTCATATCTGCTACTCGTATCTCCAATGGCGGTGTGGAGACATCCCCCGCTTTCAACGCCGAGAATTCATTTTGGGGAAGAAGTGGAGGGCGCACTAAAAACTGGGCATCCTCTTGGGTGTCAATATCGTTGGGGGCACCCCTAGGCAATGGCGATCGCGCAAGGCCTTAAACGCGTCCCCAAGGAACCCATTGGTTCTACCCTGTCCACTCGCAATGCTATATCCCTCACGTGAATGCTCCGCTGATAAGCGACTTCCCAATCCTGTTACCAGAGAGGGAGGCGGCATTCTCACCTACCGCCGGGAACTTTTGCCTTTGCAGCACCCCAGGTCATTTCTGCCTGGGGGTTTTGGGTTGAAGTGGTTCATGCCAACTTTTGGCCTATTCCCTGCGTTTATAAATCGGGTGATGCCAGGACTTACAGGTTCAGTTGTACCTTGCCAAGCAGGTCTTATATCTGCCCGGATCCCCAGAAGTCTTTTCTGGCGGGCAATAGTGCCATACATGGCTAGAAAAACCATATCCTATCCGCCGCTAACTAGGGAATAACGCTTCCCGTCCATTCGTAGGATGCGCGACGGCATTGCTCAATCCTTCTCAATCCGATAGCCCAACTCTGCCAAGCGCAGCCGATCCTGTCGCCAGCGGGGGCGTACCTTCACAAACAGCTCTAGATAAATCTTGCCACCAATGAGGGTTTCCATTTCTTGGCGGGCAGCGGTGCCAATTTGTTTGAGCAACTGACCCCCTTGGCCGATAATGATGGCCTTTTGGCTGGGACGCTCCACGTAAATCACCGCGTGGACACGAGTCAGGTGGCGCTCCTGCTGTAGCTGTTCAATCGTCACCGCCACCGAATGGGGAACCTCCTCGCGGGTGTGGTGCAAAATTTGCTCGCGAATTAATTCCGCCATGATGAATCGCTCCGGCTGATCGGTGACCATCTCCGGCGGATAGTAATAGGGGCCAAGGGGCAACTGCTCCTCGATTGCCGATTGCAGCAGACTTACCCCCTCTCCAGTCAAAGCTGAGCAGGGATAGGCCGGCCAAGGGCCGAGGCTTTGATAGTCCTGTTGCCGCGCTTCGCGCTCCCCTTCTGCGAGGAGGTCAATTTTATTGATGGCCACAAGAACGGGAGATTGGGTCGTTGTCAAGAGATCTGCAACGTAGCGATCGCCCCGACCGGGTGGACTGGCAGCATCCACCACAAACACAATCGCATCCACCCGATTGAGTATTCCCTTTGCATTCTGCACCAGCACTTCACCGAGCCGATGGTGGGGCTTATGGATACCCGGCGTATCCACAAAAATAAACTGCGCCGTGGCCGTGGTTAGGATGCCCCGCAGGCGATTGCGGGTAGTTTGCGCCACAGGGGAGGTAATGGCCACCTTTTGCCCCAACAGATGGTTAAAGAGCGTTGACTTACCCACATTGGGGCGACCCACTAGGGCAATGAAGCCGGAGCGAAAGCCCGCTGGAGCAGCAGGAATGCTTGGAATCGTTTCCACTGTTACACCCTATTGGGTTGGAGTCGTCTGATTGGGAGTTGTGGCCGGTGGTGAGGGCAGAGGGCTTGGCTCCGTACTGAGAACGGGTTTTTCGACAGGTTGGGTTGCCAGGGCAACACGGCTACCCCCCACTGAGCGCAGCAGATCTAAGACTTGGATGACTTCGTTGTAGCTCACCACCTGGGACGCCCGCAAAATCACCATCCCCGCCGGATTGGTTTTCAAATACGTGGCGAGGCGTTCGTAGAGTTGACTGCGGTTGACGGGGTCTTTGTCCACAAAGAGTTGTCCTGCCGGATCAATGCTCACCACCAGCATCTTTTGGGACTGGGCTTGACTGGTGCTGGCTTGGGGCAAATTCAATGTAATGGCCTGCTGCCGCGTTAAACTCACCGCCGCCAAAATAAAGAACGTGAGGATACAAAAAACCACATCAATGAGGGGCAGCATCTCAATACGGGCATTTTCGCTCTCACTAGGCAAATGAATCTTCACGGCCATTCCTCAACCACGCTGCCTTTAATGATAAAACCCTGAGCAGACAGAGTAGGATTAGAAAGTTTCTCCCCGATGGAACTATGACCACTGCAACGCCCCAGCCCGGACAACTCATTGTGATTACCGGCCCCAGTGGTGTGGGCAAAGGAACGCTCCTGCGCCAACTGCGGCAGCGACACCCTGAGCTTGCCCTTTCGGTTTCAGCGACCACTCGTCCGCCGCGCCCCACGGAGGTGGAAGGGGTGGATTACTATTTTGTGTCTATGGAAGAATTTAAGGGAATGATTGCTTCGGGTAAGCTCTTGGAATGGGCGGAGTTTGCGGGTCACTACTACGGCACCCCACGGGATCCGCTGCTCCAGCTTATTGAAGAGGGAAAGACGGTCATCCTTGAAATTGAGCTGCAGGGGGCGCGCCAAGTTCGCCAATCCTACCCGCAAGCGCGCCACATTTTCATTCTGCCCCCGTCCCTCACTGAACTGGAACACCGCCTGCGCAGCCGCGGTCAGGACAGTGAGGAGGCGATCGCCCGCCGCCTAGCCCAAGCGGAAACGGAAATTGCCGCTGCCTCAGAATTTGACGTGCAAATTGTCAATGATGATTTGGAAAAGAGCTTAATTGCCCTCGAAACCGCCATTTTTAGCCCTGCTGCCTAGGGTTCTGCCCGCACAATGCCGAGGTAGAGTTCCCCCACTTTGGGGTCATTGAGCAGTTCGCTGCCCAGTCCCTCATAGCGATCTTTGCCCATTTCTAGGACATACCCGCGATCGCACATGGCAAGGGCTTTCCGCGCATTTTGCTCCACCAGAATAATGGCCGTGCCCTGGGCATTAATCTCCTTGATTTTGGCAAAGACATCATTGACCAGCGCTGGCGAGAGGGCAGCGGAGGGTTCATCCAAGACCATTATTTGCGGATCCAGCATCATGGCGCGACCCATGGCCAGCATTTGCCGTTCTCCCCCCGAAAGCGTCCCTGCCCGTTGCTGTCGGCGCTCAGCCAAGCGGGGAAAGGTGTCATAGACGCGTTCTTTGAGAGCCTTGAGGTTGCCGCTTTTGATAAAGGCGCCCATCTCTAAGTTTTCCTCAATGGTCAAGGAGCGAAAGACATTGGCAATCTGAGGAACGTAACCGATGCCTTTTTTGACAATTTCATTGGGGCGCAAGTAGGTAATATCTTCCCCTGCAAGCGTGATTGTGCCCAAGCGCGGCGTCAACAAACCGGCGATTGTTTTTGCCAATGTTGATTTTCCTGCTCCATTGGGGCCAATGACTGCTACCAGCTCCCCTGCTTCGAGACGAAAATTGACGCCCCGTAAAATATCCACATCGGGAATATAGCCAGCATAGACCTCAGTAACGTGGAGCAAACTCATGGTGTAAAGGACATCGCCGGAGGGTTGACATCTTACTAGATTAGTATAGGGACTCTGCTGTTTTGGGCAGGGAAGACTCAGAAGACGGTGAAAGACGCCATGAAAGCAATTGCCATCACAGAATTCGGTGACCCCGATGTTTTAGTCTTGCGGGAGGTGCCTGAGCCAGAGATTCAGACGCCCCATGAGGTCAAAATTCAACTGCGGGCAGCCAGCGTCAATCCCATTGATACCAAGTTGCGACAGCGGGGCACCTTTTTTCCCGATCGCCGGCCCGCAATTCTCGGCTGCGATGGGGCAGGGGTAGTTGTGGCGGTGGGTGCAGCAGTACAGCGATTTCGAGTGGGAGACGAAGTGTATTTTTGCTACGGCGGATTGGGCGATCGCGGGGGCTGTTATGCCGAATATACCGTTGTCCCGGAAATTGCCGTTGCCCCCAAACCCAAATCCCTCTCATTTATCGAGGCCGCTGCCTTGCCCCTAGCAGTCATCACCGCCTGGGAAGCCCTGGGCGATCGCGGTGCTGTGCCCCCTTTGAATGTGCTCTCGACAGCGAAAACCGTTCTCATTCACGCCGGGGCGGGCGGGGTGGGGCATCTGGCCATTCAACTGGCACGGCGATCTGGCGCCCGCGTTGCCACGACCATTAGCTCTGCAGCCAAAGCGCGTTTTGTTGAAGGTCTGGGAGCGGCCCTTGCCATTAACTACCAAACCACGGATTGGGTACAGGCGGTCTTGGATTGGACCGAGGGCAAAGGTGTTGACCTAGCACTGGACACTGTGGGCGGCCCAACCTTTAGTGAAACGTTCAAAGCGGTGCGTCCCTATGGCACCTTGGCCACCCTCTTGGAACCCGCAGCCGATACCCCCTGGAAAATTGCCCGCCAACGCAACCTCTTGATTCAACTCACGCTCATGCTGACCCCCCAACTCATGGAGTTGAGTGATGCCCTTGCCCATCAGGGCAAAATTCTTGAGCAGGTTGCCACCCTAGTGGATCGGGGTGAGCTGCGGGTTGTTGTGGATAAAACCTTTCCCCTTGGTGCAGCGGCGGATGCCCACCGCTATCTCAGCCAACGCCTAGTGCAGGGGAAGGTGGTTCTCGTCCCATAATGGGGGATTTTTTGATGGTTGCTCAGCTCCTTGCCGCCCTGTTACTCCCAACCGCTGCCAACGCTCCTTAGCGACCTCTATTGAGTTTGTTGCATTTTTAACGGACGCCTTAGCTATTGTGGTCGCCGGTTTACGGAAGAAACAGTGCTGCCAGAGGCTTGGCGCTAACTTATTCTGGCTGAGAGGAGGGGTACAACTCTGGCGGCATTGGCTCCGGTTGAAGGCTAACGGTTTGCTGGCGATCGCCCCGCCGAATCTCCAAGGTTACTTTCTCTCCCAACTTGGTTTGCTCGACAACACTTTGGATTTGTTGGGGGGTAGGCTGGTTGATAGTGTTGATCTTGACAATCCAATCGCCCGCCTGCAGGCCTGCTTTAGCTGCAGGGGAATTGGGAGCGATGCCAATGATCAGCGTGCCTTTGTTTTGTTGTAGTCGCCACGTGGGGCGATCTTGACGGATTTTGGCCGCCAATTCCGGCGTCAATTGCACCATGCGAATTCCTAAATAGAGGTGTTGGGCGCGGCCGGTGGCGATAATCTGCTCAGCAATGCGATAGGCAGTATTAATAGGAATGGCAAAGCCCAGACCCTGCGCTTGGGAAATCACGGCAGTGTTGACGCCCACCACTTGACCGGCGGCATTCAGGAGGGGACCCCCGGAATTCCCCGGATTAATTGCCGCATCCGTCTGAATAAAGCTCACGCGCTTATCGGCAGCGCCGATTTCATTGCTGGCACGCCCTGTGGCACTGATAATTCCGGCCGTTACCGTGTTACTCAGCCCCAAGGGGTTCCCAATGGCGATCGCCCACTCGCCGGGCACAAGGGTATCCGAATTGCCCAGTTGCACGGTGGGTAAATTTTTAGCCTGAATTTGCACCACTGCCACATCGGTCAGGGAATCAGCACCCACCACTTTGCCTGCGTACTGGCGACCATCGGGCAGTGTGACTCGCACAGCACTAGCGCCTTCTACCACGTGAGCATTGGTCATGACCTTGCCATCGGGGGTGAATATAAACCCAGAGCCTTGACCTTGGCGTACCGGCACATCGGGTATGGGAAAAGGATTGAGAAAACCATCCTCTTCACTGGGTTGCATCCGCAGCGTATCAATGCTTACCACCGCTGGCCCTGCCTCAGCAACCACCTTGGCAATGAAATTCTCACCCCCATTGGGTTGATCTGGAGGGGCAAGGGGAGGCAAAGATGCCGCAGGATTGGGAGTGGGCGGGGTGCGATTTGGCAGACGTAGTGAACAGCTTGTCAGTGCCCCTAGGGCGATCGCCATCCCGACTCGACTCAACCGCGTAAGAATCATACAGCACTCAACTCGGCAGTAGATCCACTGTAGCCTTATCCTGAAAGTAGAGAGTCTAGAGAGTCTGTCTAACCTCTACTGCCATGCTCACTGTGATTAGCCACCTAGAACAACCCATGAGCTTTGATAGCTTTTTTGGGCCGGTAACCCTCCAGCCGGGTCGCAATGAAAATGTCGATGAACGCCGCTGGCGCAACTGCAAAACCCACAATGCTGACCTGCAAGCCCTGATCAAAAAGGGACTGATTGTTGTTGCAGAAGAGGAATCAGTCTAAACTGAGAGCGCAAAGCTACTTTTGCCCCTCATCTTTGCAAATTTCCCTAGGTGACCGATAGATGACCAAACCCATGCAGAAACCTATGGCGCTGTGGGTATTCCCCCTGCACCCCGGCCCTCAACTGTATCCAGCCCATCTGCAGCTGACTGACGAGTGGCTCCCCTGCTTTCCGTTTGAGCCACGGCACTGCCTTGTTTGAGCCATGACGGATAGAGTAGTTGCTCTCTTACAGCAGGGACAAGAGGCCTTCGAGCGGGGCAACTATCAACAGTCCGTTGCTTTCCTCGGACAGGCGGCGGCGTTGGCGGTGGGAAACCCCAAGCAAGCGGGGGAAATTCGCCTCTGGTTAGTTGTTGCCTACAGTGCTGCTGGGGATCAAGAGGCAGCCGTGAGCCTCTGCCGTCAACTCCAACGCCATTCCGACCATTACACGCGGCAGGAAAGTCGCCGCTTGCTGGCGATTTTGGAAGCCCCCCAATTAAAACGTCGGCCTGAATGGAATAGCGAAATTCCCGACCTATCCCATGTGGGCGATCGCTCCTACACATCCCCCTACAGCCATTCCCTGAAAAAGCCATCGGCTGCCACCCCAAAACCTCAAGAACCACCGCCCCCTGCTACGCCTTTACCGAATGCCTTCATCTGGCTTGCCCTCACGGGTTTGGGCGTGGTCACACTCTTGGCCGCTTGGTTATAGTGACCTCTGCTCGAGACGAGCGAACTGACGATTGATCTCTCGCCACAGGCGCTGATTATGGGGGTTCAGTCGTAGAGCTTTCTTGAGGTAGGTTCGCGCCGATGACGACTTGCGTTGATCAATCAATTTGACAGCCCACTGGTAGTAGGTTTCTGCTTGCCAAGCAAACACTTCTTCGTCCGCAGGCAGTTGTCGTTCTAAATTTTCCAAAAGGGCGATCGCCCGTGGAAATCGTTCTTCTGCCAAAAAAAGCTGCCACTGCTTGTGCGCTTGACGTTTTAACTGCTCCTGTTCAGGGGTCAAAGGAGATACATGAGTCCTTTTGACCGTTACACTAACCGCTGGAGTAGAAGTATCCTTGGCCACGTCACCGTTATCTGTATCCTGCCAATGTTCAAGCAAATAGCGGTAGGCCTCATGTACTGCGACAAATTGATCTTGATGCACTTCAGGATTGATATCGGGATGATATTGCCGCGCTAATTGACGGTAGGCTGTTTTAATCTCTTCCAGAGAAGCACCGATAGGAAGCCCGAGGCGGCGATAACTTTCAATGAGTCGGTGATCAGTCATTAAAAAAACTCGCAAAAAACTCGGAATCTAAAAAATTGTTGGATGGCTGATTGGTGGTGCCAAAGCATCAAGATTTATCACCCTAGCACAGTGATCCTGAGGCTTGAACACATTTTACCGAAAGAATAGTGTATAGCACTTTTCTTAGAATAGGGGGTACATAGAAATGACTAGAGGATAGTCCTCATGTCTGCAACCAGAAGTGTTGAACGACGGTTTGAAGGGGTAGAAAAAATCGTGCGTATGAAAAACAATATGAGAACGGCAGTAAATCACGACAGACTGATTGATTACAAAGAGTGTGAATGGTGTCGTGAACCAGATATACATGGTACTGATTGCGTATTTAATTTTAGAGCTAGTGGATGTACCCGAATACTTTGGGAGGAAATTATTGATGGAGAGCTATTAGTGACCCGTGCCCCCCACTGGCAACATCAAACCATTTGTGGAAACTTTTACAGCCAACTTCAGGCATGGTCACAAGCAACGGGTCTCGGTCGTGCCTGCATGGGAGTGGGTGTCATGTTTAGTGCCAGCAATGATGTGATTCCAGATGTCGTCTGGCTAAGCATGGAAAAATATACGGCCTTGATTGATGACGCGAGTCATGTCCGGGGGGCACCAGACCTTGTGATTGAGGTTTTGTCTTCGGGCGCAGAAAATGAACGGCGCGATCGCCAGATCAAACTCAAACTCTACCAAAATTCGCCGCAGTGCTCCGCCTATACCGCAAAGCGGTTAGGTAGTGGTCAAGCAGCAGTCAGTGAATCTCAGATTGTTGCTGGATATATTGAGCTAGCACCAAAAATCGGTCGCGACTAAAAGCTATAATGCACCCATGCTACCCCTGACATACAAGTACAAACTAAAACTAACTAAGCAGCAGGCCAAGCAGATCGACCACGATCTAGATAGTGTGTCGTCAAGTTTGGAATATGTATAGGCGGTGGGGCGCATCGTGCTGAAAATGCCCCTGGAGAGGTTCTGGCGGGGGTGTCCTTTGGGGCATCTCGTCAAGACTCGGTGAACGGGGAATCTCCTGCTATACGCGTTGGCGTGAGCCTGCCGTTAGGCATAGCGTTAGCGGGATGAGCGTCAATCTAGCCAAGGAGTACTGGATTGCCGATTGGCGACGCCAAACTGTGGAAATCTTTCGCCGTGAAGCGGAACTGCTCAAACTTGCTCTCGCCCCTGCGTCAACAACGATTAGACATCATCCTTTAGGAACGCAAAGAGCGCCCCTTGAGACAGCCCTTTTCTGAACTCTTAGGAGAGGAAGGGAGCTATGACTTTTTTAACCGTTTGTGGTCGCACCCAGCACCTTTATCCTAGGCGTGGGCAAAAGGCTGGATGGTAAACAGGAATGGATTAAGCAGCCGGCAATCCCAACACTTCACCGGTTCCCGCAACAACCGTGCCAATCCGCCAGCTCTCAATGCCCCACTCAGCAAAGCAGGCCTGAGCCGCTGCCACTGCTGACGCCGGTAAAACAACGGTGTAACCAATGCCCATATTGAAGGTGTTAAAGAGTTCCCCTAGGCTGACGTTTCCCATTTCCCCTAGCCAGTGAAAGAGGGGAGGGATGGGCCAAGCCTGCGGGTCGAGTTCTGCCGATCGCCCTTCCCCCAAGCAGCGGGGCAAGTTTTCGGGCAACCCCCCACCAGTGATGTGAGCCATGCCGTGAATGGGAATCCCTTGGCCTAAGGCAGCACGAATGGGTTGGACATAGAGGCGGGTCGGTTCTAAGCACAGGTCACCAAGGGGGGTGTTGCCAAAGGGGGGATCTTGCCAACTGAGCCGGCGATCGCTGACAATTTTGCGCACTAAACTAAAGCCATTACTGTGCAGCCCAGAACTGGCCAATCCCAAAACCACATCCCCCACCTGTACCTGTGTGCCATCCAGCACCTGATCCTGCTCAACCACGCCCACACAAAAACCCGCGAGGTCATAGACCCCCTCGGCATAAAACCCCGGCATTTCTGCTGTTTCCCCCCCCAAGAGGGCACAACCGGCTGCTTCACACCCCTGGGCAATACCCGCGACCACAGCGGTCATAATCTCCGGCGCCAGACGCCCACAGGCAATGTAGTCCAAGAAAAAGAGTGGCTCAGCGCCACAGGTAAGGACATCGTTCACGCACATGGCCACCAGATCAATGCCGACCGTATTGTGGCGATTGAGCGTCTGCGCGATTTTCAGCTTGGTGCCCACGCCATCGGTTCCTGACACTAAAAGCGGCTGCCGGTAGCCCTTGGGAATTTGACACAGCCCAGCAAAGCCCCCCAATTGTCCCACCACTTCCGGTCGTTGCGTGCGCTGCACCAAGGGGCGAATCTGCTCGACAAAAGCGCGACCCGCGGCCACGTCCACACCGGCACTGCGATAGTCCATCAGCACTGCTCCTGAAGCTGGGGATAGTTGGCTTTGAGATACTCCAGTAGGCCTGCGCAGGCATCGGTGAGCAGATCTAGCACCTTTTCAAACCCCTGGCGACCGCCGTAGTAGGGGTCAGGCACTTCCTTTGCGTCGTGGTGACGGCAAAACTCGCACATCAGCCGCACTTTGTCACGGTATTTCCCCTCAGGGTCAAGGCGTAAAATGTCATAGTAGTTTTCCCGATCCATCGCCAAAATCAGATCAAATTCTTCAAAGTCGGCAGTGTGGAATTGGCGTGCTCGATGGGTTAGGTGCAGTCCCCGTTGCCGTGCCGTCATCACCATACGAGAATCTGGGGGATCGCCGACGTGGTAGTTGCTAGTGCCAGCGGAATCACACTGAATTTCATGCTCTAAACCAGCCTTTTTGATCAGGTCTTGCATGATTGCTTCAGCGGCAGGGGAGCGACAGATATTCCCTAAACAAACAAACAGAAGACGGATGGGCATAGCGTATTTCCTAGGGGGCGGGCATCAGTGTGCGAATGAGGTCAGCAACCTGCTGAGTGCTGTGGGGCATGGCCAGTTGGCGGGCCTTCTCTGCCATAGCTTGTAATTTTTGCGGCTGCCCTAGCCATTCTAAAATGATCCGTCCGAGGCGATCGCCCGTCAATGCCGATTGCGGGATCATTTCAGCGGCACCCGCACTCACCAGCACTTTAGCATTAACTGTTTGATGATCCTCAGCCGCATGGGGATAGGGAATTAATAGCGCCGGCGTTCCTGTGAGGGTGAGTTCCGCCAGGGCACTGGCGCCGGCTCGGCTAATGGCAATATTCGCGCGGTGCAACAGTGGCCCCATGGGTTCAAAGAAGGGAAAGACCAAGTAATGGGGATGCTGAACGCTCTGGGCTTCTGGATCATTGGTTCCCGTCAGATGCACCACCCAAGCGCCGGCCTCAAGCCACACGTGAACTGTTTCCCGCACTAAGCGATTGAGGGCCACAGCCCCCTGACTGCCCCCCATCACCAGAATCAGAGGCACCTCCTTGGGAATCGGTAACGCCAAGTTGCCGGGATGGAGAATATCGGGACGCAGCGGTGTGCCGGTGACCCGTAGGTTCAGCCGTTTGGAGTGAAGGTAGGCTAAACTCGCGGAGGTTCCCAAGGCAACCAGCGTACACCAAGGAGCCAGCCAGCGGGTAACTTTGCCCGGTAGGGCGTTGGCTTCATGGAGCAGGACAACCCGCCCTAAACTGCGAGCCGCTAGGATGGCCGGCGCCGCAATGTAGCCCCCGGTGGTAAATACCCCTTGAAAGTTTCCCTGTTTTAACAACTGGCGCGTCTGCCAAAAAGCCCCCCACAATTGCCACAAGGGGCGCAGCTTTGCCCAAGGGGTTTTGCTCTGAACACCGCTAAAGTTGACGGTATGCAGGGGATAGTGGGGTGGAATTAATTGCTGTTCGAGGCGATCGCGCACCCCCAACCAATGGATCTCGTATTCGGGCAATTGCTCTGCCACTGCCAGCGCCGGAAAGAGATGCCCCCCGGTACCACTCGCTGCAATCAGTAATTTTCCTTGTCCAGGCATTAAACGTTCCAGCCCAATGTGGTCATGAACTTATCAACAAAGTTGGTATAGACAATGCCACTGCGGAACTCAGGCGTATCCAGCACTTGCTGATGAAAAGGAATGGTGGTCGGCACCCCCATAATTGCACATTCACGCAGGGCGCGCTTCATGCGGGCAATGGCAGCAGGGCGATCGCTCCCCCACACCACCAATTTACCGATCAGCGAATCATAGTAGGGGGGGATTTCATAGTCCGTGTAAACATGGGAGTCCATCCGCACCCCAGGGCCGCCGGGCGGCAGGTAGCCGCTAATGCGACCGGGATGGGGACGAAAATTGCGCTCGGGGTCTTCGGCATTGATGCGGCATTCAATGGCATGTCCCCGCAACTGTACCTGCTCTTGTGTCAAACTGAGGGGTTCCCCTTGGGCAATCCGAATTTGCTCAGCAATTAGATCGAGTCCCGTAATCATTTCTGTAACGGTGTGCTCCACCTGAATACGGGTATTCATCTCCATAAAGTAAAAGTTGCCATGGCCGTCGAGGAGAAATTCAATCGTGCCGGCACCGACGTAGTTAATAGCCTTGGCAGCAGTGATAGCGGCTGCCCCCATCTGGGCGCGCAACTCTGGGGTCAGCGCAGGGCTGGGAGCTTCCTCAAGGAGCTTTTGGTGACGCCGCTGCACCGAACAATCCCGCTCGCCAAGATGGATGACATTGCCATAGCTATCGGCAAGAATCTGAAACTCAATGTGGCGGGGATTTTCAATAAACCGCTCTAGATAGACGCCGGGATTGCCAAAGGCGGCTTCCGCTTCCCCTTGGGCAGCACTCAGGGCACGTCCCAACTCCTCTGGAGAGCGCACGAGGCGCATACCGCGCCCCCCTCCGCCAGCGGTGGCCTTGATCATCAGAGGATAGCCAATTTTGCGGGCGATCGCCCGCGCGGTTTCCTCATCCTGCACCAAACCATCACTGCCGGGAATAGTGGGCACCCCCACCTGTTGCATGGTTTTTTTGGCGGTGGATTTATCCCCCATGGCACGCATCGCCGCAGGACTTGGCCCAATAAAGGTAATCTTGTGATCGGCGCAAATTTCCGCAAAGCGGGCATTTTCTGCCAAAAAGCCATAGCCGGGGTGAATTGCCGAAGCATGGCGGGTAAGGGCAGCGGCAATAATGTTGGGAATATTGAGATAGCTGCGGCTACTGGGGGCTTCGCCAATACATACTGCCTCATCCGCCAGTTGCACGTGCAGGGCATGGCGATCTACGGTGGAATAAACAGCCACGGTGGCAATGCCTAACTCTTCACAGGTGCGTAGAATCCGCAGGGCAATTTCGCCACGATTAGCAATCAAAATTTTCGTGAAGGCCATGGCGGTCAGCGGTAGGGGAAGCGATCCCTAATGCTACCATGTCAGCCGAACGCTTCTGAAAAGCGGAACCGCAATTGCATTGGTGCCACCGGCAAAAACAAGTATAGGATCAGCAGGGTTTGGTTTGAGCAATGCCGCCGCATATCCTACGAATGAAGGGGAAGCGTCATTCCCTAGTTAGCGGCGGGTGTGATATAGTTTCCCTAACCAAGTATGGCACTATTGCCCGCCAGAAAGACTTCTGGGGATTCGGGCAGATATAAGGCCTGCTTGGCAAGGTACAACTGAACCTGTAAGCCCTGGCATTACCCGACTTATAACGTAGGGAACAGGCCAGAAGTTGGCATGAACCACTTCAACCCAAAACCCCCAGGCAGAAATGACCTGGGGTGCTGCAAAGGCAAAAGTTCCTGGCAGTAGGCGAGAATGCCGCCTCCCTCTCTGGTAACAGGATTGGGAAGCCGCTTATCAGCGGAGCATTCACAGCGCACTATGGCTGCTGTGTCACCCACGATGGCATTGACCGTTACGAAAACCAGCAATTGGACAATTGAGGACAGCGAGCAGCTCTACCGCATTCAGGGCTGGGGCGAACCCTATTTTGGCATTAATGCCGCAGGCCATGTCACCGTCTCTCCCAAGGGCGATCGCGGGGGGTCGTTGGATCTCTACGAACTGGTGCAGGCGCTCCAGCAGCGCAACATTGGCCTGCCGTTGCTACTGCGATTTTCCGATATTCTCGAGGATCGGATTGAGCGGCTAAATGCCTGCTTTGCCCGCGCCATTGCCCGCTATGGTTATCAGGGCACATACAAGGGGGTTTTTCCCATCAAGTGCAATCAACAGCGCCACATTATTGAAGCCCTCGTGCACTTTGGCCAGTCCCACCAGTTTGGTCTAGAGGCGGGTTCTAAGCCGGAACTGCTCATTGCCTTGGCAATGCTCAATACCCCCGGCGCCCTGCTCATCTGCAACGGCTATAAGGATCGCGCCTACATTGAAACGGCAATTCTTGCCCGCCGCCTTGGCCACACGGCCATCATCGTCCTTGAACAGCCGGAAGAGGTGGCGGAAGTCATCGCCGTTAGCCAAACCTTGGGGATTGAACCCATTTTGGGCGTGCGGGCAAAACTCAGTACCCAAGGGGTAGGACGCTGGGGCACCTCCGCTGGCGATCGCGCCAAATTTGGTTTGACCGTGCCAGAAATCCTAGCTGCCGTTGAACAACTGCGGGAAGCGGGAATGCTCCATTGCCTGCAACTGTTGCACTTTCACATTGGCTCGCAAATCTCGGCCATTAGCGTCATTAAGGATGCCATTCGCGAGGCGGGGCAAATTTATGGCGAACTGGTGCGCCTCGGCGCCAATATGCACTACCTGGATGTGGGCGGTGGCTTGGGGGTGGACTACGACGGCTCGAAAACTAACTTCCATGCCTCGAAAAACTACAGCATGCAAAACTACGCCAGTGATGTCGTCGCTGGCATTAAGGACGCCTGTCAACAGCGGGGCATTCCCGATCCCATCCTGATTAGTGAGAGTGGCCGCGCCATTGCCTCCCATCAATCGGTATTGATTTTCAATGTCTTGGGGGTCAGTGAAGTGCCCAAAATTACCCCCGAACCTGCCACGGAGGAGGAGCACCTGATTATCCGCAACCTTTACGAAACTTACCAAACGATTGACGAGAATAACTACCAAGAGGCCTACAACGATGCCCTGCAATTTAAGGGGGAAGCCATTAGCCTCTTTAACTTTGGCTACTTGAGTTTACCAGAGCGGGCACGGGCAGAGAGCCTCTTTTGGGCCTGCTGTGCCAAAATCCTCGACATTGCCCGTCAGCAGGAATACGTGCCCGATGATCTAGAAGATCTTGAGAAAATCATGGCTTCCATCTACTACATCAATCTGTCGGTGTTTCAATCGGTGCCCGATAGCTGGGCCATTGATCAACTGTTTCCCATCATGCCCATTCACCGCCTTGATGAAGAACCCACAGAGCGGGGCATCCTTGCCGATCTCACCTGCGACAGCGACGGCAAAATTGACCGGTTCATTGATCTGCGGGATGTGAAATCGGTCTTAGAACTCCATCCTTTTCGTCCTAACGAACCCTATTACCTCGGCCTTTTTCTCAACGGTGCCTACCAAGAGATCATGGGCAATCTCCACAATCTATTTGGGGATACAAACACTGTGCATATTCGTCTGACGCCAAAGGGCTATGAAATTGAGCATTTAGTGCGGGGGGATACAATGCAAGAAGTCCTTGGCTATGTGCAGTACCAAGGGGATGCCCTATTGGAAAAAATCCGCCGTCGAGCCGAGGCTGCCCTTGCAGAACAGCAAATTACCCTGGCGGAAGCGCAGCACCTCTTAGAAAACTACGAGCGGAGCTTGCGCAGCTACACGTACCTCTCTTCTTAGGATGCTCAGGAAAAGCAATGCTAGGAACATTTCAGTCCAGCCATTTGCGCATTGACGTGGCAGCCAGTGCAGACCAACTGCGGGATTACTTGACGCAGCCAGCCCAGCTACGCCGCTGGTTGTGGCCCCTCCAGCTTCAGACAAGAGGCGATCGCCTGCAAGTGGGGGAGACCTTCACCAGTGAATTCCTGTGGTTAAAACTGGAACATCGCGTGGAACTGCTCACGGCAGAGCGACTAGTCCTAGTGCTGCGGCAGGCCATTGAGGGCTGGCAGGAGTGGTCTTGGGGTGACGGTTGGGTACAGTCCTGCATTGAAGGGGTAACCCCCCTGCCCTTGGAGTTGGGGCAGACATTTCTCCTGTGGCGACTGAAATCAGTCCTAGGCAAAGAGGCGGCCAGTTGAGGGTGAGAGAACGTTGAAGCGATCGCGCCCATTGGGATGGATGTTTCTATTCTTGAGTGCCCTGCTTCTCGGGAGTTGCCAGGGTAGTGGACTGCAAAATTGGTTTGCCGCTGATCCCAATGCGGAGCAATGGGCGGGGAATCCTCCCCCGGCCACGCCCCCTTCGGCACCGACAACAACGCTGCCGGCGAATTTGCGATTTCCCGATGCCATCCTTGTGAGTACGCAGCCGCAAGCGGGGGCACCGCAGACCACGGAAACTCGCTGGCAAGTAAGGGCACCGGCGATCGCCATTCAGCAGTTCTACACACGGCAATTTCAAGAATCGGGCTGGCAACTGGTGGAGCAGCAGGTGGCCGACAATACCGTCAGCCTCAAGGGGCGCAATTCTGAACTGGAAGTGCATGTTACCATCAACACCGTGCCGGAAAATAACCTCACAACCTTCACCGTGGCCTACACCCCCCTCACCGCCGCCCCTCCTCCTCCCCAATCCCACACCACCTCACCCCAAACCTTTACCGATTTAGAGGATACTCCTGCTCCTCTACAGCCTGCTGTTCGCGATTTAGCAGAACTGGGAGTCCTCAGCACCCCCGGCGATCGCCTGCAACCCAATACCCCTATCAGTCGCGGTCAGTTTGTCCGCTGGCTGGTGACCACCTACAACCGCTTTTATAGCGATCGCCCCGCGCGGCAAATCCGCCTTGGCAACCGCAACGATACGCCAGTCTTTCAGGATGTCCCCCCTGACCATCCCGACTTTCCCTACATTCAAGGGCTGGCAATGGCGGGATTTTTACCCAGTCCCCTCAGTGGGGAGGGGGGTGCCTTCTTTCGTCCCGAGGCTCCCCTGACCCGCGAAACCCTCTTGCAATGGAAAGTGCCCCTGGATCAGCGGGGGCGGCTCAGCCCCAGCACGATTGATCGCATTCAGCAAACCTGGGGCTTCAAGGACAGTCAACGGATTGCTCCCCCCGCCATCAATGCCGTAGCTGCTGACTACTTGGCAGGAGATCTCTCAAACATTCGTCGCGTTTGGGGAGAAACGCGCTTGCTCCAGCCCCAGAAACCCGTCACCCGTGCCGAAGCAGCGGCAGCCCTGTGGTATATCGGCAATGGCACAGAGGGACTCTCAGCAGCCATGGTGAAGCAGCTACCGCCCTCTGCCTCCTAGAACCTTGCTAGATTAGAAATCTGAGCCAATTGTCACTGAACTGATTGCTGCCTATGCCTTGGCCTTTTTCCCGGGGTTACCATCGTCAAATTGCTCGCCTGGAAATTACAGGGGTGATCGCTGGAGGCACCCGTCGCCGTGTCCTCAAGGCCTTGAAAACTATTGAACAACGGCGCTACCCGGCGCTGCTGGTGCGCATTGACAGTCCCGGTGGTACCGTGGGGGACTCCCAAGAAATCTATGCCGCCCTCAAGCGCTTGCAGCCAAAAATGAAAATCGTGGCCAGTTTTGGCAATATCTCCGCCTCTGGGGGAGTCTATATCGGTATGGGGGCACAGCACATCATGGCCAACCCCGGCACCATTACGGGCAGTATTGGTGTTATCCTGCGGGGCAACAATCTCCAGCGGCTCCTCGACAAGGTGGGGATCTCATTCAAGGTGATCAAGTCTGGCCCCTATAAAGACATTCTTGCTTTTGATCGCGACCTGACTGAGGAAGAAATCCGCATTCTCCAAGACCTCATTGACACCAGCTATCACCAATTTGTCCAGACTGTGGCCGAGGGGCGCAATTTGGATGTGGAAACCGTGCGTAGTTTTGCCGATGGCCGTGTCTTTACGGGGGAGCAAGCCCTTGCCCTCGGACTTGTGGATCGTCTAGGCACCGAAGAGGATGCCCGTCGCTGGCTGGCGGAACTTGCAGGACTCGACCCGGAAAAAACCAAGGTGCAGACCATTGAAGAACCCAAGTCCCCCTTAGCTCGACTGTTTCCGCGCCAGCAGGAACAAGTTCTCTTTCCGTGGCAGGCGGCTTTAGACTGGCTGGAATTTGAAATGGCCACCAATGGACTTCCCCTCTGGCTCTATCGCCCCTAAGCTGGATACAGTACCCTTGCGGATGTCTTAATGGAGGAGTAACCTGTGGGCTGGCGCGTCCGAGCAATTCGTGGAGCAACTACCGCCACTGAAAATTCAGTTCCAGCAATCCGTGAGGCAGTTTTGGAACTCCTCGGTGAGATTGAACGGCGTAATGCCCTCGATTTTTCAGAAGTCATCAGTGTTACTTTTTCTGTAACCCGTGACCTAGACCAGATTTTTCCGGCAGCGATCGCCCGGGAATGCCCCCATTGGCGCAACATTCCCCTTCTCGATGTCCAGCAAATGCACGTGGAGGGAGGCTTACCCCGCTGTATCCGCTGCTTGATTTATTTCAACACCCCCAACCCCGATCAACCGATTTACCATGCCTATTTGCGCCATGCCCAGAGCCTCCGCCCCGATTTGGCAATGCATGGCGACTATCATCCTCTCGAACTGTCCTCCCATTCCCTAGGTTAACTATGCCCGCTCTTGTCCGTGACTACATGACCCCCACCCCCTTTACCATTCGTGCCGATGCGCCGATTTCTGAGGCGGTTCGCCTCATGGAAGAAAAACAAGTGCGCGGCCTTCCCGTGGTGGATGACCAAGGTAAACTAGTGGGATTGGTGTCTGAAGCTGACCTGATTGTACGGGAAGCGCCCCTAGAACCCCCCTTGTACATCACGTTCCTAGGAAGCATCATTTACTTTGAGTCACCGGAGTCTTTTCATCAACACCTCAAGAAAACCCTGGGTCAACAGGTACAGGATGTGATGACGCCCCATCCCCACACCATCCACGTGGATGCGCCGATCTCCGAAGCGGCTCGCCTCATGGTCAATCATCACATCAGTCGCCTGCCGGTGTTGGATGACCAAGGGGAGCTGGTGGGCATTATTAGCCGCCATGATTTGTTGCGAGCCTTGCATACCCAAGAAACCTCTGCGTGACGTTTGTCAAATTGGTCTGACACTAACTTTCAAGATTGGTGACTTCCCATAGAATAACCACAGGTTTGCTCGCGATCGCCTGAGGTTTCTTTGGTCATGACCGCTTCCCTTGATTTGATTTGGCAGCAGGCACGGCAGGGTCAAGCAGAGGCCATTGCCGATTTGATGAACCGCACGCTTCAGGCCAAGGGGGTGCGTGCCCTTGTGCGACGACGGGGCGACTGTTTACAGATTATGTTTGAAGCAGCGCGATCGCTCCCACCCCACGCCTGTGCTGCCTTTGTTTCCCGCGGTCTCAAGCAGTTAGCGCCCCAAGGAATTTTGCGTGTGCGGCTCCATGCTCGGCTAGTTGGCGAAGAATGGCCAGAATGGACACAGACCATTGACCTGCGGCAGACTCTGCTCACCACCCCCCTTGTTCAACCGCGGGCAAGCACAGATCATGCACCCCCTGTCACTGCTTCCTCCCCCCACGCAGTGAATGCCTTTGTCCTCGGTGTGCTGGCGATCGCCGGCAGTGGTACTCTGGCTCTGACGCTGCAAAATCAACTAAGGGTGGATGCGCCGCCCGTTGCCGAATCTAGCCCCGCCATTGCGCCGGTTTTGATTCCCCCTGCCCCTAGCGATCGCCGTTTGCGGATTAAAGCCGTTGGCGATATTGTCCTTGGCACCAATTTTCCCAGCAACCGCTTGCCTGCGGATCCGCAAAAGCTCTTTGCTGCTGTGAAACCCTATCTGCAGGGGGCCGATCTCCTCTTCGGCAACTACGAAGGTACCCTCACCGATTATCCCCATCCCTTCAAAAACACCAGTAGCGGTCGCAGTTTTGCCTTTCGCTCGCCGCCCAGTTATGCGCAGGTGTTGCGCCAGGCCGGTTTCCATGTCCTCAACATTGCCAACAATCATAGCTACGACTTTAATGAGCAGGGATTTCGCGATACGATTCGCCACATCAACGCGGCCGGCATGACTGCCATTGGGGATTTCAATCAAATTACCTACCTTGAAGCCAATGGCCTGAAAACAGCATTTATCGGCTTTGCCACCTACCATGGCCAGAACCGCATTCAAGACCTCAAAAGCAGTGCTGCCCTCGTTCAAAAAGCCAAGCAAAACGCGGATATTGTCAT
Organism: uncultured Thermosynechococcus sp.; assembly: GCF_938074695.1. GTDB lineage: Bacteria > Cyanobacteriota > Cyanobacteriia > Thermosynechococcales > Thermosynechococcaceae > Thermosynechococcus. The sequence continues at coordinate 64,631 of NZ_CALJEM010000055.1, forward strand.
TGTCAGTTTCCATGGCGGTGCCGAAGGCAGCGATCAGATTCACACCCGCGATCGCAGGGAGTACTTCTACGGCGAAGACCGCGGCAATGTGGTGCAGTTTGCCCGCACCATGATAGACAACGGCGCCGATTTAATCCTAGGGCATGGCCCCCATGTCCCCCGTGCCTTGGAATTGTACAAAGGTCGCCTCATTGCCTACTCCCTAGGAAACTTTGTTGGCTATCAAACCCTCAGCAGCGCCGGTGCACTGGGTAAATCCCTCATTCTCGATGTGGAACTGGACGGTTCTGGTCGCTTCATTCAAGGAAAAGTCATTCCCGTGCGCCTCGATGCCAAAGGGGTTCCTCACATTGACCAAAACTTTGCCAGTGTGCAGCTGATCCGCCGTTTAACCCAAATAGACTTTCCCAACACTCCCCTGAACATTGGACGCCTTGGCGAGATTTTCCCCACCCCTTCCCAATCTTAAAATCCTTGGTTTAAGAGCAGGGCAGGCTTGCGCGATCGCCCCCTGGAGAGCATGGGTCTTCAAATTGGATGAATATGCCAAACTAAAGATACAGCGGTTTGGGCGTTTCAACCAGTGAAAAAGCGGGTTACACTGACGTTCCCCCGACGGACGATTCAAATGCCCGTCACCTATCGCTTGGCCAAGGACTTTAACATTGCGGCCAATATCATCCGTGCCCAAGTGGCGCCCAACCAAGTGGGGAAACTGGTTCTAGAGCTGGCCGGCGATATTGATCAAATGGAAGCTGCCCTAGAGTGGCTGCGGCAGCAGAATATTGAGGTTTCCCTTGCCAGCCGCGAAATTGTCATTGATGAGCAGGCCTGTGTCCACTGTGGCCTCTGTACAGGGGTATGTCCCACTCAGGCGCTGACCCTACATCCAGAGACGTTTCAGCTACAATTTACCCGCTCCCGCTGCATTGTCTGTGAGCAATGTGTGGCTGCGTGCCCGATGGAGGCGATTCACACCAACTTTTGATTGAGATTACAATTCTAGGCTGACATCCTCATAAATACCCGATATGTGGCCTTGCCAGCCAATGCTCTTGAATTCAACCCAATCTTCTGGAGGAGAGTAGGCCTGCCAAACCCATAAAAAGGCCTCTGTTGAGGGAGAAAGCACCTCAATTACCAAGCAAGGGAAGGATTTATAGAGCGGTGTTTGCTGATCCCGTGGGTCACAGGTCACCAACAAATCAGGATAGTAAAAGCAATTTCGCTGCTCAAGCCGCACTTTCATATCTGACATGTACAGAGGACAACCCCGCTGCCGCACAGTGGGTCGTAGGAGGGTGGCCAAATTCAAGGCTAGGGTAACGTGGGCATCACTAGCTCTGGCCATTGCAGATACTTGGCCATGGATATATTCGTGCTTAACGCCACTTTGGGCTTCCCATTCCAAATAGTCTTCAGGACTCAGTTGCGGCGAAGGTTGCGTGCTCATGGCCAGTCTGGAATAGCCGGCGGTTCTCTCGCTACTATTGATCCTAGGGTACGAAGAAACTCATGACCCAACATTACGGATACTGGGCACTGGCAACACTGGCGGGGATGGTGTTCCTGATTGCCCCGGCCAAGGGGGTGCCGGCGGTGGCGCTACCAGAAAGTTTTTATCGGGCGATCGCCAACCAAGACTGGGCAACAGCCGTGAGAATTCTCGATCGGCTGATTCGCGCCCATCCCCAGGAAGCGCCAGCCCTTGCTCGTTATCGGCAAGAATTGTTACAACTGCAACAACAACCCCGAACCCCTGCTCCGCCAACGGCAACCGCAGTTCCTCAGCCTGGGGGCATTGTCCCTATCCGCCGGCGAGAAGGGGGCATTCCCGTGATTCAAGTGATATTAAATCAACGCCTGCCCGTTGAGATGCTTGTGGATTCGGGCGCCAGTATGACCGTAATTACGCAACCCATGGCACGGGCCTTAGGCATTACCCCTGCGCAGGTGGTGGATAATCGGCTATTCCATACAGCCAATGGTCAAGTGATATTGCCGGTCGTGTATATCCAATCCATCAGCGTTGGGGGATTCCAGCGTAAGCAATTGCC
>NZ_CALJEM010000056.1 GCF_938074695.1 uncultured Thermosynechococcus sp.
CCTAGGGAGTGACCTACTCAAAGGACAGAGGGGCACTAGAAGCTAAAGGTGGTGCGAATTGCCCCAATGACTAGGGTATTGTTGTTGGGGTTGCTGTTGGGGTTGAAGACAGCAATGATGCCCGGTGTAATCGAAAGGTTCTTGGAAACCGCAAAGCGGTAGAACCCTTCTACGTGATAAGAGTTAAATGCGGTCAAGCTAGGGTTTCCTGGAGGTGTTGGAACATTGGGGATGAATCTGATCACTTGAGGCGGTTGCCCAAAGACCAGACCCGCCAAATCGCCCTTCCGCCACAGATCGGGAGAGGCCAGAGTAACTGCCCAGTTCAGTACTTCTGCGACGTCAACTGGGATTCCGTTAAGCCTACCCGCTGCACCAATCACTCGATAAGGCCTGGCATAGCCTACCCAGCCGGCAATGTTCAGCTTCTGGATCGGCCGGTAGGTGAATTGGAAGCCTAGAGAATCAGCCGCTTGGCGAGTCACCGCCACTAATGCTAGGGGGTTGGCAGCGCTTCCCGGTCCTGTACTCCCCGTTGCGGCAAAGGGATCCAGCCCAAAGGAGTGAACGTAGGTGAGACCCAGGGCAAGGTTTTTCACCGGCTGCACATCCACCTGGGCAAGGGCAGCATAGGCACCGTCCAAAAAGCCTTGAGCAGTTGCATTAGCGTTTGGGTTTTGTGAGTTCGGAGCTAGATAACCCAGATTCAGGGTCACGCCCGTCCCCTTCTCCTTGTTACTGATGAGGTCATACTTGAAGCTCACCCCCGCCGCGTTAGCTCCCGAACCGGCGCGGTAAATGGGGTTGAAACGGCCAAAGCGCGACAGGGCACCCGTGTCACTCGACTGCAAGAAGGGGTTGAAGTTATTAAAGTTATCGTTGAATTCTCCCCGCACGAAGTCAAGGATAAGACGCCCTTTGGAGGTTACCGGGAAGCTGTAGAAGGCTTTACCAAGCTGAAAGGCGTTGCCAGTATTACCATCATACCCCAGCCGTCCCATGTCGGTGTTTGTGAAAAGATCGTATTGTTGAATATTCGCCGCTTCTAGCCGCAGCCGCAGGCGATCCTTGCCGTAGAAGCTGGTGTCAAAGTTCAACCGCGTGCGCTGGTTGGCCACGGGATTGGTGTTGTTAACCACAGGAGGAGGAGCAACAACACCAGGGGCTCGTGCCGTTATATCATTCGCGTCTGAAATGTTAAAAATAACGGTGGCGTTGAGTTTGGTGAGGGTGGCAAATTGCTGAGCTTCTAGCTGAGCGGTGCGGGCTTCCAGTTTGTCCACGCGTCCGCGCAGGGTGGCCAGTTCCGCTTTGAATTCTTCGGTGAGGCGGCGGAGAGCCTCCAGGTCTTCTTTGGTGGCAAAGCGGTCACTAATGACATCCAAACAAGCATTGAGAGCAGCCGCCATTTCATAGCGGGTAGCGGCGCGATTACCACGGAAGGTGCCATCGGGATAGCCGGCAATACAGCCGTATTTCTCCACCAAGGAAGCCAGCGCCTGATAGGCCCAATCGGTGGGGTTGACATCGGAAAGCTGGCTCACAGAAGTCACCTGGGGCAAACTTCCTTGCTGCCCTAGGCTCTGCTCAATTTCTGCTTTTGAAGGTAAAGACTGCGTCGGTTCTGGAACGGCAGGATTGGCAAGCGCCATTCCCCCCGTAGCTAGCAGAGAAAGCACTACTGGTGAACCTACTGCCCAACGGGCAACGTTTTGAGACATAAGTATTTACTCCTTTCACTCCTCAGAAAAGTGCCTTTGCCACCCAGGGCAAACACAACTCTTCCTCCCTCACCCTAGCATACTATTGCCGAAAAGATCATGTTGGTGGCCGATTTTTTAGCTGCTGTACTGAATGCTAGAGGATTGAAGAAGACCTAGCTACCACCCTAGCACAGAATTCAGGAGCTAAGGTTATCTCGACGTTAAAAAGAGAGAACAACTACGAGCGCGGTGCGCCTAGGGACTGACCAATCCCTTGCAAAATGCCGCGGCCAATCAGTCCCAACCCGCGACCAATCACCTGCGTCAATAGATAGACTATGCCCTTGCCGACCCAAGCCACCACTGCCCGTACCGGCGGAGCTAAGGCATCCCGCGCCTCAAGGGCTAAGGTCAAAGCGTAGGGAATGCCCTCAAGTTGCATTAGCTCTTTTTGGCGGGGGACGGTCAGCGCCAGTTCCTGAATCCCTCGCTCTGTGAGCCGCAGTAAAACCAAGCGACTCTCAAAGATGTTTTGCGGTTCCTTGATCCAACGTTGCCAGCGGTAATGCCAAGAGAGGGCGTTGCGAAAGCGCTCCATTTCCCGCAGCGAAATGTACTGGGCTTGAAAAAAGGTCTGCTGAACCGCCCCGCTATAGCAGCAGCGATTGAGCAGCGAATAGACAATGCCATTGGCACCAGTGAGCAACCAGTGATCAAGGAGGGGATCGAGGAGTTCTAGGGCCGCTCCTGTGCCATAGGAATAGGTCTGCTGCGGCAGAGTGAGGGGCTGGTGTAGCAATAGGTGGGCAAGAAACTCCACCACCAAGGGCAGGGGTTGAAGATAGACTTGGTGAACCGTTTCCCTTTCCGACAACAGCAGTTCAATCAGGTCGCGATCGCTCCCCAGAAGAAAGCGGTAGGGGCGAAAAAACTCCCGCAGGCTTTGTTCCCACCACTCCTGGAGCAGGCGATCGCGCTGCTGATGCAAAAACTCAACATTTAGGGGAGTTGTTTGCAGGGTACGGATCAGGAGATCCCACTGCCGCAAAAGGGTATAGAGCAATTCCCGCCGCTGTTGCAGGGTAAGCACCTCTAACTCCAAGGGCCGCGCAGTTAGATTCAATAGATCCGACTGCATCCGTTGCAAGCAGCGATCCACCAGTTGAGAAATAATTTCAATCTGTGGACGCACGGGGGACACCCCTGGGGCAGGGGGGGGTTGACTCGGCTGCGGCAATAAACGCGACACCAGCCAGTGGGCGGCACGAATTTCCCGATAGCGCCCTTCGCAGACCAAGCGTTCCAGGGGAGAGAGGCGCGATCGCCCTAAGTGTTGATCCAAAGCCTGCAACCACGCCTCCATTTCCCCCAGTCCCTGCCGGAGAATCTGATACCGCCAACGATCCCACCGCTTGGGAAAGAGCACACTTAAGGGCGGCTTGGGGGGCGTTACGGTGTGAACTATTTCCCCTTGGGCAATGGCCAGAATTCCTGCCAAGAGATCCCTTAACGCCGTATTGCGATGGTAAATGCCCTCTACCCCCACTTGTTGGGCAAGGGAGACGAGTTCAAGGGCAGCCGGTCGCACGGTGAGCATGACCCGCAAAGCAGGATAGTGCTGTTTCAACCACTGCCACAGCCAAGGCGTTGTGGCATCATTGACTGTGAGTTGGGCATCACAGAGCACAATCCAAGGATGGCGTTCTTGGTCGAGGGGCGTGTTTTCCAGATAAGTGATCAGACCATGGCCATCGTGAAACACCAGCGGCTCAATCCCCAACTGCTGTTGAATCCCTGTCCACAGGCCAAGGCGCACCACATCCTCTCCCTCGACCAAGACTAAGCCAAAGTTGAGGGAGACATCAGCAGCGGCAGAGGTGATGGGCATTTGACCGAGACTGGGTTGGGGTTGGGACTATTAGGATTGCAGGTGACGCGGTAGGGCTGTTCCTTGAGTGCCAAGCTCAATAGCACAGTTAGGGAACGAACCAGTTCACTATGATTAACGCTGCCCCCGTGCAGAGTGTAAAGTTCTCCTTGACGATACTCGTGGCGCTTCGTTGCCACCACTTCCTGAGCGAGGTAAGCTTCGGGGGTGAGGTACGTTACCGCTGGTGCCAGTAGTGTGGTCATGACGCTTCCCGTCAACGCAGTAATTCAATCCTAAACGCTGCCAACCCGCCCATGAGCTGAAATCTTTGGGATAGGCTATACTGCTGAAGCTGTGGTTTTCTCCGAGTGATGGAGCCAACGCCTGAGTTTGTTTTGCCCATTCCGGCTGCCGACACCCCCCTCTCTGAGGAGGAATTTCTCCAACAGGTGCGCCAAGCATGGCAGGTGTGTGAGCGTTTTGATCTGCAAACGGAAATTTGGCGAGGGCAAATTCTAAGGACGGTGCGCGATCGCTATCGTCATCAAGGGGATGAGCGGGGTATTGGCTTTCAGCAGTGGCTCCAAGAACACGAGATTAGTAAACGTCGCGCCTATGATTTGATTCAGTTGGCCGATCGCGCCGATGAATTGCTCAGGGAGTGTCCTCTACCCCCGGCAGCCATTTCTCGCTTCAGTAAACGCGCCTTTTTAGAAACTGCCGCTGCAGATCCGCAAGTTCAAGCCCTAATTACCCAAGCAGCAGCAGCGGGCGATCGCATCACCCACCGCCAAGTGCGCCAACTCCAAGAGGAATGGACTGCCCTGCACTCCGATCTACTACCGCCAGTGGTGCGCCAAAGGGCCGGCGATCGCACCCTTGCCCCCCGCTATGTTGCCCCCTTGGTCAAAGAATTAGAAAAACTCCCTCCCCCGCAGCAGCAGGAACTCTGCCAAGAACTGGCCAGCGACCCCACTGTGGACACCGTGAAGGAAGTCACGGCCACCGCCCGTCAACTGCGCCGCTATCTTGAGGCTGCCCCCCAGATTCAAGCCCTGAACAGCCACCCTGTGGATCTAGAACAAGTCCTTATGGAAGCCCAGCGCCTTGGGCAACTGCAAACCGTTACCGATTTCCTACAGCAGGCAGCGCACCTGGAAAGTACGATTGCGCGGCTCTATACCACGTGGCAGCGCCTCGGCCGGTTGAGCGATCGCCTCTACCAAGAGTCGGGGGCCAGCACACCGCAACTCCAAGCCCTATTAGAGGCTCTAGAGGTTCTCTTTGGGGATATTGTACAAATTGACTTGGCAGGACAAACGATTAAACTGCATATCTTTTCCGAAAACCAAAGCGCTGTCCCCACTTCCCCTTGAATTCTAACCTAATGGATCAACCGCGTCCCCATTACTGGTAACGTGGTATGGAAGCCATTTAATGGCTGGCGGAGTAGTTATTGATTTCAGCGCGGTTAGCATGAGAGTCCTCGTAATTGGCGGTGATGGTTACTGTGGCTGGGCAACAGCCCTCTACCTTTCAAATCGTGGTCATGATGTGGCGATTTTGGATAGCCTGATTCGGCGGCACTGGGATAATGAGCTGTGTGTGCAGACCCTCACGCCGATCGCCCCCATTCAGCACCGTCTGCAACGCTGGCAGGATCTCACCGGCAAGAAAATTGCTCTTTACATTGGCGATATTTGCAACTATCACTTCCTTGAGCGCGCCATCCTGGAGTTTCAGCCCGAGGCGATTGTCCATTTCGGTGAACAGCGCTCCGCCCCCTACTCCATGATTGATCGTGAACATGCTGTCTTCACCCAAGTCAATAATGTGGTCGGCACCCTCAACCTGCTGTACGCCATTCATACCCACAACCCCGACTGCCACCTTGTAAAGTTGGGCACCATGGGTGAATATGGCACCCCCAACATTGACATTGAAGAGGGCTACATTACCATCGAGCACAATGGTCGCAAGGATACCTTGCCCTATCCCAAGCAGCCCGGTAGCTTCTATCACCTCAGTAAAGTCCACGATAGCCACAACATCCACTTTGCCTGCCGCACTTGGGGACTGCGTGCCACCGATTTGAACCAAGGGGTGGTCTATGGCGTGCTCACCGAAGAAACGGGCATGGATGAATTGCTGATCAACCGCCTTGACTACGATGGTATCTTTGGCACTGCCCTCAATCGCTTCTGCATTCAAGCGGCCATCGGGCATCCCCTCACCGTCTATGGCAAAGGGGGGCAAACTCGCGGCTTCCTAGATATTCGCGATACGGTGCGGTGTATTGAATTGGCGGTGAACAACCCGGCAGAACCGGGGGAATTTCGCGTCCTCAACCAATTTACAGAGCAGTTCAGTGTTGGCGATCTGGCTCACAAAGTGCAAGAAGCGGGCAAAGCCCTTGGCCTCAAGGTGGAAATTCAACATCTCGAAAACCCCCGTGTAGAGAAAGAGGAGCACTACTTTAACGCCAAAAATACTAAGCTCCTAGATTTGGGACTGCAACCACACTATCTGTCGGATTCACTCCTCGACTCACTGCTCAACTTTGCCATCAAATACAAGCACCGGGTGGATGTCAACCACATTCTCCCGAAAGTGAAATGGCGCGCCTAGCCGCAGGACAACGATGATCCCCTATGCCGTAACGGCCTCTTGGTTGGCGGAGCACTTAGCCGATCCAACGCTGGTGATTGCCGATTGCCGTTTTGACCTCATGGACACCCAAAGGGGGCAACGCGAGTATCGCCAAGGACATATTCCGGGAGCGTATTATCTCGACCTAGAGCAGGATCTCTCCAGTCCTCGGCAACTGCATGGGGGGCGTCATCCCTTACCCGATCCAGAGAAGTTAGCAGCACGGTTCAACCAAATGGGGGTCACCCCAGAAACGCTGGTGGTGGCCTATGATGATTCGCGGTTTGCCTATGCAGCGCGCTGCTGGTGGGTTTTGCGTTGGCTGGGACACGAGCGCGCAGCAGTCCTAGATGGCGGCTATCGCGGCTATGTTGAGGCGGGGTACCCAGTTACCGGTGTGATCCCACCCCCGCGGCCGGGAAATTTCAACCCCCATCCCCGTTCGGAGTGGGTGGTGGATCGCGCGGCAGTAATTGCTGCCCAAGGAGACCCCGGAACCGTGATAGTGGATGCCCGCGAACCCCGTCGCTATCGTGGTGAAATTGAACCCATTGATCCAGTGGCCGGCCACATTCCCGGCGCGGTGAACTACCCGTGGCAGGCTATCTCCGATGAGCAGGGGCGACTCAAGTCTGCCGCGGAGCTGCAAGCCTACTGGCAACCCTTGGCCACGGCGAAGCAGATTATTGTCTATTGCGGCTCTGGGGTAACGGCCTGTGTGGATCTTTTGGGGCTGGCGATCGCTGGCTTCCCCCCCGCCAAACTCTATGCGGGCAGTTGGAGCGATTGGTGTTCCTATTTGGTGGCACCTGATAACCGTTCGCTATGATCAAGCCTAAGCTCTCTTCCTCACGCGACCATGGAACGTCTTCCCGGTAATGCCCCCCCTCGCACCACCCAGCCCCTTCACCGTCTTGGCCGTGAATTGCAACGCTTTGGCTGGATTGGCTTTTGGACACAGGTTGTCCTTGGCTTTGTCTCATTGTTGATTATTATTATCGTCATCTTTAGTCGCCAATTTAATCTCAATCGTCCGCCCAACGGCATGAATAGTCCCACATTGGGTCTAGTGCTGGCGATTATTGGCTTAGTGTTTTTGGGCGTGAGTATTTACTGCTGCTATCGCTATCCACAATTGGGACGGCGCTTGGATCAGCCGCAAAAACGCCCGACCAAAGAGCACGTTATCCGCAGTCTGAATATCGGTCTTTGGGTGAATATTGCCGGGATGATTTTCACCGTGGCAGCCGCCGAGTGGAATGTGGGGATGCTGGTGCTCAAGGTGCTCTCCATTCCCCAAGGGGCGGCGGTCTATGCTACCAATGTCTTGATTGAGCCACTGGAAATTTTTGTGATTCAGGCGAAGGTGAATACGATTGCAGCGCAGTTGACGGGTATTATTGTGGCACTGTGGTTGTTGCGCTGTGTGCGCCGTCCAACGTGAATCGTCTGAGGAGACCCAAGCGACTTGTTTAATTCCCAAGCGGCTGTTGCCAGCAAAATTATTGTGGCCTTGGATGTGCCTAATCTAGAGGTGGCGATCGCCACCATTCATAGGCTGCCCCAGGTGCAATTTTGGAAAGTGGGGCTAGAACTCTTTTGCGCCAGTGGGCCGATTATTCTGGATGTGCTCAAGGATCAGGGGAAGCGCATTTTTCTCGATTTGAAGCTCCACGATATTCCCAATACGGTGGCAGCTGCCGCACGGGCGATCGCCCCCTATGGGGTGGACTTTGTGAGCATCCACACCGCCAGCGGGTTAGCGGGTCTGAAAACCGCTCAGGCGGCTCTCGCAGACAGCACTACCCAACTTATCGGCGTCACATTGCTCACCAGCATTGATGCACCTACCCTTCAGCAGGAACTCCAGATTCCCCTGGATCTGGCCACCTATGTTGAACGCATGGCCGATCTCGCCCATGAAGCGGGACTAGCGGGCATTGTCTGCTCTCCCCAGGAGGCTGCACGGGTAAAACAACGCTGGGGAGAGGAATTTTTGAGAATTTGCCCAGGGATTCGTCCCCTGGGCACCGCAACGGCAGATCAAGCGCGATCGCTAACACCGACTGCCGCCTTTGCTGCCGGTGCGTCCTACCTTGTAATTGGCCGCCCCATTTTACAGGCAGCGGATCCTGCCGCCGCCTTTGATGAAATTTGCCGCAGCCTGGTTTGAGCGATTTACAAAAGCCTGCACTCCAAGATATGATTAAAAATTGTCTGAAGTAGGGCGATTAGCACAGTGGTAGCGCACTTCCTTCACACGGAAGGGGTCACTGGTTCGAATCCAGTATCGCCCATCCCTCCAGTTCAGTTATAAGATGAACGTAATCAGACAAGTTTAGGACTCTGCCATGGGTACCCCGATTCCGCCGATTCAGCTTCCCCCCTGTGGCGACTGCACTGCGGATGCGGAATGGCTGGAGCAAGCCCTCCTCCATTGGCTCAACACCGAGTATTTGCCGGAGGCTGTGAATCTGGCGATCGCCCAGCGAGCCGCCCAAGTGTATCGGCGTCAGCGGTTGGAAGGGGAGCACGATCTGGGCGGGATTCTCTTGGCACTGGTCACGGAGCTGCAAGAGTTTGATTTTTCCCAAAGCTTCTACAGTGAGTTTGCGGTGGCCAATGCGGTGAGTGATTTACTTCTGCGGCGGCTGGGCGTTGAACCCTGCTGTGGTGCGGACTAAGCTTTGGGCTGCCAGTTGGGTTTGACCACCTGACGACAGCGGGCAATGACAAGGGCATTAGCCGGTACATCTTCGGTGACCGTTGAACCCGCCGCCACCGTGACATTTTCCCCAAGGGTTACCGGAGCAACTAAAACACTGTTAGCACCCGTCTTGCTGCCGCTACCGATGTGGGTCGGGTGTTTGTGCACGCCATCATAGTTGGCGGTAATGGTTCCTGCCCCGATATTCACGCGATCGCCCAAAGTGGCATCGCCAAGGTAAGCAAGATGAGAGGCCTTGGTGTCACTCCCTAACTGCGCTTTTTTCAGCTCAACAAAGTTGCCAATGCGACAGCGATCGGCAACCACACTTTGCTGGCGAATATGGACAAAAGGTCCCACTTGGGTATCATTGCCAATCTCACTATCGCTAATGACGGCATAGCGCGCCGTCACCCGTTCGCCAATCACACTATTTTCAATCAACGTGCCGGGGCCAATAAGACTGCCACTACCAATGCGGGTTTGGCCGCGCAGATGGGTTTGGGGTTCAATCACCACATCGGCTGCCAATTCCACAGTGTCCTCAATCGTAGTACTTGCAGGATCAATGAGGGTGACCCCTGCCTGCATCCAAGCTTTCTTGATTCGATTTTGCAGAACCTGATAGGCGGCTGCTAACTGAACGCGATCGTTGACACCAAGAATCTCCTCATAGTCTTCCACATCCACGACCATCACGGGGCTGAGGGCATTGACCGCATCCGTAAGATAGTATTCCTGCTGATCATTATTGGACTGGAGGTGGGGCAAAACCTGAGCCAATTGCGGCCAGTGAAAACAATACACCCCAGCATTGATGCGGCAGTTTTGTTTTTGGGCGGTGGTGCAGTCGCGGTCTTCAATAATCTGCTTGAGGATATTCTGGCTATCGCAAATCACGCGGCCATAGCCTTGGGGATTGGGAATTTGTGCTGTTAAAATGGTGGCCGCATTGTTGTGTTGCTCATGCACTTCGAGCAAGTGGGCAAGGGTTTGACTCCGTAGGAGGGGTACATCGCCATTGAGCACCAAAAGATGGCCTTCATAGTCCTTGAGGTAGGGCAACAGTTGCTGCACCGCATGGCCAGTTCCCAGTTGCTCTCTCTGTTCGACAAATTCCAATTGGGGCTGATCCGCTAAAGCCGCACGAACAGCGTCTCCCCCATAGCCGATAATCACAAACTGTCGTTGCGGTTGCAGAGACTGAACTTGGTGCAAAACCCAACCCACTAGCGATCGCCCACCGAGGGGATGGAGAACTTTTGGCAGGGAGGATTTCATCCGTGTGCCTCGTCCTGCCGCTAAGACTGCCACAATAACCATGGATTTGTTGTGCCTCAATGAGCAAAGGGATGGCGAACCGGCAATACCGGGGGGAAGTGTGCCCCTAAACCCAGCAGCAGCAGCGCCATACACAATTGGAGTATACCAAGGTTGCGGTGGCCAAAGGTAGCCGCTCCCCAGGGAAGTCTATTCCCATCACATGAACCAACAGCACTAAAATCCAGTAAGGTTGATGCAGTAGTTGACGAGTCATTCGCAGTCCATGACCGCTTCAAAATCAACCCAGCGACCTGTCCCCTTGGCGGCTCAGTTCCTAAAACTGGTGGGAATTATCCTACTGCTGACCTTTCTGACAGAGTGGGGCATCCTTTTTATTGCTCCCCAGTTCAATAACAGCCAGTGGCAACTTACGGTCCTCAACCAATTCATCGAGCGCGGTGCCACTCCTTTGATTGGGTTTGTCTTTATCTACACGGGCTTTTGGATTCAAGCAGTCTCTGGGAGTGCCACCCAGCCGCAGCCGGGGGAACCTGCCTTTAAGGATTGGCGATTTTGGGTCTTTGTCCTCTCCAGTTTGTTGGGGTTGCTCTGCCTGCTGGGGATTCCTCTTTACCTCTCAATTACAGGTCAAATTACGGAACAGGCGCTGAACCAAATTAATCAAGAGGCCGCACAGGCGGAAATCCGGGTTGAGCAGGAACAACAGCAAATCAAACAACTGGCCAGTAGCGGCCAACTGGAGCAGCTCCTCAAGAACAATCAACTGCCGCCAGATCAACGAGCCATTCTGGAGCAACTGCGAAAAGACCCCCAAGCCCTTGATAAACAAGCGGGTCAGGCACGGGAGCGTATCCGCAGCCAACAACAGGAAGCTGTCAAGCGGGCGCAACAGGAAGCCTTTGTGAATCGTCTAAGGGTAAGCATTCGTAGTTTTCTATTGGCAGTGGGCTTCATTACCATTGGTTGGAGTGGTCTGCGGGAACACCGTTAAGAACTGCCCTCCACGTGAGGAGTGAAATATGCTTTACCTGATTGTGCGTTGGCGTTTTCTCTCGCAGTCGGTGGGTCTGGGCTGCTTGATGAGCCTGCTCCTACAACTTACGGCTGCAGCGGTAGAATTGCGGGTCGCGGTTCTGGAGCGGGTACGTCAAGTAACAATTAGTAGCTCAACGCCGGCACAATTGCGGGATGAAGCAGGTCGAGTCCTAACCGTGGCACCACAGCAGAGGATTACGGCTGCCCTCACGGGGTTGGGGATACAAGCAGGGGGCGTGCGGGGACGGCAAATTTTTCTGGAGCCGCGAGACAATGGCCTCGTGCAGGTGGGCGATCGCTGGTATCGCGGGCGGTTGCAATTGGTGGGTACCAGTGAGGGGATTATCGCCATCAACCTTGTGGATTTAGAGGAGTATCTGCCGAGTGTGGTGGGTAAGGAAATGTATCCCTCTTGGCCACCGGAAGCCCTCAAAGCCCAAGCAGTGGCCTCTCGTTCCTTTGCTCTCTTTCGGCGCGATCGCGAGCGCCGTCGTCCGGGTAGCCTTTTCGACGTGGGTGCCACGGTGACCCATCAGGTTTATTTAGGAGTGAGTTCGGAAACTGCCAGTACCTTAGCTGCCGTTGCAGCCACCCGCGGTCAAGTGCTGACGTACAACGGTCGTATTATCGAGGCGGTTTTTCATGCCTCCTCAGGGGGACACACCGAAAATTCAGAGTTTATTTGGCAAAAAGTAGTGCCTTACCTGCGCGGTGCTCCTGACTTTGACCAAGTCTCCCCCAACTTTCAGTGGACGGTTCGTTTCACTGCCGCACAACTGCAACAACGCCTCCCCGGTATTGGTACAATCATTGGCTTTCGCCCGTTGCAATTGACGCCTCAAGGGCGAATCATCTCAGTACAAGTTATCGGCACTGCGGGTAGCCGTACGATTTCAGGCAGTGAACTACGGCGGGTTTTGGGACTGCGTAGTACTCTCCTAACAATTACGCCGGAGTACGGCAATGTGGCCAGTCAAACAGGACAAAGTGTGCCGGTGGCCTTTACGATTACGGGTCGGGGTCACGGTCATGGCTTGGGCATGAGCCAATGGGGGGCTTATGGTATGGCACTGCGGGGCTACACTTACGACCAGATTTTGACCCACTATTACCAAGGCGTGACATTAAGTACACTACCCACGACCCACTAAAGCCTACGGCATTGCCCATGCCCTTCAAGAGGTTTGCCCTTGTTCCCTTTAACCCATGCGTCGTGATTCCCTGTTTTATCAACTCTTTGCCCAGTTGCCCCAAACCTTCTTTGACCTCTTGGGTCTAGACTCTTCTGAAGGCTACCGCTTTGACTCGATTGAACTCAAGGAAACCACCTTTCGCATTGATGGTGTCTTTGTCCCCCCTGACCCCGCAGGGGTGGTGTATTTCTGTGAAGTGCAGTTTCAGCGGGACAATACCTTCTACGAGCGCTTCTTTGCGGAGATTTTTCTGTATCTACGGCTGAAGCGCGATACGTTTTCTGACTGGCAGGCGGTGGTGATTTACCCTGACCCACAGACGGAGCAAAAAGAGATTACCCCTTATGTTCCTCTCATCCAAAGCGATCGCCTACGGCGGGTGTATCTGAGTGAGCTGCCCTCGCCAGAGGAGCTGCCGCTGAGTCTAGGGCTGATGAAGCTGATGACGCTCTCCAGAGCAGAAATGCCAAAAGCAGCGAAATTCCTTGCGCACAGCACGCAGGAAAAGACTGTTCAGAAGCGGGAGGTGATAATAGAGTTAATCACGCGGATAATGCTGTATCGGTTCACGGAGCTGAAACGGGAGGAGGTGCTGCACATGCTGGGGCTGACGACGGAGGAACTGAAGCGGAC
>NZ_CALJEM010000057.1 GCF_938074695.1 uncultured Thermosynechococcus sp.
GGGTTGGGGATTTCAGGAAAGGGGGGCAAGTTAATCTTGTTAATGGCGATCGTCCCCTCAATAATTGAGTTATTGAGTGCTCCTACGGCAGCGCGCAATCCCTGTTGTGTCGGCTGGCCATTGACACACTGTGCCTTTGGTACCACACAGTTGGCTGGATTGGTACAGATCACATTGCCGTAGACATCATTGTTGCCAAGGTTAATCCTTTGCGCCAGTAGTCCGGGAAAGTTAGAGGGAACACTAATCACCATCTTTTGCCAGATGAAGGCATTGGCTGGCGAGTCATTGGCTAGGCGGCCTTCTATTAACAAGTGTCCTGTTTGCGTTGGGGCATCGTAGAGATACGAAAGAACGCGGTATCTGCCCTGAACGGGTGTGCCAATCGTGCCGTTCAGAACAATCCTATTCAGGTTATCAAGGGTAAAGCAGGGGGGCGCATCAGCACCTAGGCTCTCCGCCGTCCACTCATTCTTAGCGGGGACATTGCGACCCTCTGTATTGGGCTGGCCAACTTTTGTCGCATCCGTTGAGCGATCAATGAGGTAGGGGCGCGGCGGGTTAAAGTTTGTATTGGTGGCAGGGTTGAAGGTGCGGCGGAGGAGAATCTGGTAGTTGCCATTGAGTAACCCCAGCGTGCGCGCCATGCCCCCTTCAGCCACAGCAAAGGCCTGTTGGGTTTGTCTTTGCAGGCTGGCGGTGCTCACATCCAGTTGCGATCGCGAAAGCAGGGTCAGGGCAACTACGATCATGATCAACCCCATGCCCCAGACTAAAGGTAGAGTAAACCCCCGCTGCCGATACCCCACCGAGGGATACCGACGTTTTAGTGAGCGCCCCCATTTCTTCATCATTGGCCTCTCCTCTATTACCCCTACTTTGATTTTATTTTCACTGCAAAAACTTGGTTATGGCTACTGCTGAGCCGGGTATGGTGTTAATGTTTTGGCTCTTATACGCACTAGATATACTCTAACCATAACTTGAGCAAAGTGATGTGATCTTCCTTACATCCATACTCCAACCTTAATTGAAACTTTTCCCAAAAGGTTCAAGGCTACTGCAACATAAAGTGTCTAACCTCTTTTTAGGCTCAAGCACGAGCGTTATCAAACTTATTTCTCTCCCCCTAAACTTAAATAAACTTGAATAAAACTCTCGCCAAGGAGCAACCTCTTGACCTGGGAAGACGTTGGTACTCACACGCCAAGCAGGCCCACACCTCACTCTCTACGGAGGCACTGGTGGCATTCACAGTAGGAATACGCGGGCGCAAGCTAACAGGCCGGGGAGGATGTTAAGGCATTTCTCTATGCCAAGGAGGTGCGGGAGGCAATTTTTTTGGGGAGTGTTAGCTGGATGGCTAGGGGGGCTGCCCCTTGGCTTCATCCCATGGCCGCAATGGCCGTCCCATCTTTTTGGTCAAGCTTTGGTGGGTTTTGGAGAATTGGAACCCCGGCGGTTGGGGTCTTTTCCTTTGGTCACTTTAGTACTGCTTTTTACCGATACGTTTGACACTGTGGGCACCCTCTCGGCGGTGGGGGGATAGGCGGTTCCTCAATCCGCAGGGACATTTCCCCCGTGCCTTGGGGGCATTGATGGCAGATGCGGTGGGCACAATTGTGGGGGATTGCTTTGGCACCGCCACCGCGACCACCCATATCGAATCGGCAGCGGGAATTGCCGTGGAGTGAAGGGCTAGCGGTAGGATTGATTAGCTATCCAATCGTGAAATGGGCGGCAGGCAAAGGGAGAGAAGTGCATCCTGCCCTTTGGGAATCGGCGGTTATCTTTATTGCTCACTACTTTTGGCGTTAGACAAGATCTAAGATAGGATGCTTCTGAACTGATTGGAACTATATCACCTATGGATCTCAAATCCCTGATTCGCGATGTCCCAGACTTCCCTAAGCCGGGCATTTTGTTTCGGGATTTAACAACGCTCCTGCAAAATCAAGCGGGGCTGCGCTACGTCATTGACCAATTGGTGGAAAAACACGCTAACGATGGCATTCACTATGTGGCCGGCATCGAGTCACGGGGATTTATTTTTGGCGCTCCCTTGGCCTATCGCTTGGGGGCAGGCTTTATCCCTTTGCGCAAACCCGGTAAACTCTGTGCACCGGTCTATGCTGTGGAGTATGAACTGGAGTATGGGCGCGATCGCTTGGAGATGCACCAAGATGCCGTGCAACCGGGTCAGCGGGTGTTGATCGTGGACGATGTCATTGCCACGGGGGGAACAGCCGCCGCCGCTGCTGGTCTAATTCAACAAGCGCAAGCCGAACTCCATGGGTTTGCCTTTATTGTGGAGCTGACGGAGTTGGGAGGGCGGCAGAAACTTCCCGATGTGCCGATTACCACCCTGGTAACTTATTAAGAAGTGTTAAGTCTAACTGAGTTAGAACGCTACCACGTCACGCGATCGCGCAAGCGTTCGAGGAGCTTTGGCCCGACCCCAGGGACAGCATCTAAATCCGCTAAGGATTGAAAGGGCTTCTGCTCGCGGGCACGGATAATTTCAGCCGCCAGCTTTGGTCCGACCCCCGGTAGGGTTTGCAGTTCTGCTGCGGTGGCTGTATTCAAATTCACCCGCGCAGTGGGCGTGTCGGCAGGAGTTCTGGAGGAGGGAGCAGGTCGGGTGGCAATCTTACCGCCGCAGGCGCTCAACTGCTGCTGAATGCGATCGCGAACATGCTGCGGCAGCCCCAGACGACTATTGCTATAGAGCCGCTCAAACTCGCGTTCGTAGTGGGCTGCTACCGTTGGATGCTCAATGACCAGCAGGAATTCATCATTGCCGCGATTGGCCGCCTCCGACCAGTTATGGGAACCGACAATCACGATGCGATCATCAACAATGCCATACTTGTGGTGCAGCTTATCCCCCTGCGGCAGAAGGGGAGTGCCCACCGTTTGAAGGGGCTTTTGCCACGGGCGGTTACCGGCTTCGTAGTAACAGTTGCCTTGACGGGCTTGGGCGGTATTGGCCATTGCTACCCCCATCATATCGAGGGCTTCGCTAAAGTCACGGTAGATAAATCCTGAGTCAATGAGGGCGCGAATGTTCACCCCTTGGTTGTGGCGTTCTTCCAGCACGTCGGACAATGCCTGATCAGAGAAAACAAAGAGGGCAAGATCAACTTTTTGGCGACTGCGCCTTAGGGTCTGCCCAATGAGGCCATTGGTAGTGTCTGGCCAAGGGAGAGAGGCTGGACTAGGGGAAAAGCGCACCGTCACCATGGCATCGCCCACCGCCACCCGTTGAGGAGGACGGACTGGCTTTTTGACGCCAAAGCGACTATTGGGCTGACCACCAGGGCCATCTCCCCACATAATGTTGAATTCCTCAGTAAATAGGCGTGCCACGGCGGGGCTATCAATCACCAAAAGGGAGTTAGCATTGCCACGGGTATCGGGGCGTCCCAAGTCGCCATGGATATCACTGAGGGTAAAGTTTGCTGTCGTCGCAATCACTTGGCGATTGTCAATCACAATAAACTTGTGGTGCATCAGCAGACTGCCCTTAGAGCCATCGGCAGTGTCGTCAATCCAAGGAATTTTGGCTTCATTGAGAATGGTTTGCACGTCGCGATCGCTCAGTTCGGCGGCGCTGAGTTGGCCATCGCCATTGGTATCCACAAGCGCTTTCCAGTCGTCATAGCGCTCCCGCATCCTTGGATCCATGGCACGCACTTGAGCAGCCGTGTAGTTTGCCCAGGGGGCTGTGTAGGTATTTTCCATAACCACGCGCACCCGTACCCCTGCCCGCTGTCGTGCTGCCAAGGCCTTTGCTAAATTTGGCAGGCGAAACTCCTGCACCGCCACATCAACGGTTTGCTGCGCCTTGGCGATCTGCTCAATCATGATTGCCTCAAGGTCTTCTCCTTCGCGGGTATAGGGGCGATAGGGTTCTGAATAGCGGTGCGCTTGGGAGTGGTTCATGTGCACTGCAATTTGCGGATGTTGGGGGAGTGGCGCAAGGGTAGGGCGGATAAGCGGGTGCGATCGCAATTGAGTGAACACCACAGCCGCAATCAACAGCCCCAGTAGAAACAGCAGGAGATACACACCGTGCCGCCGCCATTGAAGCTTTTCCCAAAACATGCTCCTTCCCCAATGCCTGTTCCAATTCTAGGGCTATCTTTTTGCGGTCAAGGTGTTCTGGGCTGCATGGTTCCCAAGGGGGCTTGGCTAGGATGGAGACGATGCTTTTGCTGGCCTGCCATGATCACGGTGCTGGTGTTAAATGCTGGCTCTAGTAGCCTGAAAGCCTGTTTGTATCGGTTGTCACCTGAAATCGCCGCCCCAGCTGTCACACCCCCCCATCCCTTTTGGCAAGGCCTCCTCGACTGGGGACAGAACCCGACTGTGGCACGTCTGAAGGCGACGACTATCAACCGGCGCTACGAAGCCAACTTAATTCATCCAGAGGGCGGGATCGCAGGCCTGCGGGACTGGCTCAAAACCCTCCTAGAGACCCTCACCGGCGGTTCAACCCAGATCCTTGCAAGCCTTGGAGAAATTACGATCATCGGTCATCGGGTTGTCCATGGCGGCAGCCGCTACCAAGCCCCTGTGGGCGTGGATGCCCAGGTCAAAGCAGTCATTAGAGAATTTAGTGAATATGCCCCGCTCCATAATCCAGCCAACCTACTAGGGATGGAATTGATGGCGGAGATCTGTCCCCAAACGCCCCAAGTGGCGGTGTTTGATACGGCATTCCACGCTCAATTGCCGGCAGTGGCGCGTACCTATGCCATTCCCTATGAACTGACAATTAACGGTATTCAACGCTACGGCTTCCACGGCATTAGCCATCAGTACGTCAGTGAACGGGCTGCCAACCTATTGCAGCGCCCCTTAGCAGAGTTGCGATTGATTACCTGTCACCTTGGCAATGGCTGTTCCCTCACTGCCGTTAAGGGAGGAATCTCTGTGGAGACGACGATGGGCTTTACCCCCACAGCAGGAGTCATGATGGGAACCCGTTGTGGTGACATTGATCCGGGAATTTTGCTCTATTTGTTGCGACGCGGCAGGACAATTGAAGAACTAGATCAACTGGTGAATCGCCAATCGGGATTGTTGGGGGTCTCTGGGGTCAGCAATGACCTGCGGCAGATTTTGGCGGCCATCGATCAGGGAAATACGCAAGCCCAGTTGGCCTATGACTGTTTTATTTATTCGCTACAGCGAGGCATTGCTAGCCTCCTGCCTGCCCTTGGGGGTCTCGATGGGCTAGTGTTCACCGCAGGAATTGGCGAGAATGCTGCCTGTGTGCGCCGCGATGTCTGCCGAGGGCTAGGTTGGCTGGGAATTGAGTTAGATAGCGCAGCGAATGAACAGGGAGCGGGCGATCGCGACCTTGCGGCGGCGGATGCCCCCGTGCGCGTGTTAGTTGTGCATACGCAAGAAGATTGGGCGATCGCTTGTGCCTGTGTGAAATGGCTATATCCTCCAAGTTCTGCATAAAGCCACTTTGCAAACCATACCAATGTATTGGAAAGAGTCGATGCCCATTGGTTATGATTGCCTTAGCAAGGGAACCCTATCGGGGAGGGCGCGGCTTTGTTCCGCAATTCACTCTTCACACCATCTCGCTAATGCAAACTTGACCGTTCACTCGTGGGTGATACTGTGCTGGGAAAACTATTTGCAAAACCAAGGCAGGGCTTGGGGATTGAACTCACCCCAGAGCGGGTCAATATCGTGCAGCTTCAGCGGCAAAAGCAGGGTCTGAAAATAACTGCCATGGCCTCAGTCCCCCTCAGTGAAGGCGCCATTGAAGAAGGCCGCATCATTGACACCACCGCCGTTGCCGATGCTATTCGTCAAGGGATTGAGGACAAGCGCATCAAACAGAAAGAGGTGATCAGTGCCATTCCCATGAATGAAGCGGTGATTCGCCTGATTCGCCTGCCGGCTGAACTACCCGACTATGAATTGCGGGAAGTGGTTCTCATGCAGGAAGCTCCACTGTACCTTCCCTTTCCCCGTGAAGAAGCCGATGTTGACTACCAAAAGCTAGGCACCTCCCTTGATGAAGATGGCATTGAGCGGGTGGAAATTTTGCTGGTAGGCACGCCCCGCGAAGTCACCGATGCCTATATCAATGCCTTTACCCAAGCTGGTTTGCAACTGACAGCCCTTGAGGTGACCAACTTTGCCCTCATGCGTACCCTGCGGGATTTGCTCCAGCAGTTTGTGGGGGAAGCAGCAGCAATTATTGATATTGGCGATGAGGGAACGGAGATCAGCATCGTCAAGGATGGCATTCCCCAGTTTAACCGCAAAGTACCCATTGGCAAAGAGCGGATGCAAGAAGCCATTAGTCGCGCCATGAACCTGCCTCCTTCAATGGGTGTTGATCTGATTGAGGGTCTGACTGTTCCCTTAGAGCCGATGGATGTAACGGGTGCCCTCAACCCCAGTGGTGCGGCTATTTTGCGAGTTCTCTCCGATCTAGCCGATGAAATCCGTCGCTCTATTGACTTTTACCTCAACCAAGGGGAGAGTCTAGAGGTTTCCCAGTTGTTGCTGGCAGGCCCTGGTGCCAGTATTGGTCAAGTGGATGAGTTCTTTAGTCAGCGACTGAACTATGCCACCACTTTGGTTGACCCGATTAGTTTGCTGGGACTGCAAACCCCCGAAGAGATTCCTTCTGAAAAACGCCCTGCCCTAGGCACGGTGATTGGTCTTAGTCTGCGTGGCGCTTAGGAGCACTCCCGATGTACTCAATTGAGATTAACCTCCTTAAAGAACGCCCTGCAATTGGGGGCGTGGCGGGTTC
>NZ_CALJEM010000058.1 GCF_938074695.1 uncultured Thermosynechococcus sp.
CCGGGTTTTCGTCATCTGTGGTTATACGCCGATGGCACATTTCGCACCCACATTGAGCGGGTAGAGATTCCCCTCACATTGGACTTTAGCGCCAAAGGATATTAGTACCGATTCAATTTAAGTGGTAAGTGGCGCTAATAGAGGCTGTGTCATGAACAACCAGCCCACCAGAGAGCAAATCACCCCTGCTGTTATCCGGGATCATACAGCTTGCAGCTTTTGAGGGTGGACATTTCTCGGATGGGGTGGTAGCCTGATCTACTAGATTGAAGGGCAAAATGTTAAAATAGCCTCGTTCCGTAGCACATGAGACACTCTCTTGACGCAGGCGACTAATCTTCCGGGCATTGATTCGCCCCAAATTGACGAATTTTTGCAAGAATTAGCGACAATCCAAGACTCTGGTCCTAAGCGGATTGCGCTCCTTGGCTCGCGTCACGTTCCGATCACCCATCAGCACCTGATTGAAATGATGAGCTATGCCCTAGTGCTGGCGGGTAACCGCTTGATGACCTCAGGTGCGGTGGGAACTAATGCGGCGGCGATTCGGGGAGCAATGCGGGCAGACCCCAATTTGCTGACGGTGATCCTACCCCAGAGTTTAGAGCGTCAACCTCGGGAATCCCGGCAGCAACTGGACAAGGTGATGCACTTAGTCGAAAAACCGGAAAACGATCACCTGCCCCTTGCAGAAGCCAGCTCCCTCTGTAATCAGGAAATTGTTTCCCGCTGCCAGCAATTAATTTGTTTTGCCTTCCACGATAGCCACACGCTGCTGCAAACCTGTGAACTGGCAGAAGAGCAGCATAAGGTGGTTACACTCTTTTACTTTGATTAGGCTTTACTTTGATTAGGCGGGGCGGTTTTCCTCACCTAGGGCGATCGCACCCCTCTGCCAAAATAGGAACAGAGTTCAAGGTTGACGCGCCATGAGCGGCTTTTACAACTGGTATCGCAATGGACTACGGCATCCTAAATATCGCTGGTTGATCATTGCTGCGAGTTTGATCTACTTGCTCAGTCCCTTGGATGTTTCACCAGACTTGGTGCCAATTCTTGGCCAGTTGGATGATGTAACCGTGATAGTGATCCTAGCCAGTGAGTTAACGCAATTACTGGTGGAGCGGGTGAAACAAAGGCGATCGCCCCATGTTCCTCCCACTGTAGAGGTAGAAGCAGAGCAGGTTTAGCAATTAGTCCCGCGATCGCAAGTCACTGCCAATGGAGCGCAACAGCCAACGGTTCTGTACATAGCGAAGAGCACCGTTAACTAGTGCAGCTGCCATCAAAACACCAATGGCCGGTAGAAAGAGGGGCTGCCAGAGACTCAGCCAAAGATCGAACCCCAGCGGCAGCGCAAAAGAGCGCCCAAAGAGCGCAATCACAAACCAGCCAAAACTGGCAAGGACAAAGAAAGTATCCGCTACCAAGAGCCAGTTAAGCACTTCCCGCACCCGTGCCATGGCTATTCTCCTAGTACCCATTGCTTAACGCGGGCAAGGCTCTCCCAGTCAGGTTTGCGTTGCAGGCCATCGGCAAAATTATCTATGACCTCTTGACGCAGTTCAGCAACGGCAGCAATAACCGTTTGTGCCAATTCAATATGGGGGCGCACACCCTTTTGCCCTGTTTCCAGCATTGCCACGGCAAGGTTAATGCGGGCTTGGGGATCTTCAGGGTTGAGTTTAACCGCTTTTTGGGCGGCCTTCAGGGCAGATTGGGGCTTGTCATCGAGGAGGTAGAGCCATGCCAGACACGTCCAAGCGGAGCTGCTTTTTTGAGCACGCTGGCAAATTTCTTTGAAGGTGGGAATAAGTTCTGAGGCAGGTGCCCCTTCTCTGTAGCGGGCGATCGCCGCCTCAAATTGACGTTCGACTTCACTAATTGTCTGAGGGGTGGTCAAAATTGTCTGAGGGGTGGTCAACGGCAAGTCTCCTTAAGCAGAAAACGACGTACCACAGCCACAGGTTTGGGTGGCGTTGGGATTGGTGAACTTAAAGCCGCCACCAATGAGGGCGTCACTGTAGTCCAGAACCAAGCCATAGATGTAGAGCATACTCTTGGGATCTGAGACCACCTTGAAGCCATCGTAGTCAAAGACTTGATCCTCAGGACGGATATTGGCGGGGTCTTCAAAGTCCATCGTGTAGGACATCCCCGAACAGCCACCCCCTTTGACCCCCACTCGCAAACACAGGTCTTTGCCGTGCTTATCCCGAAGTTCGAGCACGTGCTTGAGGGCAGCCTCAGTCATCATAATTCCCTTGGCGGGTTGTGTAGCCTGTGTCATCACCCACTCCTGAAAGACTTCAAGCTTTATCGTAGCAAGTTCAGCGGTGGCTCACCATCTCATGGGCACGCTTAAAGGCCTCGTCGAGTACCTCAGAGAGGGTGGGATGGGTGTGGACATTAAAGGCCAAGTGACTCACGCTCTGGCGATCGCGAATGGCGTTGGCCGCCTCTTGAATTAAATCCGAAGCATGGAGACCAAAGATATGTGCCCCTAGAAGCTCACCCGTATCGGCGCGGAAAATCACCTTGGCGAGGCCATCCGTTTCTGTTTCCGCCAGTGCTTTGGAGTTGCCCTTGAAGTAGGTGCGCACCACCTGTACCTCAAAGCCTTCTTTTTCTCCTAGCTCGCGGGCTTGGGGTTCCGTCAAGCCGACAAAACTTATTTCCGGATGAGTAAAGGCTGCCGCAGGAATACTCCGATAATCCACTTGGCGAGGCCGCCCGACGATAGTTTCCACCACAGCAATGCCTTGCGCTGAAGCGGCATGGGCCAGCATCATTTTCCCCGTGGCATCGCCGATCGCCCACAAATGGGGAACAGGTTCGCCCTCTTTAGTAACCGCCAGATACTCATCCACGGGAATAAAGCCGCGCTTGTCGGTACTCACGCCCACACTCTCTAACCCCAGATCTTGGGTAGCAGGAATGCGACCGGTAGCTACCAGGCAGGCATCCACCTCTAGGACATCCACCAGTTCTTTTGTTTTTGCATCCGCCAACTCAATGACCACCGGTGTGCCGGGAATGACCCGCTGAGCCAGCGTGCCAGTGTAGGTTTCAATGTCGCGAGGGGCAATCAACACCCGCTGCGCCTGCTTGGCAATATCTGGATCAAACGTGGGCATCAGTTGATCCAGTGCCTCGATCATGGTCACTTCACTGCCAAGGGCAGTGTAAATATCGGCAAATTCTAGGCCAATGTAGCCACTGCCAACAATGGCCACCCACTGGGGCAACCAATCCAGCTTAATGGCATCATCACTGGTATAAACGGTTTTGCCGTCCACCTCAATGCCGGGGGGTACCCAGGGCACTGAACCAGTGGCAATGATAATGTTCTCGGCTGTTACCGTTTTTTCGCCTGTAGCCGTGGCAATACTAACCTTTTGAGAACCCGCCACTCTACCGCGGCCAATGAGTGTATCTACGCCGAGACGCTTAAGACTATTGGTGAGATCACTGCGGATTTTCTGCACCAGATTGGCGGCATGGGCAGCAACGCCGGCGCGATCCACCTGTACTTGCCCCAGTTGAATCCCCAAGGCTTGCCAATGGTTGGCTTGGCGCAGTTCCCGTACCCGTCCGGCCGCCGCAAGCAGCGCCTTTGAGGGAATACAGCCACGATTGACGCAGGTGCCGCCCATTTCTGCGGCTTCAATAATGGCCGTTTTCAGCCCCACACTGACGGCATGCAGGGCAGCCCCATGCCCCCCCACACCGGCTCCAATGATCACCAAATCGTAGTCAAAGCTCAAGGACGATTCTCCTCAGTGGTATTCCCTTAGCTTATCAAAGGCTGTTTTCCGTGAGAACCTAGGCCTTTTGGCTATAGGCAGTTAGAGGTTCTTTGATCCAGCGAATATAGAGATGTTTGAACGTGGATTTGAGGACGCGGGGAGCGCCAAAGTCAATGGGCATCATTTGCGAAGGCAGTTGCCAATCCCGAACGGCCAATTCATGGGGCTGTGCCAAGGGAAAGTCAATTTCGCTGAGGTCGTAGTTGCAGCCCAGGGCAGTGGCGGCGCGTTGGGTGGGAATGCGCTCGGGATCCACGTTGAGAATAGCCACAAGGGCACGATCGAGGGCAAAAACATCCTGACTGGCCCCCAAAATGTGGAGGGGTCGCGGCGTCCCGCCACTGGGGCCGTTGCCTTCGTGGCCAATAATGCCATCCGCAATGGTCAATTCAGGGGCGATCGCCCGTGCGGTTTCCACCAGCATGCGGCCAAAGCGATCGGCATCCTT
>NZ_CALJEM010000059.1 GCF_938074695.1 uncultured Thermosynechococcus sp.
ACCCCTAATCTCCAACCAACTGCTCTCCATGCCGCCATCCAAACAGCCTATCAACAGGCCAAAGCCGCTAACCATTGGCGAATCTTTAACTTTACGCCGGCGGCACGGGGCAAGGGCAAGGGATACTATCGATCACCCCAACAGCAACCTTTTAACCAACTTTCAGCAGCCGAGGTGAATCACCTGCTCAAGGACATTTGCCAGAGCCTCAAGGTGAGTGACGACATCGTGCAAACCCGTGCCTTTGTGCAAACCGTAGAGACGACTAGTCAGTGGTTCACCAGTGACGGTGGTCAAATTGAACAGCAGTTTTACCAAGTCCTCACCGATATGAGCGCCACGGCTCAGGCGGCAGGCGTCATTCAGCAACGAACCGATCACGGTTGGTTAGCCCGCTGTTACCAAGGCGGATGGGAGTGGCTGAGGGCGGATCAGTTGAGCGATCGCGCCCGTCACATTGGCGAGCAGGCCGTTGAACTCCTCAGCGCCCCGGCGTGTCCAGAAACCACGACCACCTTGGTACTCGCTCCTGACCAAATGATGCTGCAAATCCATGAGAGCATTGGCCATCCCCTGGAACTAGACCGCATTTTGGGAGATGAGCGCAACTACGCCGGCGGCAGTTTTATTCGCCTTGAAGACTTTGGTCAGCGACAGTATGGCTCTCCCCTTTTGAATGTCACCTTCGATCCAACCATTCCCGGCGAGCTTGCAAGCTACGCCTTTGATGACTTGGGAGTGCCTGCCCAGCGCATGTATCTCATCAAGGAAGGACGCCTCCTGCGGGGGTTGGGCAGTCTCGAAAGTCAGCAGCGAGCCGGGGTTCCCGGTGTTGCTAACGCCCGCGCCTGTTCTTGGAATCGTCCCCCCATTGACCGGATGGCGAATCTGAATATTGAGCCGGGGACGCAGTCCTTTGCCGAGATCATTGCCAACATTGAATTTGGGGTGTACATGGAATCCAATCGCTCCTGGTCTATTGACGACTATCGCCTCAAATTTCAGTTTGGCTGTGAGTATGCCAAGCTGATAGAAAATGGCTGCCTAACGCGGACAGTGCGCAATCCCAACTATCGGGGCACAACCCCTGAATTTTGGCAGAGTCTAATTGCTGTGGGAGACGCCTCCACCTTTGAGATTTTTGGGACACCGTTTTGTGGTAAGGGAGAACCTAACCAAGCCATTCGTGTCGGTCATGGCTCACCGGTCTGTGCCTTTGCCAATATTCAAGTGTTTGGTGGCGGTTGAATGAATGGGCGAGGTCAGACTCGAACTGACATGGGGAAACCCCGCTACATTTTGAGTGTAGTGCGTCTACCATTTCGCCACTCGCCCTCAGATTTTTTACTATACCATGCTTTAGGAGAGCTGAGCTATCCTAAGGGTGTCACAGGCACGCTCCACAAGGGCTTGCAGGACAGGAAGTTGCTCTATGTCTTCTGAATAGTACAAATTGGCATTGCCGCGATCCGTGTCCTCCCAAAACTTGGGCTGAGCATGACGTAGGCGATCGCAATTTTGCTGAAAGAGGCGTTTGAATTCTGACAATCCAAGAACCGCGACATCCTCCACCATGTCCTCGACAATCCGCTGGGCAAACTGGGGTTGCTGCCGCGCTAAGTAAAACAGAGCAAGTCCCATTTGCAGCAGGCGAACCCCCACCCCCGTACTTCTGCCGCGATCGCCATTTTGGAGTTGGCGCAGTTCTGGAGGGCTATCCAAGCGCAGCATCTCCTCTAGGAGTTCCAATTGCAGTTGCTCTTGCCACCGCTGCTCGTTCACGAGGATTAATATCTTCTTTAACTCGGCGGCAAAGACATCAACGATGAAATAAAGGGCGGGACTACTCTGCGCCAGCTCATACACTTCATTGCCGTAGGTACGCAGATAATTCACACATTTTTGCGTGAGGTGGGGTCGTTGGTAGTGAACCAGACTCTCAATAAACCGCCGATAGTGAAAGGCCAAGTTATAGAGATGGCGGGCCTCATTGTGGCGGCTGCCGTGTTTAATGGCAAAGCGCATCATCGTATTGAAGCGAATGACGATTAACTCCAGTAACGTGTCATCGCCCATACTGAGAATGGGGTGGGCGATCGCACACATTTCAGAGCCACACAGCGACGCCAAAGGAAACTGCTCCTCCTCCAAAAAGCGTACATAGGCATTCCCTAGGAGCCGAAAGCACTTCTGCTCATAGAAGGTGTGGTTCTCTTCAATCTGGCTAAACTGGTCAAACATCGTCTTGAAGGCAATATCTCCCATCACCGCACCGCTGAGGCGAAAAAAATAGGCTGGATAATTGGGCTTGCAACTGATATAGTGCTGAAGCAATTCACTGACCACGCCAATAATCTCGGCTTGTGCTCCGCGAAAGGCCACATAGGTTAGCAGATCCTCCAGTTGGTTCAGTCCCTCAAGTAGATAAGCTTGACTACGGCGCAAGAACTGCGCTGGATAGCCTCCCCCCTCCTTGAGAACAACACCAAGTTGGGCCATGTAGTGATACTGGCGACGGTAAATTTGCTGAGCCACGCTTTCTGGCTGAATGGACTTGAGGATATAGAAGATGTAGGGCAGTGCCGTCAAAATCGCCAAGGGTAATAGCCCATATAAATTTAAGAGGAGGCTGCCAACGGGCTGCCTTCCCAAGGTTTGCAAAATCTTGATGTAGAAGATATGGGCACCCCCCAACAGCAGACACCAAACGTAGATCAGGCTTGTCCAGTCCTGCATGTACAGTTCAGTAATCTTGGGAATATTTTGCGCCGCAATCGAAATGACGATAATTAATGTGCCTAAGGTCAGACCGATAACCGCTAGCCAGACCTCTGGGGCAAAACTGGTGTCAAAGGTACCGGCAATCAACCCAGTAATAAGGTTGGGGGTAGTCTGTTTAAGGTGAGTAAAGACAAGATTGGCACCGCAATCTAGTAGGGCAAGCGCAGCCAGACTCAGACCAAAAGCCACTGGCGATCGCGGTAGATGGGGAGTCATCAGCAACCAACGGTGGTATTTCTTCAGCATGAATCCCCTCCGTTTAGGTCAACGGCCTTCGCTCCCGACGATGGCATACAATGAGCAAATTTTCTATCCCCCCTTTCATCTTGCTTGGAATTCATGCTACTATAGTGTTCCTGACTTGGGCTTGTAGCTTAGTGGATTAGAGCGGCTGACTACGGATCAGCAGGTCGGGGGTTCGAGTCCCTCCAAGCCCGTTGAGTCAATTGACAAAAGTATTGCAAATTATTGATTCAAACAAAAAAGGGTGACCGTTGCCACCCTCTATCGAATTTTTATGGTTGCTCAGCCATTGCCGACCGGCTAGACCACCACGGTTTTCTGAGTCACTTGTTTGAGTTCACCTTTGGCATATTTGGCGGCATAGTCATCGAGGCTGAGTTGCTTAATTTTACTGGCGTTGCCGGCGGTACCAAATTGCTGATAGCGATCGGCACAGACTTTTTGCATATATTTAATGGACGGCTTCAAGAAGTGACGGGGGTCAAATTCCTTGGGTGCTAAGGCCAAGGCTTCACGTACCGCAGCGGTAATCGCTAGGCGGTTATCGGTGTCAATGTTGATTTTACGCACGCCACTCTTGATCCCCTTTTGGATTTCTTCTACAGGCACGCCATAGGTTTCGGGAATGGCACCACCGTACTGGTTAATAATGTCAATCAAGTCTTGGGGCACTGAGCTAGAACCGTGCATCACCAGGTGGGTGTTGGGCAGACGGCGGTGGATTTCTTCCACGCGGCTGATGGCAAGAATTTCACCGGTGGGTTTGCGGCTAAATTTATAGGCACCGTGGCTGGTGCCAATGGCCACCGCCAAGGCATCCACTTGGGTGCGCTCCACAAAATCCACGGCCTGATCCGGGTCGGTGAGCAGCATCGAGTGATCGAGGGCACCTTCAAACCCGTGGCCATCTTCGGCTTCCCCTTTACCGGTTTCCAAGGAGCCAAGGCAGCCCAGCTCGCCTTCTACGGAAACCCCAATGGAGTGCGCGACTTTCACTACTTCACTGGTGACGGCAACGTTGTATTCATAGCTGGCGGGGGTTTTGGCGTCGGCGAGGAGGGAGCCATCCATCATCACACTGGTAAAGCCGTTGCGAATAGCAGAGTAGCAGGTGGCAGGCTCGTTACCATGGTCTTGGTGCATGACAACGGGAATGTGGGGGTAGGTTTCCACCGCAGCCAAAATCAGGTGACGCAGGAAGTTTTCTCCGGCATATTTACGGGCACCCCGCGAGGCTTGCAAAATCACGGGACTGTCGGTTTCATGGGCTGCCTGCATGATGGCTTGGATTTGCTCCATGTTGTTGACGTTGAAGGCGGGAATGCCGTAACCATTTTCGGCTGCGTGATCCAGCAGCAAGCGCATGGGTACGAGTGCCATAGGGTGATGTCCTCCTTAGTAGAGCGGATGTATCGCTTCGTTGACCTTACCGATAATCTTAGGCTATGTTTGCTCGTTTATGTCACAGAGGAGCGATCGCCCCCTCATTGAGAATGCCAAGGCTTTCCCTAAAAATTAGAAAATCTCGCGCACAGGAACTTCAATGCCGTTGATGACAGGGACAGGAATTCCCCGCGAGACATGGAAATAGATCCAATCCTCCAAGAGTTCGCAGAGATGCTCACGACACTCAAGGACTGTTTTGCCTTTGCCACGCACACCCTCCAAGCCAGGGATTTCACCGTAGATGAGGCCATCCTCCCTATTGAAGTGATAGACAGCCCGCTCAAGCGCCGCATGCATATAGTCCGACAGCGACATCCCTAGGGGTGGCCTCCTGAAAGGTAGGCAGTAACAGCAGCGGCAGTTCGATTGCCATGGTCAACGCGATCGCCCAAGGCGACACCCTCAGCATAGTTACTACACAGGAAAAGGCCAGGGGTTTGACGCAGGGCATCGGTCACCTGCTGCCACTGCTCAGGGTAGCCCACCATGTATTGGGGAATCGCCCGCTGCCATACCTTCATACCAAGTAACCGTGCCTTGGCGGCAGGTAGCTCAAGGAGTCGGCTCAAATCCTGCTGAACCTGCTGGACAATGGCTTCTTCGCTCAGGCTGGCCAAATCAGGATCGGTGGCACCGCCAATAAAACTCGTAAAGACTTGCCAACCGGCGGGAGTACGTTGGGGAAAGAGACAGGACGACCAAATGGTGCCAAGGGTACGGATGCCCTGACTGCGAGGAATCAGTACCCCAAAGCCGGGGCGGACGCTGCGCCCTAGTCCAGCGGGATAGGCCAAGACCACACAGGCGACGGTGGGATAGGGAATGCTGGCCAAAACCTGGGCGATCGCCGGCCGAAAAGGTGCCACCAACGCTGCGCTTTGATAGGCGGGCGTTGCCAACACAACACTGCGGGCGTGCCATGTTTGCTCCCCACTGCGCAGCAAGTAGCCACCCTTAGGTTCTGGGGTGATCTCTTGAACGGGGGTTTCTAGATGAATCGGTGCCTTCAGGTGCTGGGCGATCGCCCGAGGCAGCGCGGCTAGGCCTTGCTTAAAGGAGCCAAGTTCCCCGGCGCGCATCTGCACATCCGCAAGGGGCTTTGGTTGAGGGGGCTGTTGACGCCGTAGGCGCAGGGCACCGGCAATGAGGCCACCGCCTAGTTTCTCCAGTTGAGCAATACGGCGAAACGCCGCAGCGACACTCAACTGTTGTGGATCACCCGCATAAACCCCAGAGACAAAGGGGGATACCAGCCGTTCAACCACCTCTTGCCCCAAATGGCGGCGGAAAAAGGAACTCACCGATTCGTCGCCGCTGCCTAGATAGGGGGGGACAAACCCTAACGCGCCAAGGGCGGCCCGCACTTTTCCCCAAGGGCTAAGAAGATTTGAGGTGACCAAGGCAAGGGGACGGGTGGGTTCTAGGGGGTAGAGTTGCCCCCGCCAGTAGATGTAGCGCGGTAGGTGGCGATCGCCCCGAATCAGCTCGGACTGTAAACCCACCTCAGCAATTAGTTGCAGTAAAGCAGGTGTAGGCGCAAAGCTATTGGGGCCTAATTCCCAGATAAAGCCCTCTGCTGCTTGCGTCGTGATATTGCCGCCAAGGCGATCGCTGGCCTCTAGGAGAACCAGGCTGTACTGAGGAGCGGTTTGCTGCAACCGCCAAGCAGTACTCAGGCCGCTGAGGCCACCCCCCACAATTGCGACATCTACCTCACTCACCCGTTTTGTTGCCCTCCAAAGGGGTTAGGATCGCTTAAACAACGAGTCGAGATAGACCCGTGCCGTGCGGCGATCGCATTCTCCATTTTGCAGCAAAAAGAGCGACAGTGCAGCCACAAAAACGCGATCCTGATCCCAGTCGGGATGCCGTTCGAGGTAGTATTTCAGGGTTTCATGTAGCTCCTCTGGAATCTCGGCCAGAATACTGATGGTGGCTTGAGCGTTCATACCGTGAGTTACCTCAATAAAACCAAGATAAAATCGCAGGGGCAATCCGCTCGCTCTCAGTGAACCTGTGGAAAACGCCGACAAAAGCCCTGACTCCATCCCCAAGCTTCAGTCTGGAAGCGGGATTGAAGCCTCTTTCACAGGGTTTCAGAGCAAGCAAATCTCTATCCGTGGAACTCCATTGTCCGGGTTGTCCTAGGGTCTGTCAATCCTTGTTTTCACCTATCTTGGCGATCGCAATCCACGACAGAATGAGCATTTCCAGACTTTTAGCGCGCCTCACGTTTTCCCCAACCCGCCACAGGCGGTTATCCCCAGAAATGGCTTGAAATGCCATCCCACCGTGAAGACCTGTGGAAAACTCCCCCTTAATCTGTGGAAAACCTTGGGAAAATTGAGGAATTTTTGGGGAAAGTTAGGGGAAAATTAAGATTCTATTAAGGTTTGCCTCGGAGAAAATAAAGAAGTAAAAAGTCAGGGATTCATGACTTTATTAAAGACGGGCTTCACGGGGCGGCCAGTCATCGTCCTCAGGGGCAGGATGCTCTGGATTCTCAATGGTTGACCCCTCTGGGGTAGCCTCATCTTCACTGTCGCTACTTTCGGGAATATTCCCTAGGAGACCGGCGGCAGAGGTGTGCGATTCAGGGGTCACCGTGGGTTCTGGAGCATCCACTGCTGTCTCAGGGAGCGTCACTGCTACGGTTTCAGGAGGAGCTTGTTCTTGCGAGCTGGCCACAGGGTCTTCCGAAGCCGTCGCCGTTGCCGGTTCTGGCTCCTCTGGGGTGCTGGCAGTTGGCGGCTGCGGTGCCTCAACACTAGGCTCCTCTGGGGCAGTCACTGGGGGTGATGTGGGTGTTTCGGTAACTCCTGCGGGAGGCAGGTTAGTCGGTGTGTCTGTTGGAGTAGCGGCGGTGGCGCCAGTCGTTGTTTCTTCAAGGGGTGTTGGTGTCGGTTCAGGTTCGGCAGCTTGTTCTGATCCTGGGGAAGGGGTAGATTGTTGAGCAGCGGTACCGGAGGTCGCTGTTTCCCCTGTCCACAGGTCTTCTTTGATGTTGCCGGTATCCATGGGCGGGGGTGGGGTATCCACGGGCAGCGGGGGGCGATCCGGCTGCTTCTGGAGGCGATCGCGCAGGGGAGCGATCAGACCTTGCAGTTGTTCACCGATTTTGGCAAGGGCACCTGCGGGCAGCAGAGACCGGACTTTTTGCCAAAGAGCTTGGGCTTTTTGGGTATCGGTGCGATCGCCGGGGTAAGTGAGTTGCCAGCGATAGCTGAGGGTCTGCCAACCAAACCAAAGAATTAGAGCTACGGCGGCTGTTGTTCCCAAAAGTAAGCCCCCGCCAAGGCGATCGCCATAGATCCACAGGGTCAAAGCAAAGAATAATCCCGCGCCACTGGCTATCAGATCAAACCTACGGTACAGCTCCGGTAGGAAGAACCCCAACAGATACAAACCTAAACTGGCGATCGCCATACTCCAAGCCAGTAAGTTCGTCAGCATTCCCAGTCCTCAGCAAGATAACAACACACCGACAAGGCGGTATCAACCTTCTACCTTACACCGCACTGAATTTGTCTCTGCTAGAGTTTATTCTTTGTCGAATCTCCCCATGTCCAAGCAGAACTATGGTCAAAGCATCAGGGAGAAACTGTTTGCGAGAAATTATTGGCTGAGGATGACATATTTGCCTTGGATCTGCCAGTATTAGCCCATAGGGAGGGAGGGCGACCTGCTATGATGAGCCTAGGAATTTATGCTTACTGGTATTCGTCTATTCATTGATATTAGTCTATTGATACTAGCTAGTTAACTTTAAGGTACTTCTTTTGGGTGGAGCGAAGGAGTTGTTTGTGGCAAAGCGGCCAGTGATGGAGTTTAGCGAGCGTCCATTCCACTTCATTGGCATTGGTGGTATTGGTATGTCAGCCCTTGCCTATATTCTTGCCAAGCAGGGCTTTAAGGTCTCTGGGTCAGATTTGCACCCTAACCGTTTGACCGAGCAACTGGCTGAGTTAGGTGTGCAGATTTTTATTGGCCAGAGTGCCGCCAACCTTGAAAGCTATCCCTTTACCCCTCTTCCTCAAGTCATCTGCTCCACTGCCATTCGCAGCGATAACCCCGAATATCAAGCGGCTCAAGAGTTAGGCTGTCCCATTTTTCACCGTTCCGATGTGTTGGCTGCACTGATGCACCGCAGCCAAAGTATTGCCGTTGCTGGTACCCACGGCAAGACAACCACCAGCAGCATGATTGCCTATCTGCTGTTGCAGGCGGGGCTGGATCCAACAATTATTGTCGGCGGTGAAGTGGCGGCTTGGCAGGGCAACGCCCGTGTGGGTCAAGGTCCTTACCTTGTTGCTGAAGCGGATGAGTCCGATGGCTCCCTGCGCAAATTCCATCCCCATATTGGCGTCATTACTAATATCGAGCTTGACCACCCCGATCACTACCATTCTCTTGAAGAAGTAGTGGCCACGTTTCAGCAGTTTGCCAATCAGGCAGAGATTGTGATTGGCTGTGCCGACTGTCCGAATATCCGCGATCGCCTGCACCACCCGCGCCTGTTGACCTATAGCCTTCAGCGGCAAGCGGCGGTGGACTATTGTGTAGATCATATTCAATACACCTTTGAGGGCACGACGGCACGGGTTTGGGAGCGGGGCACCTCCCTTGGAATTCTGCAACTGAATGTCCTGGGAGCCCACAACCTGCAAAATGCCCTGGCGGTGATTGCAGTGGGACGTTATCTTGGCATTGACTTTGCCACCATTGCTGCTGCCCTTTTGGAGTTCCGCGGTGCCCGCCGCCGCTTTGAAGAACGCGGACAGGTGAATGGGATTCGCTTCATTGATGACTATGCGCACCACCCCAGCGAAATTAGGGCAACCCTAGAGGCAGCCCGTCTGCAAGCGGGTACTCAAGCCCCTTGGCAACGGATCGTAGCGGTGTTTCAACCCCATCGCTATAGCCGTACACAAACCTTTCTCGATGCCTTTGCCCGCTGCTTCACCGCGGCGGATCACGTGATCTTGACGGATATTTATGGTGCCGGCGAACCTAATCCCGGCACAATTAGTGGGGCTGATGTTGCCACCTATACCCGCCAGTATCATCCTTCCGTGGATTACTGTCCTACCCTTGAAGCGGTACAAAATCGCCTGGCACAGTTGCTGCAACCGGGAGATCTGGTTATCTTCCTGGGGGCTGGCAACCTCAATCAACTGATTCCGTCTGTCATGGCGGATCAAGCACAATTAAGTGTCTCTTCCCTTACCGAGGCGATCGCCCTATGACCTTGGCCTGCCTGCCACAAACCCAGTGCCCCCTGCAACGTCAAGTTTCCCTTGCGGAATTTACCACCCTCGGTGTGGGTGGCTCTGCCGAATGGTTAGTGGAACCCCGTACAGTTGCCGAATTGCAAGCGGCCTATACCTGGGCACAGGCACAGGAACTGCCGATTACCGTTTTGGGGGCAGGGTCTAATCTGTTGGTCAGCGATCGCGGGGTGCCGGGGCTAGTGATCTCCACCAAGCATCTACGCTATCTCAAAAGTGATTTAGAGACTGGACAGCTCACGGTAGGGGCGGGTTATCCCTTGCCTAGGTTGGCTCACCATGTGGCAAAACTGGGCTGGCACGGTCTGGAGTGGATGGTCGGCATCCCCGGCACCGTAGGCGGGGCAGTGGTGATGAATGCGGGTGCCCACGGTGGCTGTGCAGCGGAGCGGCTGGTGTCGGCAGTTATTTTAGAACCCGATGGCACGTTGGCAGTAGTGTCGGCACGGGAGTTGGGCTATGCCTACCGCACCTCCTGTCTTCAGGAGACGCAGCGCCTGGTACTGCAAGCTACATGGCAGTTGGAACCCGGCCATGATCCGGCGCAAGTCAAGGCAGCAACCCAAAAACACCTGAGCGATCGCCTGCGGACGCAGCCCTATGATTTCCCCAACTGTGGCAGTGTCTTTCGCAATCCCCCCGCGCAAACAGCGGGTTGGTTAATTGAGCAAACGGGTCTGAAGGGCTATCAGATTGGCCGTGCTCAAGTGTCTGAAAAACATGCCAACTTTATCCTCAACTGTGGCGGGGCAACGGCCATGGATGTCTATCGTTTGATCCGCCATGTGCAAAGGGCGGTGGCCGATCGCTGGTCGGTGTGGTTGCACCCAGAAGTCAAGCTGATTGGTGACTTTGCCTAGTTCCTATGGCCATTACCCTCTGCATGATTGTGCGCGACGAGGCGGAACGCTTGCCCCATTGCCTTGCCAGTGTGGCTGGTGTTGTGGATGAGGCGGTGATTGTGGATACAGGCTCCCAGGATGATACGGTGGCGATCGCCCGCGATTGGGGGGCGCGGGTCTATGAAGCTCCTTGGGAAGAGGATTTTGCTGCAGCTCGCAACATTGCCCTGAAATATGTCACGACGGAGTGGGTGCTGGTTCTTGATGCCGATGAAACCCTCACTCCCGCCTTTGCTGCTGCACTGCCTGAGATTTGCCAACAACCCCGGTGGCTTGTGGTGACACTCCTACGGCAGGAATTGGGTGTGGTGCCCCCCTACACCTATGTGTCTCGGCTCTTTCGTCACCATCCAGACCTCTTCTTTCAGCGTGCCTACCACGAAACAATTGATGACAGCGCTCTTGCCCTACAACAGCGGGAACCCCACTGGCAAATTGCGCAAGTGAATGGGGTTGCGATTGTCCACAGCGGCTATCTTGGCGCTCAGCGACAACAAAAACAGGAGCGCGCTGAACGGATCATGCGCCGCTATCTTGAGCAGCACCCTGAGGATGCCTACCTGTGGAGTAAACTTGCCGGTGTCTATCTGGCCAGAGGTGACCTGGAGCAGGCTCAGCAGTGTTTAGAACAGGGCTTAAGGGCCAAGACACTCCCCCCGGCGATCGCCCATGAACTCCACTATCAGCAGGGGAATCTCTATGCCGAACGCGGCGAGTGGCAAGCGGCAATTGCAGCCTATGAAACGGCTTTAGAAACACCCACCCCTGAGGTGATGCATCTTGCCACCTACCTGCGGCTAGCGGACGCCCAAAAGCAATTAAAACGCTGGGGCGATGCCCTTGCTACCTATGAGCGGGTACAACAGATTGATCCCACCTGCGCTCTGGCCTACCAAAATCAGGGGGCACTGCTGCTGCGCTTAGGGCAGATGAGGGCTGCCCTTGAGAAACTACATCACGCCATTAGCCTATGGCGAGATCAAGATCCTGCGGAAGCCCAGCGCCTCAGCCAAGAACTCCAAGCCATGGGCTTGCTCTCCCCTTAAGCCTGGCTTAGGCAGACCACTGGGCGGCGATCGGCATTCGCCAACCTGAACCAAAGGCGCGATCGGTAATTTTTAAGCCCGGCGCTGCCTGCTGGCGCTTGAATTCCGCCCGTTGAACTAGGCGGCGCACCCGCCGCACAAGATCGAGATCGTATCCCTGAGCAGCGATTTCTTGATCTGACTGGTGGCGATCGATCATCCGCGCCAAAATGCCATCGAGAATCTCGTAGGGCGGTAGGCTATCCTGATCGGTTTGGCCGGGCTTGAGTTCGGCGCTGGGGGCTTTGGTGAGAATATGGGGGGGAATCACGACGGAACCTGTAATCGTGAGATTGGGAATGGGATACCCCTGGGCGGCCTGCTGATTTAGCCAATGGCAGAGTTCATAGACACGGGTTTTGGGAACATCGGCAATGGCCGCTAGCCCGCCATTCATGTCGCCGTAGAGGGTGCAGTAGCCCACCGCCAGTTCAGATTTATTGCCTGTGGAAATCAGTAAGTGGCCAAACTTATTGGCGATCGCCATCAGGAGGGTGCCGCGAATGCGGGCTTGGATATTTTCCTCGGCAACGCCACTGGGAGTACCGGCAAAGAGTGGTGCCAAGACCTCACTGTAGGCTTGCATCAATGGCGCAATCGGTAAGACCTGCGTCGCAATGCCCAAATTGGCCGCTAAGTCCTTGGCATCAATAACCGAATGATCCGAACTATAGGGGGAGGGCATTAAAACCCCCAACACCTGTTGGTTGCCAAGGGCCGCGGTGGCAATGGCCGCCACTAAGGCGGAATCAATCCCCCCACTGAGACCAATCACCACCCGTTGAAAGCCACACTTACGGGCATAGTCCCGCACTCCCAAAACCAAGGCTTGCCAAATTTCTTCGGTTTCACTGCTGGCCGGGGGGGCGATCGCCGTCGGTTGCAAATCTCCCCCTTCCCAGCGCAGGGGGAGGAGATCTTCTTGAAAGCCCTGAGCTTGACCAACGATGTGCCCCTGCCGATTCACCGCCAAGCTGCTGCCGTCAAAAATCAAGTCATCATTGCCCCCCACCTGATTGGCATAGATCAAGGGGCAGCCATATTGCTGAGCCGTATGTTCAATCAAGGCCCGCCGCAACTTAGGCTTTCCCACACAGTAGGGCGATGCCGAAAGATTCACAATCAGCTCTGCGCCTTGCGCCACCAATTCAGCAACGGGATTGCGTTGGTAGTACCGCTCTCCCCAAAACTGCTCATTGTTCCACAGGTCTTCACAGATAGTGACGCCAATTTTCACTTGCTCCGTGGCCGTGGTTAAAGTAAAGAGATTCTCGGTACTGCCGGGGGCAAAATAGCGGCATTCATCAAAGACATCATAGGTGGGCAACAACTGCTTGGCAAAGACCTGTTGCACCTGTCCCCCTTGAAGGAGTGCTGCGCCGTTGTAGAGCGGCTTTTCCCCCTTGACCCCCGCCGTGGGATTGGGGAGCACTGTGCCCACCAAAACAGCCACCTCCGGCGGCAGGACAGCGGCAAGGTGGTGCAGCTCCGCTTGCATAGCTTCCACAAAATAGCGGTTGAGCAGCAGATCTTTAGGGGGATAGCCACACAACGCTAGCTCAGAGGTAATGAGTAGATCCAGAGGGTGCTGGCTGCGGATCTGGTGGACTGCGGCGAGAAGGGCTTGGGCATTGGCCTTGAGACTGCCGACAGTGGGGTTAAGTTGCGCAATCCACAAATGCACAGCCATGGAGATTCCTCAAAAATTAAACAAAGACCAGGGGTTTATCCTTGAGGGGCGCAAAGGCCTCACGATTAAATCGGTAGAGCGTTGCCGGTCGACCCGCCCCGCGGATCACTTTTTGCTGCGTATCCTGCAAAATGCCGAGTTTCAGGAGGCGGGAGCGAAAATTGGAGTAGTCGGCAAAGTTGGCTCCCAAAACCGCACTATAGAACTGGTACAGATCATTGAGGGTGAAATACTCTGGCAGCACATCAAAGGCCACGGGACTATACTCCAGCTTATTGCAGAGGCGGCGATGTCCATAGGCCAAAATTTTGCTGTGATCAAAGGCCAGGTCGGGGCAGGCATTGAGGGCAAACCACTGCACCGGAGACTCCGCCGCTGCAATCAGTTCGGCATCGGCAAAACGCACCAAAGCAAAGTAGCTCACCGAGAGGTAGCGCCTAGGGATCTCGCGCAGCTCTCGGGGCGGTTCGTCAAAGGTGTACAGTTGCTCTAGGTAGAGGTTATTGACGCGAATTTTTTCCGCGAGGGTGCGATAGGCCGCCGCTTCGAGGGATTCCCCCTGCCGCACAAGGGTACCGGGGAGACTCCAATAGCCTGCAAAGGGAAACTGTTGTCGCTGTACCAAGAGCACAAGGAGGCGATTTTGATCCGTATCCACGGAGAAAATGACGTTGTCCACGCCGACGACAAATTCTGCCAGGGGCAAAGAGGAGGCGCTCATGGCTGGGAGTAGAGTCCTTGCTGCTGAATATACTGGGCGATCGCCGGCAGGAGTTGCTGTTCATCCCGCTGCTGCCGATAAGCGGTGGAGGAAACCGCTGGCCCGCGATAGTCGGCCAGTTCTACATGGGAACACAGCTGTTCCACGGCCTGCCAATCTGGGGGGTCAATAACCACACCGGGGCGCTGTAAGACTAGGAGATTGACCTGAGCAAGAAGTTTTTCGGCCTGATACCACTGGGGCAGCTTAGCGAGGACATCACTGCCCACCACCAGCGTGAGCGGCTCACCGGGCCACTGCTGCTTTGCCCGCTCGACGGAATGGAGGGTGTAGGGATAACTGAGTTCCGGACGATGTTCGATATTGGGGCGGTTGAGGCTGCGCACCAGGAGATTGAGCATGGCTTGGCGATAGGGCAAGGGGGTTTGCTGCCCTTTGAAGGGGTTATCGGCAGCCCACACTAGCACGCGGTCATAGCGATCGCTCAACCAGCACAAAATATCCCCATGGGCAGCGGTGGGGGGGTCGGCACTGGTTCCAAAAAGGGCAATGGTCATGGCCGCTGGCGTAACTGTTGAATCAAAGCTTCTAGGGCAGGGGAATAGATCACCGGCTGGGTCACCTCCAAGAGGGTTTCGGGCAATTCCGCTAGGCTGGCACGGTGGCGATCGCGAATTGTCTCCAAGGACTCCGGTGGATGGAGGGGGCGCCCTTCCTTCATCACCAGTTCCAAGAGGGGTCTGCCCCAAACATTTTCCTCGGTGGCAAGGGCAAGGCAATCACCACTGGGGCGGCGATAAATTTGCTTGCGTCCGGGTAAGGTCATTTTGCCCCTGGAGACCTTCATGACTGCCTGCCCATTGATCTCCACCAGCTTATAGACCCCATTGACAGGGTCGCCTGTAACCAGCTTGGTGCCAATGCCATAGACATCAATACAGGCACCGCCTGCCATTAAACGGCGGATTTCCCCTTCATCGAGGTCGCCACTGGCAATGATTTTGGCTTGAGGCAGAAGTTGGCGGATTTTCTGAGAAAGAGTCAGGAGATCCCCCGAATCAATGCGCACGGCTTTGACCACAATTTCCCCCGCCGCTTGGCGATCGGCAAGGGTGGCAACGGCAGCGAGGGTATCATAGGTATCCACCAAGAGTGCCCCCTCTGGATAGTAGTGCAAGAAGACCGTAAAGGCATCCTGTTCGCTGCCCCTTAGGGTGGCGATCGCCATCACGAGGGAATGGGCCATCGTGCCTGTAGGGGCAACCCCCAGTTGCTGCGCTGCCAAGACATTGGAGGTGGCTGTAAATCCAACGGCGAGAGCTGAGCGGGCTGCCCAGAGGGAAGCTTGAGGGCTAAAGGCGCGCCGTGTGCCAAATTCCAGTAGCCCAATCTGTTCGCCCACCAACTGTCGCAGCCGTGAAGCGCGGGTGGCCACAAGCGTTTGGTAGTTCACAATATTCAGCAGACAGGTTTCTAGCCACTGGGCTTGCCAGAGGGGAGCCTCAATCCGCAGCAGCGGTTCTTGGGCAAAGACAACCGTCCCCTCCGGCACGGCCCACACATCCCCTTGAAACCGACTCTGGCTCAACAGAGTCCAAAAGGCAGCGGGTGAGCGCTCAAACACCGCTAGACTTTTCAGGTAATCAATTTGCTCAGGCGTAAAGTGCACCTGCTGTAGGTATTCCAGTACCTGAGCCAAGCCCATGGCCACCAAATAGGTACACCCTCGGGGCAGTCGCCGCACACTCAGTTCAAAACTGGCAGGCGTCCACGCCAAATCTTCGCCCGCATAGGTGGCCGCCATTGTCAATTGGTAGAGATCCGTCAGCAAACTGTAGTCACTGGCGGCCAAGGTCAAACCTGTCATTGCTCTGGGATACCAAAGATATTTTATTTAGAGTAACTTTTACCATAATTGCTAAGGCGATGCCATTCTGCCCTATAGTCAGCCAAGGTGGTCAGCAGGGGAGCCGATCGCCAGCGTTCGACCCCAAAACCAAGGGCGCGACAGGGCTGCCAAGTTTCCAAAAGCTGAAAAATTGCCGTGCGGGCGATCGCCCCTTCTAGCGCCGAGGAAAAGACCAGCCGCTGCGGTTCTAAACCTTCACGCAACAGGACATTCAAGCGTTCTGGGGAGCCAAACAGCGCTGGCTTAATCACAAAGAGTCCTGGCCACCCCCACTCTAGCCAACGTTTCAACTCAGGTGCACTGACCACACTCTCATCAAGGGCAATCGCTGTAGTTACCCTTCGGGCTAGGGTGAGGAGGGCGAGCTGCTGGTTCGGGGGTAGTGGTTGCTCCACATACTCAATTTTACCCGCCCCATAACGCTCCAGCCAGCCGAACCAGCCCTCAGCAGTTGCCAAATCCCAAGCACCATTGGCATCCAGACGCAATTGTGTGCCCTGGGGCAGGACTGCCAGTAACTCCCTGAGAATCCCCTGCTCAGCTTCTGGGGACATGACACCCACTTTCCACTTAAAGGTGGTTGCGCCCCGCTGCCAAGGCACCTGCCACTGAGTCAGGGCGGCACTACCACTGCCTAGAAGAGCACAGAGCGGCCAAGGGCGTACCCGATAGGGGAGCTGCCCCACACTCTGCCATGCGGTGGCAAAACCAAACTGGGCAGCGGGTAATGTTTCAGGCAGCGTGGCAATGATCTCGGCGGTCAGGTGGCGAGGCAACTGCTGACACAGGGCAATATCGGCACGGAG
Organism: uncultured Thermosynechococcus sp.; assembly: GCF_938074695.1. Classification (GTDB taxonomy): domain Bacteria; phylum Cyanobacteriota; class Cyanobacteriia; order Thermosynechococcales; family Thermosynechococcaceae; genus Thermosynechococcus. The sequence goes on from NZ_CALJEM010000059.1 coordinate 16,872, forward strand.
GGTTTCGCTGCCCCAGCCGGGGAGGGGGGCAATTTCCCCGTAGCCCACTTGGCCCTGGTCATTTTCTAGACGCAGGAGAATCCCACGGCGCGATCGCCAGCGCCCCTTTGCCGTTGCTAGGGGTTCCCGAAGGGGTTCCTCATAGAGCTGCCATTGCCAGCGCACCTCTGCCGCTCCCTAGACCCGTTCAAGGGTTGCCTCCAGTAACTGTTTGAGTCTATGGCTGTTGTAAATACCGCTGAGGAGGGCGTAGTGATTAGCACTTAGTTGCCAGTAGTGCTCAAAGCCGGTACAGCGGCTGGCATCCCCCAGCAGGATGAATTGTTGCACAATGGCATGGGGGGTAATCCACCCTTCCCCCTCCAGCCGGCCAAGGAGACTGTGGTGGAGCACATAGGTAAACATTTGCTCCCCTAGTTCCAACTTCCCCCGCGACTGCAAAATTAATTCTGGCTTCCCCTGGTCGGGAAACGTAATCTTGGCGGCCATTGAAAACCAGTCCTCTTGAGTGTAGGAGACAAGGATTTTTCCTGTCACCGGAATTGGCTCCTGATTGGCCTCTAACCATGTCCCCCTCAGTAGCCACCGTCCCCCATCCACGAGAAATGTGTGATTCACGTTCTGCATACCCCAATGGCTGTCCTGATTGTATCTTTCCCCGATTTGCAGAGGAAGAAAGCAGCAGGAATTGTTACCGACGTCCGCAGCCGTCGCGGGCGATCGCTATGATCAAAGAATGTCTTGGTTGCCTTTATCTCGGAATTGAGTAAATGCAGCGTCCTTGGCAGCTCTATCCTTCTGACCCTGCCCCTTTGGACTTCATCGAGGCAGTAAAGAGACGCCACCCCCCTGCGGGGGCCATCACCGCTCAGCTACTTTGGCAGCGGGGCTATCGTGATCTTGATCAACAAGTGCGAGTTTTTTTAGATTGGCGCTGCTACCGGTCAGCCTCCCCCCTAGAGTTTCCAGAAATGGCACTTGCCCTAGAGCGCTTGCAACAGGCCTTCGATCAACAGGAAAAGGTTGCCATCTGGGGAGACTTTGATACCGATGGGGTCACGGCTACCGCCGTCCTCTGGGAAGGGTTAAAACCCCTTTTGGGGGCGCAACTCGTGGACTTTTATATTCCCAATCGCCAGCAAGACTCCCACGGTCTTTCCTTCCATGGCTTGGAAACCCTTCACCAAAAAGGGGTCTCCCTGATCATTACCTGTGATACAGGCTGTACGAACAGGGCTGAAATTGCCTTTGCCCGTACCCTCGGCATAGAGGTCATTGTGACCGATCACCACACCCTTGAACCGACGCCCTTGGGGGCAGCGGCGCTCCTCAATCCTCGGCAGTTGCCTTGGGAGCATCCCCTACGTCATTTATCTGGGGTTGGCGTCGCCTACAAGTTTTTGGAAGCTGCCTATGCCAGATGGCCAGAGAAAACCCAAGGGTATGCCCTAGAGACTCTCCTAGATCTGGTGGCCATTGGCCTGATTGCCGATTTAGTTGAACTGAGGGGAGAGTGCCGCTATTTGGCTCAGCGCGGCTTAGAGCAACTGGAAAAGAGTCAGACCCTGCGCCCCGGCATTGCGGCACTTTTGCAACCTGCTGTCAGAAATACGGTGCGGCAGCGGGAGATTAGTTTTAGCCTTGCCCCCCGCCTCAACGCCGTCAGTCGTATCGAGGGGAATGTGCGACCTCTCGTTACCCTCTTGACTACCAAGGACAAGTGGGAAGCCCAACGCTTGGCACAGCGGATTGAACAAGTGAATAAAGAGCGGCGGCGACGCCAAAAGGAAATTGCCAAAATTGCCCATGCCAAAGTGGCGCAGTTAGATCTCTCCACATCGCGGGTGATTCTGCTCACGGATGACGGGTGGCCGCTAAGTCTCTTGGGGTTAGTCGCCAGTGAGCTTGTCAAAACCTATGGCCGACCCGCTATTCTGCTTCAAACCAATCCAGAAACGGGCATGGCGGCGGGTTCGGCGCGCTCTGATGGATTTTTGGATCTCTATGAGGCACTGCATAGCCAGCGGCATTTATTTGAAGCCTTTGGCGGACACCCCTATGCGGCGGGTCTTAAGTTGAAAATAGAGCACATTCCCCTGTTGGCAGCGGCCCTTAACCAATTTTTGGCCCAACAGGAGGGCACGGCCAGCGCCACGCCAAAACCGTTGAGAATTGACTTACAAGTGACCTTGGATCAACTCAATGGGGAGTTACTCCGGGAACTGGAAGTGCTTGCCCCCTTTGACTCCACCCACCACCCGCCCCCGCAATTGCTGGTGCGCAATGTGGAACCGACTCAACTCACCAATAACTCCCTCACGGGTAGCCAGACCTCAAGAACCTACGTCTCTATGTGGCTCCGCGATCCCCAGGGACAGCACACCTTTCCTGCCAAGTGGTGGGATCATGAGGTGGGGGATTGCCCAAAGGGATGCTGTGATTTGGTAATTGAGCTAGAGCAGTGGCAGGATTCTCTCTCCGCAGTCATTAAAGACCTGCGACCCAGTGCCACCAATGTAATCCAACCTGCCTCTTTTCAGTTCCTTGTGGACTATCGCGATCGCCCCCCTGCGGCAAGCGTCAAGGGCCTGCGCGTCGAAACCTGCCCCAAGTCGCGGCAAAGCTGGCGCCAATGGATTCAGCGCGCCAGAAGGGAACAACAACCATTAATTTTGGCCTACTCTCTTCCCCCAGAACAGGATGCCCTAAAGGTGTGGCAGGAATTCTTAAGGCAGTGCCACCAAGCCAGTCAACAGGGAAAGCGTTTGCAGCGAGCGAAGCTCCAAAAAGACCTTGGCATTGAAGCAGCCACTTTGAACTATGCCCTTAGGGTGCTGGAGACACTAGGGGTTAAGGTTCTCTATACCGCAGAGGAAGTCTGGTGTAAGTGGCCACCACAGGTGAACTCCTCTGCCGATACAGCGATTGCCCTCGAAGCTTTCACAGCAGCGATCGCCGAGGAGAATTTCCGCCGTCGCTATTTTGCTACCGCCCCGCTGCAAGCTCTTCAGGAAGCACACTAACTTCAAATATATAGGCTACACCTCTTTTTAACAGGGAACCTAAGGAACACACACGAGCCGACGCAGGAACACACTGACAATCAACACCAACCACAGAAGAGGAGCGATCGCTCCGCCTAGCACCTCAATCTGTAACCCACAACTTGCTTTGGTGCACCCCTGCAGCTGTATTGTTATCCTGCCACGGGTAATAACGGCTGCCTACCGTGTTTTCACTTAACTTTGGCCACCCTTACACCCCAGCAATTGGCGCTTAGATTCCGTAAAATTACGGATGCCTAAACGTACATGGCTTCCATAAGGGCATCACTCATGGCTACATTGGTCGCCACACTTTGAATATCGTCCAGGTTTTCAAGGGTATCCATTAACTTAAGAACGCGCCGTGCTGTGTCTTCGTCGGTGATTTCTACGGTGTTCAGGGAGACCCAGCGGCTTTCGGTCTCAATGACGGTGTAACCCTGTTCTTTGAGCGTTTCGCTAACCTTTTCAAGGGCAGGCACAGGACAGCGCACCTCGGCCACTTCCTCTAAAATCTCGTAGGTTTCGACATCAGCCGCCAGTAGGGCTTCGAGGAAGGCCTCCTCATCCGTCGGCGCAGCCACAGTGACAATGCCCCATTCTTCAAACATCCAGCTCACACAGCCCGTTTCCCCCAAGTTGCCACCATGTTTGTTAAAGGCGGCCCGCAGATCTGCGGCGGTGCGGTTGCGATTGTCCGTGAGAGCCTCAATTAAGAAGGCAACCCCACCGGGGCCATAGCCTTCGTAGCGAATCTCTTCAAGGGGTCCCTCGCTATCGAGGGTACCGGTGCCCTTGGCGATCGCTCGCTCGATATTTTCGCTGGGAATTCCTGCGGCTTTAGCCTTCTCAATGGCACTGCGCAGTTGAAAGTTACCTGCTGGATCGCCTCCCCCATGACGGGCAGCAATAATGATTGCCCTCGATAGCCGTGCAAAGATCTTCCCCTTTTGGGCATCTACCCGCGCTTTTTGCCGTTTAATATTTGCCCACTTACTGTGACCTGCCATAGAGGAAAAGCATCCAAAAACCACGAAGAACCCCGCTGAAACCAACGGGGCATGTCAATGGCGGAATTTGAACCAGAACGGTTTTTAACGAAAACCAACAGCTGCTTGCCAAACAAAGGCCAAAGCCAAAAAGAGGACGGGAATGACCGGCAGCACATCCACAAGGGGATCAAAAATGGCGTAGGCTTCTGGCAGTTTCGCAATCAAAACCAAAGCATCAATCATGGTGTTTTCCCAAAGAATTTAGCGATCGCAAGAGTGCTGAAAAAATAGTACCATAGCCGCTGCGGCAACAGGAGTGCGATGCTGGACATTCTCCCCTTATCGGAAACAGAAATCCATGACTTTTGGATGCAGCAGGCGATCGCCCTTGCAGCGCAGGCAGGAGCTGCCGACGAAGTGCCCGTGGGGGCGGTGATTGTCAGTGCTGAAAATGAACTCATTGCCACCGGCGAAAACCGCCGTCAGCGGGATCATGACCCCACTGCCCATGCGGAAATCATTGCTTTGCGGCGGGCGGGGCAGCGCTTGGGGACTTGGTATTTAACCGGCTGTCGCCTCTATGTTACGCTGGAGCCTTGCCCAATGTGTGCGGGGGCAATTATTCAAGCCCGCATCCATACCCTTATCTATGGAACGGCTGACCCGAAAGCAGGGGCGATTGACTCGGTACTGCAACTGCCGCAGAGTCCGGCGGCGTTCCACCGACTCCAGGTCATCAGCGGCGTTCAGGCGGCTGCCTGTCGGCAACAGTTGCACACATGGTTTCGCCAGCATCGTCAGAAAGAACGGCAATAATCCCCACATCCCCCACTTGCTGCCGCAGAGTCTGGATGGTTTCACCTAAAACTGGATGTCGCCAGTGGGGGGCGATCGCCGCTAAGGGGGCAAGGACAAAGGGGCGTTCTGCCAGGCGGGGATGGGGCAGGGTGAGTTCGGCGGTGGTGATCACGCGATCGCCGTAGAGCAGCAGATCAAGATCAAGGGTACGGGCACCCCAATGCTCTTGGCGTTGGCGGCCAAACTGCACCTCAATCCTCTGCAGGGTTTTCAAAAGTGCCCAAGGGGACAGTTGTACTCGGGCAATGAGGCAACCATTCCAGTAGTTCGGCTGGGGCGGCCCTACAGGGACTGTGTAATACCACGGCGAGTAGGCTAGGACATCAATCCCCGCCGTTTGGGCAAGCATTTGGACGGCCGAGCGCAGTTGCCGCAATGGCTCACCCAGGTTGCTTCCGAGGGCGATCGCAGCGAGGGGGGGGTCAGACGGGGATATACTTAAACTTAAGTCAGTGCATTCTGCCATTGCGCTTGTGTAGAGTGCCTTTCACTCCTTCTGTTATACCTGCACTGTTCACCTATCGCCGAAATCGCTGTGGATCTCCGAACGCTCTTTCACACTGCAACCCCAGTCATTGGTGTTGTCCACCTCCTTCCCTTGCCCACCTCCGCCCGTTGGGGAGGGAGCCTCAAGGCGGTTATTGACCGCGCAGAACAGGAAGCCACAGCCCTTGCTTCAGGGGGAGCCAATGCCATCATTGTTGAGAATTTCTTTGACGCCCCCTTCACTAAAGATCGGGTGGATGCAGCCGTTGTCAGTGCTATGACCTTGGTGGTGCAGCGGTTAAAGAATCTGGTGGCCTTGCCCATTGGCCTGAATGTGCTGCGCAATGATGCTTTCAGTGGTCTGGCGATCGCGGCCTGTACCGGGGCACAATTTATCCGTGTCAATGTGCTCACCGGGGTAATGGCCACGGATCAGGGCATCATTGAAGGTCAAGCCCACCAACTGCTGCGCTACCGCCGCGAACTGGGGCAAGACATCAAAATTTTTGCCGATGTGATGGTGAAGCATGCCCAGCCCCTCCACAGTCCGAACCTCGCCGCTGCGGTGCGGGACACCTTTGAGCGGGGACTTGCTGATGGGGTGATTCTCTCCGGTTGGGCAACGGGACACCCGCCCGCCGAGGAAGATCTATCGGTCGCTGCCAGTGCAGCCAAGGGACAGCCCCTCTTTATCGGCAGTGGTGCCTCTTGGGACAATGTTGAGCAGTTAGTGCCCTACGTCAACGGCGTCATTGTTGCTAGTTCCCTGAAGCGCAACGGTCAAATTGAACAACCCATTGACCCCATTCGTGTTAGCCGTTTTGTCGAGGCATGGCAGCGGGCACACCAAAAGGTTCAGGAACTCAATCGCGCCAATAGTAACTGTCGGGGGTCTGTGAGCGAACCCCTGCCAGCGATGTTTGTGCATGGGCAAAAGTAATCAGGCGATCGCCCCTGTTAACTGCGGAACGTAGTTTCCAAGACCATTGAGGTTAAGGCGATAGCTGCGGGGGTGGGCAATTAAGTAGGCTGTGCTGGTGAAGATTTGCTCTAACTCCACAAGGCCGTTTTCCTTGAGGGTGCGCCCCGTTGACACCAAATCCACAATCGCCTCTGCCATACCCGTAATTGGCCCCAGTTCTACCGAACCATAGAGAGGCACGATATCCACAGGCAAATCTAGCTGCTGGAAAAAGGCATCGGCGCAGCGGACAAACTTTGAGGCCACGCGGCAATGGGGGGGCAAATCGCGGGCACTGCGGTAGGGGCTAGAGGCTTTGACGGCCACCGACAGCCGACATTGACCAAAACCCAGATCCGCCAGTTTGGCGACGTGGGGATTTTTTTCCCGCAACACATCATAGCCGACAATCCCCAACTGCGCTTGGCCATACTGCACATAGACGGGAACATCTTGGGCACGGACTAAAAGGGCGCGGGCACGACCATCCTGAGAAAGCACTTGGAGTTGGCGATTCCCTGGCTCTAGGAGTGCCTCAAAGTTCAAGCCCACCTGTTGGAAGTAAGCAATACTGTCCTTAAGCAGGGCGCCTTTGGGTAGGGCAATCGTTAACATGGCCTAGACACTCTGAATCTGCAAATGGGTTGCCCCATCACCGAGGGCTTCAATCTGCGGTGGCGCATCCGTCTCAATCCAAGCAATATAGGGAATCTGGCGATCGCGGGCATAGGCGCGGATTTGCTCGGGGGTCAGATCAAGGAGTGACAACTCCACGCGGGTAGAACCATCTAGGCGCAGCGTTTGAGCATGGTGTAGGGCGGCGGCGAGGGCGTTGGGTGTGCGGGGAACCACAAGCCATTGACTGCGGGGGGCTAATAGGGCAGCTGAGGGAATAGCGATCGCCTGAAGAAGCGCCTCCACATTAAAGACAAAACCAATCCCCGGCACAGAGACACCGTCGGGATGGTAAATACTGAGCAGTTGATCATAGCGTCCCCCTTGAGCCACCAACCGCAGTTCCGTTTCCGTGGGAATCAAGACCTCAAAGATAATTCCCGTGTAGTAATCAAAGGACTGCACAAGGCTGAGATCAAGAGTAATAGAGAAGGATTTGGCCACCAAGCCCAGCAACTGTTGAAGTTCTGCAAAGCGATCGGCGACCCCTGCCACCTCAGACCACCGTGCCAAGCGCTCCCCCACTTCCTGCGGGGTACCCCGCAGATCAAACAGGGCAAGGGCGCGATCGCCCCAAGGGGGGCTTAGAGCCTGCAAACTCACGCGGTCTAAATTGGCCAAGCATTGGCGTACAATTTTTTGCAATTCCGCCGGAAAGGTACCGAGCAACTGTTGCGTTAGGTGGGCATCCCCCACCAACAGATAGGCCTCCTCAACCGCTAAGGCCCCAAGGCACTCCTGCACCAGCCAGAGAATTTCGGCATCCGCCGCTAAACCTGTTGCCCCTATTAGCTCCACCCCTGCTTGGAAAAATTCCTGCTGGTTGCCCAAGTGTGTAGCCGTCGTTCGCCGAAAGACATTGGCTTTGTAATAGAGCCTTTGGGGCAGTTGCCTTCCTGCCATACGAGTCACGGCGGCGCGAGCGATCGAAGCCGTTAATTCGGGCCGCAATCCCAAGGGTTCACCACTGCTCCCCTGTACTTGAATGACCGTTTCTGGATGGACAGTACCCCCCGCCGTCAGGGTTGCTAGGGTCTCGATTGTGGGTGTGATAATTTCTTGGTAGCCCCAGCTTTGAAAGACGCGCTCTAGGCGTTGCTCTAGCCACCGTTGCCGTGCCACATCCAGGGGTAAAATATCGCGGGCACCACAGGCGGGTTGATACACCATAGTGAGTTACTTTTTCCCAAAAAGACCAAAGAAGGAAGCTCTCTTTTTCTCTGGCTTGGGCGGCTCAGGATTTTTTTGCTGTTGCTGTGCTTTGCGCTCCCTCTTGTTAATTTCTTCGAGTCCCTGTATTGCCGTCACCTCTTGAGGATTGAGCTTCAGGGCTTGATTAAAGTGAATTCTGGCCATACTCAAGGAGCCTTGTTTTAGGTACACCTTGCCTAGTAGAGCATTGCAGCGGGCACTGCGGGGGTCAATCTTCAGGGCATCCTTCAGTTCTTTGATGGCCTCCAGATAAATCCCTTTATTCAAAAGTTCCTCTGCCCGTCGCAAGTATGGCTCTGTAAGTTGCCCTGTTTTTGAAGTCTCTGCGGGCGGTGTTGTTGCTGAGGTTGCACGCACCTGAGTATCCTCTGGTTTAGGTTGCGGCGCAGGCGCAGAAACTGTAGGTGCTGCTGCTGTTGCTTTACCTCCCGCCGATCGCCACAGATAGATTAAATTGAGTTCGCTAATTTGTTCACTAATCTTAAGGGCATTGTTTAAGTCTGTGTATTGATCTTGGGCAAGGGTATTGAGGGCCTTTTGATAGGCCTCTTCAACATTGGCAGCGTTAAAGACTTCCTGGGCCAAATCAAAGGTGGGCGTTGGCACAATGTTGGCCGTTAGCAGTTGCTTTTCGAGCAAGCGCAAAATGACTTGGTATTCTTCCCGCTCTTTTTCTTGGGACAGCACCTCATAGGCAGGATTCACAAACTTGGAGAGCAAATCACTGGCGATTTTTCTACCCGCTTCATCATCACGGCTATCGGGGTGCAGTGTCTTTGCAATTTTCAGATATCGCTTGCGAATTTCCCCTGGTGTTGCCGACAATGGAACCCCCAGGGCAGCATGGAGATCTCGTTGAGAGTTAAAGCGACCCAAGCCGTGATTGATCTCGAAGGGCATAGTCAGTGAAACCGCAGGGGCAGAATATCCTTTGATTATACCTGCTAATAGAGGGGGGTGTGACTATCTGCGGCAATGGTGTAGCCAGTTCCCATCAGCCCCTAGGTAAACACTACGGTGCGATTGCCGTACACGAGAATCCGATTTTGTAAATGCAGCTGCACTGCCCGCGCCAACACCACCCGCTCCAAATCCTTGCCCTTGCGAATCAGATCCGCCACTGTATCGCGATGACTCACAGGCACAACCGCCTGCTCAATAATTGGCCCTTCATCCAAGTCTGCTGTGGCATAGTGGGCAGTGGCGCCGATGATTTTCACCCCCCGCTCATAGGCACGGTGGTAGGGATTGGCTCCCGCAAAGGCAGGCAAAAATGAATGGTGAATGTTAATCACTTGGGGAAAGGCTTCAATAAATTCAGCACTGAGCACCTGCATATACTTGGCCAGCACCACCAAATCAATCTTGTAGTCCCTGAGAAGTTGTAGTTCTTTGGCTTCCGCGAGGGGCTTGGTTTCTGGGGTCACGGGAATATAGTGAAAGTCAATGCCAAACTGCTCGGCAATGGGACGCAAATGCTCATGGTTACTGATAACTAGGGGAATTTCGGCAAAGAGATCCCCCGCCCGCTGTCGCAGCAGCAGATCCCAGAGGCAATGATCTTGGCGGCTCACCCAAATGGCCAGGCGATAGGGAATATCCGACGCTCGCAACTGCCAGTGCACCCCCGCCCAACTGGCAAAGACCTTTTCCCGCTGGGCATAGTTAATGAATGTCGTGGCAATTTGATCGCGGGGAATCTCAAAACCCTCCAGTTCCCACTCCAGGCGCGAGAGAAAAATGCCCGCAACGGTATCGGTGTGGTGGTCGGCATGGACAATGTTCCCGTTGTAGCGATAGACAAACTGTGCCAATTTGGCCACCAGCCCCCGCTGATCGGGACAGGAAATGGAGAGGGTCATCGTTGGCATAGCACACCGCAGGGCAGAGCAATCAGTATTCTACTCCTGTCACTTGGGAGCGGTGCGATTTAAGACCTTGGCGAGATACTGCCCTGTGTAGGATTGGGGCATCAGTGCCACCGCTTCAGGGGTACCGACGGCAACTACATTTCCCCCGCGATCGCCCCCCTCTGGCCCTAGATCAATAATCCAATCGGCACAGCGAATCACATCGAGATTGTGTTCAATGACCAGAACCGAGTTGCCCTTGTCCACCAGCCGCTGCAACACATCGAGGAGTTTGTGGACATCGTAAAAAGACAGTCCTGTGGTCGGCTCATCAATGAGGTAGAGTGTTTTGCCCGTTGCGCGGCGCGACAATTCAGCTGCCAATTTTAAGCGTTGCGCTTCACCGCCAGAGAGTGTGGGTGCCGTTTGCCCCAGTTTCAAATACCCTAAGCCCACATCCACGAGGGTTTGCAGCTTGCTTACCGCCTTGGGGATATTTGCAAAAAAAGTCAGCGCCGTCTCGGCGGTCATCTCTAAAACATCGGCAATTGAGCAGCCCTTGTACTTCACCTGCAGCGTATCGCGGTTGTAGCGTGTCCCCTTGCACACCTCGCACCGGACATAGACATTGGGCAGAAAGTTCATCTCAATTACATTCACTCCTTGACCTGCACAGGCTTCACAGCGACCACCCTTAATGTTGAAGGAAAATTGTCCTGGTTTATAGCCCCGTGCCTTGGCCTCAACGGTTTGGCTAAAGACCTCACGGATCACGTCAAAAACCCCAATGTAGGTGGCAGGGTTCGAGCGGGGGGTGCGGCCAATGGGAGACTGGTCAATGACAATCACCTTATCAATGGCGTTCAAGCCTTCAATGCCCCCCAGTTCCTTCGGCAGGGGCACAGGCTGACCCAGATGGTGTTGAAGCGCAGGGTAGAGCACTTCGTGCATCAGGGTGGATTTGCCCGATCCTGAGACCCCCGTCAGACACACCAGCTTGCCAAGGGGAATTTCTACGGTGATGTTTTTGAGATTGTTGCGGGAGACGTTTTTGAGAACAAGGGACTGGCCATTGCCGGCTCGGCGATCGCTGGGGGTTTCAATGCGCTTGCGTCCCGATAGATAGGCGCCCGTCAGGGAGTCAGGATGGTTGAGAATTGCCTCTAAGTTGCCCTGGGCCACAATCTGACCGCCATGCACCCCTGCGCCTGGGCCAATATCCACAATGTGATCGGCAGCGCGGATTGTGTCCTCATCGTGTTCGACCACAATTAGCGTATTCCCCAAGTCCCGCAGGCGAAAGAGTGTTTTCAGCAGGCGATCGTTATCCCGCTGATGTAGGCCAATACTCGGTTCATCGAGGACATAGAGCACGCCGGTCAGGCCAGAGCCAATTTGGGTGGCCAAGCGAATGCGCTGGGCTTCGCCGCCAGAGAGGGTAGCTGCACTGCGGTCCAGCGTCAGGTAATCCAGCCCTACATCAATTAGAAATTGCAACCGCGCCGTCACTTCCCGCAGGGCCAGTTCAGCGATTTGCTGTTGTCGCCGGCTTAGCTGTAGCGATTGAATTCGTGCCAAGCACTCGCGAATTGAAACACTCGTGAGATCGGTAATGCGATACTGCCCCAAGCGTACCGCCAGAGCAGCCGGTTTGAGGCGTTGCCCACCACAGGCGGGGCAGGTTTGGTTGACTTGGTATTCTTCTAGCTTTTGGCGGTAGGTCTCGGAGGTGGTCTCGCGGTACTGCCGCTCCAAAATGGGGATCACCCCTTGAAATTGGCGGTAGTAGTCCCGTTTGCGATAGCGGGAATCGGCGGGGATGCGAATCGGGGCGTCGGTGCCGTAGAGAATAATTTCCCGCTGTAATTCTGTGAGGCGGTACCAAGGGGTGTTGATGTCAAAGCCAAAGGCCTCGGCAACGCCGCAAAGTAGGGCAAGGTAGTAGTCATGTTCCTTCTCTGCCCAAGGGGCGATCGCCAGATAGACGGGGAGTTCAGGATTGGGGACAATCAACTCCGGGCTAAATTTGCGTAGGTAGCCCAGGCCATGACACTCTGAACAGGCACCATAGGGGGAGTTAAAGGAAAACAGCCGCGGGGATAGCTCATCCATCACTGCCCCATGCTCAGGGCAGGCGAAATTCTCTGAAAACAGGAGTGTTTGCTCCTCCGCCTCAGCTTCACGGGGCACGACACTGATCATGGCTGTACCGTTGGCGTGGTGCAACGCCGTTCGCAGGGAATCGGCTAAGCGTTCCTCAATCCCCGGCTTCAGCACAAGGCGATCCACCACAATCTCAATGGTGTGAGCCTGGTTTTTATCCAGTTCAATAGCCTCACTGAGGTCGCGCACCTCACCATCAATGCGCACGCGCACAAAGCCTTCACCGGCCAGACTCGATAGCAGCTTTTTGTGGCTGCCCTTTTTGCCCTTGACCACAGGAGCAAGGATCTGAAACCGCGTTTGCAGCGGTAACTGCATGACCTGATCCACCATCTCATCAACGGTCTGCGGGCGAATCGAGCGATCGCAATGGGGACAGTGGGGTTCACCTGCACGGCCATAGAGGAGCCGCAAGTAGTCGTAGATTTCCGTAACTGTTCCCACAGTTGAGCGGGGATTGTGGGAAGCGGACTTTTGATCAATGGAAATGGCCGGACTCAGCCCCTCAATGGCATCCACATCGGGCTTATCCAACTGGCCGAGAAATTGGCGAGCATAGGCGCTGAGGGACTCTACGTAGCGGCGCTGGCCTTCAGCAAAAATGGTGTCAAAGGCAAGGGAGGACTTGCCCGACCCCGAAACCCCCGTCATCACAATCAGGCGATCGCGGGGCAGATCGAGGTCAATGTTTTTTAGATTGTGTTGTCGTGCACCCCGAATGCGAATTTCACCCGTCGGGACTGGATCGCCCATGCTGCAAAAGTGCAAATGTTAAAAAACGTTACATTGAGGGCTATTATAGCAATGCTGCCAGACCCTTTTGGAGACACCAAATAAAAAAAGCGGGGTATAGGCTCCCCGCTTTGAGTGCGACTTAGGTTACGACGGGTTGGGCTTAGTAGTCGAAGTCACCGCCCATGCCGGCACCGGCGCCCGCAGGATTGTTTTCTTTGGGTTCGGGCTTGTCAACGATGATGCACTCGGTGGTCAGCACCATACCGGCAATGGAGGCCGCATTCTGCAGAGCCGAGCGGGTGACTTTAGCAGGGTCAACAATACCGGCATCAAACATGTTGACATATTCATCTTTGGCGGCATCATACCCCACATCGAAGGGTTTTTCCTTAACCCGTTCGACAATGATGGCACCATTTTGCCCGGCGTTTTCGGCAATGCGACGCAAAGGAGCGCTAAGGGCACGCTCAACAATGTTGGCACCAATCAGTTCTTCACCCGTCAGGTGCTCGGCGGCCCAGTTGCTCAGCTCAGGAGCAAGGTGCACCAAGGTGGTACCACCACCGGGGACAATCCCCTCTTCAACGGCAGCTTTGGTAGCGTTAATCGCATCTTCCAGACGGAGTTTGCGATCTTTCATCTCGGTTTCGGTAGCGGCACCCACTTTAATCACCGCCACACCACCGGCCAGTTTGGCCAACCGCTCTTGCAGTTTTTCTTTGTCGTAGCTGGAGTCGGTTTCCTCGATTTGGCGACGGATTTGCTCGCAGCGAGCTTTGACGGCTTTTTCATTGCCTTCCGCCACAATCGTGGTGTGATCTTTGGTGATTGTGATGCGGCGAGCTTTCCCCAGCATATCCAGCTTGGCATTTTCCAGCTTCAGACCCGCATCTTCGGTGATCACTTGACCCCCGGTGAGGACGGCAATATCTTCGAGCATCGCTTTACGGCGATCGCCAAAGCCGGGAGCTTTCACCGCAGCCACACTCAAGACACCGCGCAGACGGTTGACCACCAGGGTCGCTAGAGCCTCTTTCTCGATGTCTTCGGCAATGATCACCAAGGGTTTACCGGCGCGAGCCACTTGTTCGAGGATCGGCACCAAGTCTTGAACCAAGGTAATTTTCTTGTCGGTGACCAGCACGAAGGGTTCATCGAGCACCGCTTCCATGCGCTCGGTATCGGTGGCAAAGTAGGGGGAGATATACCCCTTGTCAAAGCGCATCCCCTCGGTGACCTCCAGTTCGGTGGTCATGGATTTGCCCTCTTCGAGGGAGATCACGCCTTCTTTACCCACTTTGTCCATGGCATCGGCAATCATCCGACCCACTTCTTCATCGTTCCCCGCGGAAATGGCAGCCACTTGGGCAATGGCTTTGGAATCTTCCACAGGACGGGCATGTTCAGCAATTTTTTCGACAAGGAACTGGGTGGCTTTGTCAATCCCCCGTTTCAGGGCAATGGGGTTCGCACCGGCGGCAACGTTGCGCAACCCTTCTTTCACCATGGCATGGGCCAGCACCGTCGCCGTAGTGGTACCGTCGCCGGCAGCATCATTGGTTTTCGAGGCGGCTTGACGGATGAGAGCTACACCCGTGTTTTCAATGTGATCTTCCAGTTCAATTTCTTTGGCAATGGTAACACCGTCGTTGACAATTTGCGGCGCACCAAATTTTTTCTCCAGAACCACGTTCCGCCCTTTCGGACCTAGGGTCACGGCCACGGATTCAGCCAAAATGTCCATCCCTTTTTCCAGGGCACGACGAGCATTTTCGTTGTAGATAATCCGCTTCGCCATATGTGTTTCCTACCTCAATCGTTCAACAGTGATGAAAAATCGCACAGGAATGAAAGGGAGTCAGCGACCTAGCCAACAATGGCCAAGATGTCTTTTTCCGAGAGGAGAACGTAGTCTTCGCCCGCCAGTTTCACTTCGGTACCGGCATATTTGGAGTACAGCACTTTGTCCCCCACTTTCACATCCATCGGCTGACGCTTGCCGTCTTCAGTGAGTTTACCGGGACCTACGGCGGTCACTTCGCCCACTTGGGGTTTTTCACGGGCGTTGTCGGGCAGCAGGATGCCCCCTGCGGTGCGTTCTTCACTTTCGCTGACTTTGACAAAAATGCGATCGCCCAAAGGCTTCACAGTTGAAACGCTTAGAGATACGGGTGCCATAGCGTACTGTTCTCCCACTTGTAAGAGTATGGATTGATATACTCACTGCACGGCTAATCGCGCAGTCTCTGGGGGGTAAGAGCTTGACTGGCAATGGTTTAGCACTCTCACCCTTCGAGTGCTAATGTAGCGAGAGACAGTTGGCGATCGCAACTCCTGTTGCAGTACGGTTTTCCGAACGGAGCTTTAGCTTTTTAGCCCCGTAGTAGCAATGCCACGAATGAGTTGCCGCTGACCCAAAATAAACAAAATCATCACCGGTACGGTGGCAATCACCGCCGCCGCCATCATCAACGGCCAATCGTTGGTGAACTGCTCCTGAAAATTGGCTAGGGAAAGCTGCACCGTCATCAGTTCTGGTTTGGTGGTAAAGACCAAGGGCTTAAAGAGATCATTCCACTCCCCAATAAAGGTAAAGATAAACAGCGTCACCAAGGCCGGTCGGCTCAGGGGCAAGAGGATATGCCAGAGCACTTGCCACCGAGTTGCCCCATCCAAAAGTGCTGCTTCCTCAAGGGCAACGGGTAGCGTGAGAAAAAACTGCCGCATTAAAAACACGCCAAAGCCATTGGCGGCAGTAGGTAAAATCAAAGCCCCATAGGTATTGATGAGATGAGCCGCCTTGAGGATGAGAAAAATTGGGATAACCAAGAGTTGAAAGGGGATGACCAGCGTCGCCAATATCAGCAGCAGAATGAAGCGTTGTCCCGGAAACGAAAGCCGCGCAAGGGCGTAACCTGCTAAGGCTGAGGTCACCAACTGAAGCGCCGTCACCGCCAAAGCCACAAAGGTGGAGTTGACAAAAGCCAAGATAAAGTGTCCCTGCTGCCATGCCGCTTGATAGCTTTGCCATGTCCAGCCTTGAGGGGGCAACAGTTGGGTGGGCAAGGTTCCCGGTGGCCAGCCCGACGTACAGAGCACCACTAGAAAGGGGCTGAGAACCAGCAAGGCTCCCAATGCCAATACGAGTGTTAAGCCTACCCTAAGAGCAACCACTGCCGGACATCCGTTTTAGCAAATCCACAAATCCTTTGATTTCTTCGCGGAAAAGGAAGCCGGTATAGGCTGCCATGCCATGCTCGCCAATATCCAGCCCCTCGATTTCCTCTTTGGGGGAAACGCGGATGCCAATAGGGGCGTTCAGGAGTAGACACACTGCTGTACTAAGGGCAACGGTAAAGTCACCACTCCAGAGTAATGCCTTCAGAGATCCCTCCCCAGCTTCATGAAAGCGCCCTGAACCATCGGCAAAGAGACCTACCGCTAGAGTACCCCAGATACCATTAACGAGGTGCACAGAAATCGCTGCCACGGGGGCATCAATATCAATTTTTAGCTGGTTGCTTGCCACTACCGAAAAAGTAATAACCGTACCAACAATAATGCCAAGCAAGGTCGCACTTTCAAGGGTAACAAAGGCACAGGGCGCCGTAATCGCCACCAGTCCTGCAAGAATACCGTTGATAATCATCGAAAGGTCAGGCTTGCCAATAGAGTGCGGAAACCACCGTTGCAGTGACGCCCCCAAGGCTGCTGCTTTATTCGTGTTCACGACAATGGGGGCGATCGCCCCTGGATCTGCGGCCATGGTTGACCCATCGGCTAGAAACCGACCTAGACGCAGCCCCAAAAGAGGTGCTCCCATCAAGAATGCGGCTGTTGCACTGCCAAAGCCAATCATTGCCGCGAAAGTCAACAGCGTAGGGCAAGTCGGCAGAGAGAGAATTCGCGTCAGGGGGAATTGAAGACGTAATCCCTGTCGCCAGACAAAACCCAGTTTCACAGAGGCAGATGTCGGAAAAGAAAACAGTTGAAACTTGTAAACCCCCGGCCAAAATCCTTAGGAAAATCTTAGGGTTTAGTTGCCGGCCCTCTGTCTCAATTTTGCATAGGCAGTTAGCTGTGCCAGTTAGAGAAGTTGCAATTGTCCACCCTTGTGGAGTGTCCAGTAATGACTCATCCGCACTACCCAAATCCTGCTGTTATCCACCGCTGGGTGATGAGTTTTTGCTTTGTTGGTTTAGGATGTGCAACCCTGCCCTTGGCTCCTGTCACTGCTCAAATCGCCGTCTATGAAGGGCGACGCGTCAGCGGGGACGTAAGCATGACTCTCCCCGACGGCAGTACCTACAAAGGGGAATTGCTGAATGGCCGCTTTAATGGCCAAGGCATTCTCACAATGGCCAATGGCAACCGTTACGAGGGGGAATTTCGCAATGGCCGCTACCACGGTCAAGGGGTGCTGACCTATGCTGATGGTGGACGCTACGAAGGTGGCTTTGCGGATGGCATCTTTAACGGCAAGGGAGTTTTGCAACTGGCCAACGGCCAACGCTACGCGGGCACGTTTCTCAATGGTCAGTATCATGGGGAGGGGGTGCTCACTTTTCCCGACGGTACCCGCTATGAGGGGCAGTTTCTGGCGGGCAAGTATCATGGAACAGGGACGCTCTCCTTTGGAGATGGCACAAGCTATGCCGGAGAGTTTCGCAATGGCTTATTTGAAGGACAGGGGGTGCTCACCCTGCCAGATGGCTCTCGCATTATTGCTACATGGCGCAATGGTCGCCGCGAACCCCGCTAATCCTTTTCAATCTGGCCGGCTGTGACTGATCCACTGACGGCAGCATTGAGTCCCTATGCCCGTTTTGGAATTCGCCTTGGCCTTGAACCTATCCAAGCACTGCTGAGTGCTTTGGGGTCTCCCCAGTTACAAGTGCCTTTGGTTCACGTTGCAGGAACCAATGGTAAAGGCTCGGTGTGTGCCTATCTGGATAGTGTTTTACGGGCAGCGGGTTATCGAACAGGTCGTTATACCTCGCCCCATCTGTTGAGTTGGTGTGAGCGCATTTGTGTTGATGGTGAATCCATTGCCCCTGAAGTTTTTTTGAGATTGATTCAGCAGATTGAAGCAGTACTGCCACAGGTGGCCTACCCCCCCAGTCAGTTTGAGGTGATCACAGCGGCGGCATGGCTCTATTTTGCCCAGCAGCAGGTGGAGGTGGCGGTGATCGAGGTGGGCTTGGGAGGACGCTTGGATGCAACAAATGTGTGTCAACCCCCTTTGGTGAGTGTGATTACCTCCATCGGTTGGGATCATTGGCAGCGGTTGGGCAATAGCTTGGGGGCGATCGCGGGTGAAAAGGCCGGCATTCTCAAGCAGGGGGTGCCCGCTGTTATTGGCCCTGTTCCCCCCGAAGCAAAATCCGTGATTGCAGAGCGTTTGGAGGCCTTGGGGTGCCCGGCGATTTGGCCAGAACCCGCGCAGTGGTGTGCCGATCGTCTTGGATGGGCCAGTTGGGGTGGCATCGAGTATCCCTTGCCCTTGGCCGGCGAGATGCAGTTAGTCAATTCGGCGATCGCGATCGCCACTCTGCAATGCTTGCAAACCCAAGGCTGGCAAATTTCCCTCGCCGCCATTCAGCAGGGGATGGCCCAAACCCGCTGGCCGGGACGACTGCAATGGTTACCTTGGCAAGGGCGAAAACTGCTCATTGATGGTGCCCACAATGCCCCTGCAGCCGCCTACCTGCGGCAATACGTGGATCAGTTAGGATGGCAAGAGGTGACGTGGGTGGTGGGGATGCTGGCCAATAAAGATCACGAGGGGATTCTTAAACATCTCCTACGGGCCGGCGATCGCCTGTGGTTGGTACCCGTGCCGGCTCATGCAAGCGCTAACTTAGAGGACTTGCAGGCTCTTGCCCACGCCTGTTGCCCTGAGTTAGGGGAGTGCCGATGTTTTAACGATGTGGCCGAGGCACTCGATATAGCGGGCGATCGCTGTGTGGTCTGTGGCTCCCTCTATTTAATCGCTCATGTTTTGGGGGCGATCGCAAGCCCAGACTTTCAAGCAACGTGAGACCTGATTGATCTTAATCGCCATTTGACATCCGCCCCGGCCTATTAGCTTGCGCCCGCGCAGCGGTACGGCGG
>NZ_CALJEM010000060.1 GCF_938074695.1 uncultured Thermosynechococcus sp.
GTTCTGGCGGGGGTGTCCTTTGGGGCACCTCTCCTAAGCGTCGAGGGAACCCTAGCCAAGACTCTGTGAACGGGGAATCTCCTGCTATACGCGTTGGCGTGAGCCTGCCGTTAGGCATAGCGTTAGCGGGATGAGCGTCAAAGTAATTCTAGGGTGCAGCCCGTCTGGACTAAATTAGATTATCCTTTCCAGCGCAGAATTACCACTTCTTCTCGCAATTGCTCCTTAGTGGCACTGGCAAAGCGAGTTCGGAACAGATCTGTGCGGACAAATTCATAGCCCAGAGCTTGGGCAATCTCAGCCAACAACTGCCCCGTGCGGATCATCACGCGCAAGTAGGACGCTTGATCCCCCACAACATAAGCCAGTTGGGCATTGGGGCGCAAAACCGAGCGCAGGGCTGCCAAGTGACGTGCCATCCCCCCAAAGTAGAGTTTGGTCACTCTCCCATAGAGTTTCTCAAAGCCGGAGGTCTTGCCTAGGTCAATTCTGCGGCGTTCAATTGTATTGGCAATGGACTGAATTTCAGGGTGATCTTGAATCCATTGATCGTCATCATCGGCTTTATACACATTGCGAGTGTTAGAACGGATCAAACCCTTCTTAAAGGCTTGTAGATCGTCCTTGGTTTTGATGAAACCTAGGATGACAGACTCTAAACGGGTTGTTCTAGTGTAGTCCTTTTCATTGGGGTAAGGGGGGGAGGTGATCACCGCATCCACAGACCGCGGGGGCAGAACGCTGTCAACCCCTCTGGCATCTGCAAAATAGACGTGGGCAGGGGCATGACTTTGACCTTTTACTCGTCGCAAATCCTCAGCCATTTCGTTAATCTTGGCAACCCAAGGGCTAATCACCGCTGCATCCACTTTGGGTTTACCCACGCCAACTTCAGGCCCAAAGCGCAGATTGCTCGCTCCA
This sequence comes from uncultured Thermosynechococcus sp., assembly GCF_938074695.1. Taxonomy (GTDB): domain Bacteria; phylum Cyanobacteriota; class Cyanobacteriia; order Thermosynechococcales; family Thermosynechococcaceae; genus Thermosynechococcus. Next base: position 922 of record NZ_CALJEM010000060.1, read on the forward strand.
AACACAAGGACGTTGGCGATCGCCAATAATTGATGCCGATAGACCTTTTCTATCTTGTATTTCTCCAAACACTCAAGGAGTACCAGTACCTTGTGTAAGGGAATTGGACTCATCGACCCCGCAAGGATGAGTTTATTTTGCTCAGGCGAGAGTTGGCGCAAGGGGAGGTCAGCAATATTCCCCGCAAAAGGAACCGAGTCCTCTATTCCTTGCCGCCGCAGGAGGTCAAGGGCAAGTTCTGCTACTTCGCAGGAGTGACTGGAGAGTAAGTCAGGATCAACGTCCCAATCGGTCTTTACCGATGTCGCAAAATGGGCGAACGGATTGGCTTCTGTACCCCATGAGGGAATTCCCCAGCGCTTCGACTCAACAAGCGTTGTGCCTGTGCCACAAAAGGGGTCTAGGATCACACTCTCTTCATTCAAGCCGAAGTCTTTTATATAGTCCCGCACAAGATGGGGCGGATAAGATAGCACAAACCGATACCACCCATGAAAGGCGCGGTCTTGCTCATCTATTTTGTTGATGTTGCCGTTGTCTTTGGCTACTTTTCTATCCTTGCAATTTTTAAGCAATTTAGCTCCTGTGGCCATTGCTCCTAACTTTCCAAGCGTATGAAAAATTGACTGTTCTAGCAGGGGGTTCACTTTCTTGACGGGAGGAGGCGTCAGGAATATAACCTTTAGCCCCCTTCGCGATATTCCCAATTGGCCTAGAGGACTTTAGGGGAGACGTTGAATTTCAGCGCGGAAGCCATTGACCTCCATAAAGGCGCGCATTTTGCTGGCATTGGTCTCGTTTTGGAAACTGCCCACTTGCAGAGCACGGCGTTGGCCGAGGGTAACGGGTATCACGTCGGGGACGAGCGATCGCAGGCGCTCTTGGTTGGCCAGATCGTCCTCTCGCAAATCAAGTACAATTACCCGAAATCGCGTTCTGGGGGTGACAGGTGCCGGCGTTCCCCCCTCTGCTTCAAAAACCTGCGGCGGTGGCGGCAGTTGGTTCACGGCTGGGTTATTGCCCACAAATCCCATTGGAATGGGTATGCCTGGAACCGGCAATCGTTCGAGGGAGTTGTCAAGTCGCTGAGGCCGCGGGCTGGGAATTGGCGCGGTACTCACCTCTGGCGGGGGTACGGGGATGGGAGTCGGTTCTGCCGCCAATACGGGCGTCCCCCAACCCATTAGGATCAAACATAGGGGATTCAACCACGGCTGGCAGTGAATGCGGAAACGACTCATCAGGGACTTCATTGCTCTATCAACAATGCCGATGAACAATAAACAAAACTATGCTGATTTTTTTCTGGGGAGATCGGACGTCCTATGCAAAATTTAGCTCCCGGCTTTGAGGGGCAACGCATTCGGCGAATTCTGGATGCCAACCTTGACCGTGCCCGCGAAGGTCTGCGGGTGATCGAGGAATGGTGCCGCTTTGGCTGCGAAGAGGTTGCCCTGAGTGCCGAATGTAAAGATCTGCGCCAAACCCTCAGCCGCTACCATACCCCAGAGTTGCGGGCGGCACGACAAACGGATCAGGATCCGGGGACGGCTTTGAGTCATCCGCAGGAGCGCGATCGCCAGACCCTCAGCGAGGTGCTCACCGCTAATTTTGCCCGCGTCCAAGAAGCGCTGCGGGTAATTGAGGAATACGCTAAATTAACCAATACTGAGCTGAGTGAAACCGCCAAGGCGCTGCGCTATCGCGTTTATATTCTGGAGCAAGCTCTGAGGCTCAGCCCGCGCCATGCTCGGCTGCGGCAACTACAGCAGGCAAAACTTTACCTTGTCACTTCCCCCGGCGATCGCCTGTTGGCAGTGGTTGAAGCAGCTCTCAAGGGTGGATTGCCCCTTGTGCAGTATCGGGACAAGACCAGCGATGATGCCACTCGCTTGACTACGGCTCGTCAATTGCAGGCCCTCTGCCAGCGTTATGGGGCGCTGTTTTTAGTAAACGATCGCGTGGACATTGCCGTCGGTGCCAATGCCGATGGGGTGCACCTCGGACAGACAGATATTCCCATGGAACTCGCTCGGCAAATTTTAGGGCGCGATCGCCTGGTGGGACGCTCGACCACCAATCCCCAAGAACTGGAGCGGGCGATTGCCGAAGGCGCTGACTACGTCGGTGTAGGACCGATTTTTGCCACTCCCACCAAACCCGGCAAAGCGGCTGTTGGCTTTGACTATCTCCAGTACGCCCGCAAACACGCGCCGATGCCCCAGTTTGCCATTGGGGGAATTGACCTGAGTAACATTGATGACGTTATTCAAGCAGGGGCAACTCAGGTGGCCGTTGTCCGCGCCATTATGGAAGCGGCTGACCCAGAAGCCACCACCCGCGAGTTCTTACGACGCTTATCTCAAAGGGAGCAATCATGACCTCGGCGGCTGAAATTACCGCTGCTGTGCGGCAACTGTACAATACCTACCCCTTTCCCCCAGCACCCCTGCTCGATGAACCGCCACCGGGGTACAACTGGCGCTGGTCTTGGCCGGCAGCCTATAGCTTTTGCACAGGACGCTATCCCTCCCGATTGGACGTGGCCATCCTCGATGCCGGCTGCGGCACCGGTGTGGGAACAGAGTACCTAGCCCACTTGAATCCGCAGGCAAGGATTACTGCTTTAGATGTCAGTGAAGGTGCTTTGGAAATTGCCCAGGAACGCTGCCGCCGCTCCGGCGCTACCAACGTGCAATTTCACCACCTGAGTTTAGAGGATGTGGCTCAATTGGGGCAGGCGTTTCAGATGATTAACTGCGTCGGCGTACTGCACCACCTGCCAGACCCCCAGCGGGGGATTCAAGCGCTGGCCAATGTTCTTGCCCCCGGTGGTATTTTGCATATCTTTGTCTATGGGGAACGCGGTCGCTGGGAAATTAAGCTGATGCAGCAGGCTATTGCCCTCCTTTTGGGGCGCGATCGCCACAACTATCGCCAAGGGGTGGCCATTGGTCGGCAGCTCTTTGCTGCATTGCCCGCGAATAATCGTCTGAAAAAGCGCGAGCAGGAACGCTGGAGCCTTGACAATCAGCGGGATGAATGCTTTGCCGATATGTATGTGCACCCCCAAGAAATTGACTACACGATCGCCAGCCTCTTTGAGCTGATTGCTGCCTCTGGCTTGGAGTTTGTTGGCTTTTCCAATCCCCAAGTCTGGCGGCTGGAGCGATTGTTGGGCACTCAGCCGGAACTGTTGCAACGGGCACAGCAATTGACCCCCATTCAGCAGTATCAGCTCATTGAATGCCTTGACCCTGAGGCAATGACTCACTTTGAGTTCTTCTTGGCCAAGCCGCCGCTGCCCCGTCACGATTGGTCCGACGATGCCGGACTCTTGGCTGCCCTGCCGTGGCGCCACCCCTGCTTGGAGGGTTGGCCGGGAGCCTGCGTCTTCAACTGCCACTATGAGGTGATTCACCTCACGCCTGCTGAGCAGCAATTTCTAACCGATGCGACGGGTCAAAAAACCGTGGCTGAGTTATTAGCTGAGCAACCGGAGTTGAATCTTGCGGCGGTGCGATCGCTCCTTGAGCGGGACTTACTTCTTTTGGGAGTAAAAGAATGACAGATCTTCTGGAAACAGTCTCTACAGGTGGTGCAGTCTATGATTGCAGTCATTGGGGACGCCTACGCCTCACGGGGCGCGATCGCCTGAAGTTTTTGCACAATCAAAGCTCCAATAACTGCCTTGTCTTGCAACCCGGCCAAGGGGCTGACACCGTTTTCCTGACCTCGACCGCTCGCACCCTTGATCTTGCCACCCTCCTTGTTCATCAAGAGTGGGTGGATCTCTTGGTATCTCCGCAGCGCCGCGAGTTTCTCCTGAAATGGTTTGATAAGTACATCTTCTTTGGCGACGATGTTCAGGTGAGCGATCGCACCGCTGAGAGCCACTGCTATCGGGTTTTTGGGGATGCTGCTGAAAAAATTACTGCCCAGTTTGGCCTAGGCGCATTGGCCAATGCCTATGATCACGTCACTATTAGCCACGAAGGTGCTCCCCTAACCCTTGCGGCCACCAGTGGCCTCGTCATTCCCGGTTTGACCCTTTGGAGCGATCGCCCCCTTGCCAATTTACTCGATCCCTATCCCCAACTTACTGATGCCGACTGGGAGCACCTGCGCATTCGTCAGGGTCGCCCCGCTGCCGATGCCGAACTGACAGAAGAGTACAACCCCCTCGAAGCGCGGCTGGGGCACACCATTTCTTTTAACAAGGGCTGTTATATTGGCCAGGAAACAATTGCTCGCCTAAAGACCTATCAAGGCGTCAAACAATATCTTTGGGGTCTGGAATTAAGTGCGGCAGTCACCCCACCTACCCCCCTACTCTTGGAGGGTGAAAAAGTGGGGCTGCTCACGAGTTGTACCTCCCTCAAGCGGGGAGCTTTTGGCCTCGGCTATGTGCGCACCAAAGTGGGCGGTGTGGGGTTAACGCTGCATACGCCAGAGAAGGTCGCTGCCCAAGTCGTGGAGGTGCCATTCTTAAAAAGTGTTGCCTAAAAATGCTCTCGCCAGAGAATGCTATAATCCAATCGGTTTGTGCAGACATCAACTGAGCAGGGGAAGGAGGCCTATGGCCACGGCACAGGTGCTAGCATTCATGCAAAAGACCGCGGAGGATGCCAAACTGCGGGACGAATTGGAAAACCTTCTGGGGGTAGGCGATGGCAACATTAGTGGGGCTGCCGAACTGGATGCCGAAGAATTAGCAGCGCTGCGGGGAGAAATGGCGCCGAAAGTGGTGGATTTTGCCAGTCAGCATGGCTTTGAATTTTCCACTGAGGAACTAGTGCAGGTGATAGACTCCTTTGCTCAACATCAGGCAGGGGAAATGAGTGATGATGAATTTTCAGAAATTCTAGGCGTTCCTGTCAATAGGGAGCACGCTGAACACAAAAAACGGATAGCTAACCCCCTCCGGCGTCTTGCTCGCTATCTCAGCAAAACCTATTTGGGTATCGATCCGGATGAGGAGAGCGAATAAGGCTCAACAACTCTCAGCAAAGCTGCGTCCGGCACGTCGGAAAATCCGTCTGTGGTCTCAATGGCTTCTCCCTGGGCTACTGGTCAAACGATGGCTGCTCATCAGTGCGGTGGGTGTCTTGCTAGCCAGCCTTGGCTTTGCCATTAGCATTAACCTCACCCCGATTTTCTACTTTTTGCAATTTCTGGAGCAGTTTCTCCAGAGTGTGGCTCGTTTTGTACCGAGTTATGTCAGTGGCCCCTTGCTCCTCTTTGGGGGCTTAGCACTTATTGCTTGGGGGTATGCCCGTACTCTGGGTTCGATTACAGAAGTCCTCCTGCCAGAGGACGATAAGACCCTTGTGGAGCGACTCCTTATCCATCGGCGCTTGGGGCGAGGACCGAAAATTGTTGCCATTGGTGGTGGGACGGGGCTGTCAACGCTCCTACGCGGACTGAAGCTCTATAGTTCCAATATCACTGCCATTGTAACAATGGCCGACGATGGCGGCTCCTCTGGACGACTGCGGCGGGAAATTGGGGTGCTGCCGCCGGGGGATATTCGCAACTGCTTGGCAGCCCTAGCAGATGAAGAGAAAATCGTCACCGAGCTTTTTCAGTACCGCTTTGAAGCCGGAGACGGCTTGGCCGGGCACAGCTTTGGCAATTTATTCCTGACGGCCATGACGAATATCACAGGTGATCTGGAGCAGGCGATCGCCACCAGTTCAGCGGTCTTGGCTATTCGCGGTCAGGTGCTACCAGCCACGCTGACGGATATGACCCTGTGGGCACGCCTAGCCGATGGTCGCTTGATTCACGGGGAATCAAACATTACGGCCGCCCGCGGCAAAATTGTAGAAATTGGCTGCTCGCCCCCTGCCCCCAAAGCTTTGCCGCGAGCCATTCAAGCCCTGCGCGAAGCCGACTACATTATCCTTGGCCCTGGTAGCCTCTACACCAGTATTATTCCCAATCTCTTGGTGCCTGAAATTGCCCAAGCCCTGGCGGAGCGCCAATGCCCCTGTGTCTATGTCTGCAACATTATGACGCAGCCGGGGGAGACCGAGGGCTATACCGTCAGTGATCATGTGCGCGCTCTCGATGCTGTGACGGGCGATCGCCTGTTTGATGCGGTGCTGGTGCAAAAATATCCCCCCAGTGCTGCTCACCTTGAACGCTATGCGCAGCAGGGCAGTGCACCTGTGGCCATTGATCGCGAGGAACTTGCCCGCCAAAACTGCCGCCTAATCCTAGCCGATGTAATGGATGAATCCACACCCACAGTGCGCCATGATTCCCGAAAGTTAGCGGCCATTCTCATGCGTTGGTATGAGCGGGTGCGATCCCTTTAGTGCCTTGTGCCCTGTGAAGGCAATCCCTAATAATAGAACCGTTGCCCTTGGGTGAGTGGCCTGTCATGTCCTTGGAACTTTTGCGATCGCTGGTGTGGATGGACTACCGCCTTGCAGTCCTCTTTACGGTGGTCATTCCCTTGATCCTGCTCCTGTGGTCAACGGCTAAAAACGTGCCGGCCATTACTCAACTGCTGATTATCTACTGGCGGGTGTCCAGCCTCTTGGCGATTACGGTGTATTTGATGATGCCGCAGTGGCCAGTAGCCTATGTCACAGGATTCATGGCTTTGGTCCTGATTCCCATTAGCCTCTGGTTTTGGGTCGATCTCAATGAGGAAATTAGCGATCGCCAAGACCTCCTAGGTCAAGTCTTTAGTAGTTGGCGCTGGGCAATCACGCTCTACTGTGTCCTTGCCGCCCTAGGTCAGACCTTTTATCTACACTGTGCGTTTGTGGCGGGTGCCGTTCAGACCCCCAGTTGCCAAGTCTGGCTAGAGCCACCCCTGATGTTCAAGGAGATTTTTCACCCCCAAGCCCGCGCCGGTACCCTTGGCTTCTTTGCAGCGGTTGGCCTTGTAATTTACATGCTCTATTTGAGCTACTTTGTCTTTGTGCGCTTACCCAAGCAGGGGCGATCGGCCACAGGTCTATAGGCACTCTCTATGACTCTGCAACGTATCTTAGAACCGGAAGTCATGGAGACGCCAGAAACGGCTGCTGCCTACGACGCAATGGATTTTACTGCTGTCAATATCGCCTTCTGTGAAGATCTAGCCGCCGTTTTACCCAATGTTGAGCAACCCCTCCAGGTTTTGGATGTGGGAACGGGGACAGGGCGGATTCTACAAGTGTTGCACCAACGCTATCCCCATTGGCAACTGACGGGAATTGATCTCAGTCCGGCTATGCTGGCGATCGCGCGGCACCATAGTCCCCAATTGCGCTTTATTCAAGGGGATGCCAAAGCCCTGCCCTTTGCTGCCGCAAGTTTTGATGTGGTGATCAGCAATAGCCTTATCCATCACTTAGCCAATCCTCAACCTGCCTTGGCAGAAATGCTGCGGGTGCTGCGTCCCCAAGGAACCCTCTTTATCCGTGATCTGTGTCGTCCAAACACAGGGGCTGACCTGCAAGCCCTCGTTGACCAGTATGCTGGTCAGGACACCCCTGAACAGCGGCAACTCTTTGCCGCTTCCCTCCATGCGGCGCTAACTTTGATGGAAATGAGTAATGTTGTGAGAACATTGCCGCAACTGCCGCGGCAGTGGCAAGTGACGCTCACCTCCGATCGCCATTGGACAATGGTGGCTCAACGCTAATGAACCGGCGGCATTACTTTATTGCTTTGTTGCCCGATGCCAAAATTCAGGAGCAGGTGACCCGTCTCAAGCAGTATTGTTGCGATCGCTACCAGAGCCAAGCGGCACTGCGCTCTCCCCCCCATGTCACCCTCTATCCCCCCTTTTGGTGGCCAGATGCAGGGGTAGGAGATCTTGAGCAAGCCCTAGAAGCCTTTTCCCATCAAGCCGCTCCGGTGGAATTGATCCTTGACGGCTTTGCCGCCTTTCCTCCCCGCGTCATTTATATTCACGTGGCACCGACTCCGGCGCTCAAGACCCTACAAGCGGATCTCGTCAAAGCAGTAGCGCAGCCCCTGAACCTTCCCCCCACGCAACGGCACCCCTTTACCCCCCACATGACAATTGCCTTTCGGGACTTAACCAAGGAAAACTTTCACCATGCTTGGGCAGACTTTCAAGAACAATCCTTTGCTGCCCGCTGTTGGGTATCTCACCTAACACTGCTGGTGCACAATGGCCGACGCTGGCAGATTCATCGTGAATTTTTGTTAAGAAATCTTGCTCACGATTGCCCTTAAGATCAATCTGCAACAAGTCCATGACTTGATTTTTGCTAACTGCGGACTCTATGATGCAAAGAACACTTTTCTCTCAAACTTCCTAAAATCAGAAGTACAGCCCTTTTCACAAAAATGACACACGCTCAACATCGTGAAAGCCCATAGGGGAGAGAATTCTCTTTCCTTTATCTACCCGATATTTAAGAAAAGGGCTGCAAGACAAGATTGGAGTCTTGGTAGCGATAAATACTTAGTGACTTTCATGCGCAATATGAGGCCAGAGGAAAGTACTGACATTAAGGGGGGAGTCCTTGTGTTTCCCAGCGTTTGGAGCAACAGAGCTGCATCCAAATCCTCTGATAATCTGAAGAGCTTTCGGGGACAGTAGTCCATTGCTGAGGATAAGGTTATGAAACTAGAAGATATCTACACCTTTTTCCGCCAGCCACCGCCAGTTTACCTGAGCAAGGAAGTTGCCGTGTGCTATGTGCTCTATACCCTTGTGGAAAAGGGGGATTCCTATGGCACGGCGCTGATCCAAGCCATTGAAAACGAGTATCCCCTGTATCGCCTTTCCGATACAGTTCTTTACAGTGCCCTCAAATTCCTAGAGGATGAGGGGATTATTGGCGGTTATTGGAAGAAGGTGGAAGGTCGCGGTCGGCCGCGGCGAATGTACCACATTATTAATGAGAAGGAGCAGCAGGCGCGGGAACTTTCGGAACTTTGGCTGCGCTATCTACAGGAACATCCCCCCCGTCAGGAGTAATCTAAGAATCGAGTTGGCGGAGGCGATCGCGCACCGCTTGGATATCCTGCCAGGTTAACCACTTAGGGCTGCCCGGCTCCCGTGAGTTATTGCGCAATAGATACGCCGGGTGGAAAATGGGCATACACCAGCGTCCTTGCCATTCAATCCACTGGCCCCGAATTTTAGTAATTCCCCGATTATCTTTCAGTAAGCCAGATACAGCCGTGGCCCCCGCCAGCAGAATAATGCGGGGATTCACCAAGCGAATCTGCTCCAGTAAATAGGGCAAACAGGCTGCTGCTTCAACTGGTGTTGGGACGCGGTTGCCGGGGGGACGGCACTTCACAATGTTGCAAATATAGGCATCCCGTTCACTGTCCAGATTGACCGAAGCAAGGATTTTATCGAGGAGTTGCCCCGCCTTGCCCACAAAGGGGCGGCCGGTTTCGTCCTCTGACTGGCCAGGGCCTTCACCAATAATCATCAGCTTGGCGGTAGGATTGCCACGGCTAATCACCACATGGGTACGGGTGGTTGCTAGGCCACAGCGCTGACACTGCTGACAATGCGCCGCCAGTGCTTCCAAGTCACGGTAGGTCCCGGCAGGGATAGGCACCTCGGCCCGCAGGGGAATTTGATCGTAGGTGGCAGCATCGAGGGGCGTTGCTGGCGCAGATTCTGCCTCTGGGGGAGTGTCAAATAAGCTAAATTGCAACGGTTCACTCATGGGGATCGTCACTTCCTGAGAACAATGTTAAAGAAACTTCACAAAACTTAGGAAAAACTTAGGATAAATCGCACTAATTTTATGGCGATCGCCAGAACCTTAATTTATCTCACAAAAGTATTTTACAAATTAATAACTACGGCGAAACAGGTTTCCCACCGCATTGTATAAGAAATAGCGGAAGGGTTTAACAACACTGCTGTTGTTTCCTAGACTCCTTTGCGGAACAACCCATCAGTGACCGTTAGACCTTTCCGGCACGCCCAAGAGCGTTGCGCGTCTGTTAAAAACACACCAAGGATCAGCTTGGTCGCTCTCAGGTTGCTTGGCACAGCCTTTAGGGAGTTGCCGATCAGCCCCCTAAGAATCCTGCCTCATCTCTGGGGTTAGGAATGTCAAGAAGGTCTCACTTCTTTAACAAACTTTAAGGAGAATTGATCCATGCTAGATGCATTTGCCAAAGTTGTCGCTCAGGCCGATGCCCGCGGTGAATTCCTCACCAACGCCCAGTTCGATGCCCTGTCCAACTTGGTGAAAGAAGGCAATAAGCGTCTGGATGCCGTTAACCGCATCACCAGCAATGCCTCCACAATTGTTACCAACGCTGCTCGTGCCCTGTTTGCAGAGCAACCCCAACTGATCCAACCCGGTGGGAACGCTTACACCAACCGTCGCATGGCTGCTTGCTTGCGCGATATGGAAATCATCTTGCGCTATGTGACCTACGCCATTTTGGCGGGTGACTCCAGCGTGCTCGATGATCGCTGCTTGAACGGTCTGCGCGAAACCTACCAAGCCCTCGGTACGCCCGGTTCCTCCGTGGCGGTGGCCATTCAAAAAATGAAAGAGGCGGCGATCGCGATCGCCAATGATCCCAACGGCATCACCCCTGGCGATTGCAGCGCCCTAATGTCCGAAATTGCTGGCTACTTTGACCGTGCCGCTGCCGCTGTTGCCTAACACACCTTTGACATTCTTTAACTTTGACCGTTCTGAACACGCACACTTTTTAGGGAGATACTTTATCCATGAGAACGCCGATTACTGAAGCCATTGCCGCCGCCGATACCCAAGGTCGTTTCCTGAGCAACACCGAACTGCAAGCGGTTGACGGCCGCTTCAAGCGCGCTATGGCCAGCCTGGAAGCCGCTCGCGCCCTGACCAACAATGCTCAGAGCCTGATTGACGGCGCAGCTCAAGCGGTGTACCAAAAATTCCCCTACACCACCACTATGCAAGGCCCTCAGTATGCCTCGACCCCCGAAGGCAAAGCCAAGTGCGCCCGCGACATTGGCTACTACCTGCGGATGGTGACCTACTGCCTCGTTGCGGGGGGCACCGGTCCGATGGATGAGTACCTCATTGCTGGCTTGTCGGAAATCAACAGCGCGTTTGATCTTTCCCCAAGCTGGTACATCGAGGCTCTGAAATACATCAAAGCCAATCATGGCTTGACCGGCCAAGCTGCGGTGGAAGCCAACGCCTACATCGACTACGCCATTAACGCCCTCAGCTAATAGGCGTTTCCTTTTGTTGCCCGGTGAGGTAAGCAGATGTTGTCGGCGTTGGGCTGACCCTTTGTTTACAACACCGGGCTTGTTTGTACCCTTGATATTTAGGAGTTTGTACCGTGGCTATTACTGCTGCTGCTTCGCGCTTGGGTACCTCCGCCTTCAGTGATGCTCCGCGAGTGGAGCTGCGTGCCAACTGGAGCGAGGAAGATCTAGAGACGGTCATCCGTGCCGTTTACCGTCAGGTCTTAGGCAATGACTACATCATGGCATCGGAGCGTTTGGTGAGTGCGGAGTCACTGTTGCGCAATGGCAAAATTACCGTGCGGGAATTTGTGCGCGCAGTGGCCAAGTCGGAACTCTACAAAGAGAAGTTTCTCTACGGCAATTTTCAAACCCGTGTCATTGAACTGAACTATAAGCATTTGTTGGGGCGGGCACCCTACGATGAGTCGGAAGTGATCTTTCACCTAGATCTATATGAAAATGAGGGTTTTGATGCCGACATCGACTCCTACATTGATTCCCCTGAGTACACCAATAGCTTTGGGGATTGGGTAGTGCCCTACTATCGTGGCTTTAATACCCAGCCGGGGCAAAAAACCGTTGGCTTTAACCGCATGTTTCGTCTCTATCGCGGCTATGCCAATAGCGATCGCGCCCAAGCAGAAGGCAGGATGTCCCGCCTAGCACGGGATTTGGCCACCAACCGTCCCAATACAGTGGTGCCGCCTTCGAGTAGCGATACTGCCTTTGCCTACTACACCCCCAGTGCCGATGTTCCCCCACGGGCTTGCTTGGGTGGTTCCTTTGGTGAAAGTGGCCGCGTCTATCGCATTGAAGTGGCGGGCATTCGCCAACCGGGCTATCCGGGGGTGCGCCGCAGCAGTACCGCTTTCTTGGTGCCCTATGAGCAACTGTCGAGCAAAATGCAGCAGCTTCAGCGCACAGGTGCTCGCATTATCAGTGTCAATCCTGCCTAGAAATTTTGCTTAGCGTTCTTTTGAGATTGGGAGTCAGGTGTCATGTTTGGTCAAACTGCGTCTGGAAGTGCTGCCCTTAGTCCCTCCGGCGCTCGCGTTTTCCGCTACGAGGTTGTGGGTCTGCGTCAAAACGAAGAAACCGACAAAATGGGGTTTCCAATTCGCCGCAGCGGTAGTACTTTTATTACGGTGCCCTACAACCGCATGAATGAAGAGATGCAGCGCATTACCCGCATGGGGGGCAAAATCGTTTCCATTACCCCAGTGGTTGCCTCGTAAGTATTGATGTCGGGAGAGGGAATGACGGCGGTCTCCGAACCGGTACAGCTTACAGTGCCCCAAATGCTGGCGCAGCTTCAGGGGACAGATCCCGGTCTCCGCTACTACGCGGCATGGTGGTTGGGAAAGTTTGGTTTGGAAACGGCAACGGCAGCAGAGCGGCAGGCCATTGTCAATGCCTTGATTGGGGCTTTGGCCGATGAGGCCGATCGCACGGAATTGGGGGGATACCCCCTGCGGCGAAATGCAGCCCGTGCCTTGGGCAGGTTGGGCGATCGCCAAGCCGTCCCTGCCTTAATTGAGTGCTTGCACTGCGAGGATTTTTATGTCCGTGAAGCCGCGGCCATTGCTCTTGGTCAACTGGGAGATCCCCGAGCGATCGCGCCCCTGCAAGCGCTCCTAGAAGGTGGTGTAGCCATGGCGCGGCCAGTGCCCGGTCGCCCTCATCTGGTGCAGCCGGTGGAAGCTGTGATGGAAAGCTTGGGTCACCTCGGTGCCACCGAAGCAATTCCCCTGATCGAGCCGTTCCTGACCCATGAGATGCCGCGAGTGCAATTGGCCACTGCACGGGCACTTTTTCAACTGACGGGAGCAGCGGAATATGGCGATCGCCTCTTGGCAGCGCTCGAAAGTGAGGATGTGCAACTGCGGCGGACAGCGCTTCTCGATCTGGGAGCAATGGGGTATCTGCCCGCAGCAGAGGCCATTTTGCAGGCGGGTGTTGAGGCCAGCTTTAAGCTCATTGCCCTCCACGGCATCCTCAGCAAGCAACTACATCAGGCTGCCCCGGCGGAACAGACCCTCTCCCTTTTTCAAGGATTGGATCAACTGCTGTGAGTAATCTCCTTGCCTATATCCATGCCGTTGAGACGGCCTCCTCTGCCTCGGCGCTTCGCGAGGCTGTGATTCAGCTTGCCCAACAGAAAGACACCGCTGCCATTCCGACGCTGATTGCCGTTTTGGGGTACAACAACCCCGCCGCTGCCCAAGCTGCTGTGGAAGGCCTCATTGCCCTTGGGGATGCCGTGGTCGAGCCACTGCTGGCCCAGTTGGATGGCTACAACTACGGTGCCCGTGCCTATGGGGTGCGTGTCTTGGGAAGTATTGGTCATCCCGCCGCCCTGCGGGTCTTATTGGCTGCTGCGCAGTCGGATTTTGCCCCCAGTGTTCGCCGTGCGGCGACCAAGGCCCTGGGAACGCTGCGCTGGCAGTTAATTCCTGAGGAGACGGCAAGAGAGGCTCAATTAAGGGAAGCACTCACGGTTCTTCAGCGCAACAGTGAAGCAGCGGATTGGGCAGTTCGCTATGCTGTGGGCGTTGCCCTTGACCACTTATATCAGCAGGCGGCTGCCCGTGCTCTTCGGGAGGCTGTGTGTTCACTCCTGAAGCACTTGGGCGATCGCGACCCCGACATTGTGGTGCGTTCCCGTTGTCAGCTTGCCCTCCAGAGGGACTATCTGTCCATGCACATCTAAAAGGATTGGAAAGTTATGTCGTTACCCTTGCTGGCTGTGAAGCCCAGAACCCTTGACCAGCGGGTGGTCAGTTATGAAGTCCCCGCCGAGGATGATCCGGTCATCTACCGCCTCACCGATGCCACCGATGCCGCAGACGTGGATGCCTTAATTTGGGCAGCCTATCGCCAAATTTTTAGTGAGCACCTGATTTTGGCCTCCTACCGCCAGCCTTTCCTAGAATCCCAACTGCGCAACCGTGCCATTTCCGTTCGGGATTTCATCCGTGGCTTGGGTAAGTCAGCGGTCTATCGAGAGCAAGTAGCGGCAGTCAATTCCAACTACCGCCTTGTGGATCTCTCCTTTAAGCGCTTCCTTGGCCGCCCCACCTATGGTCGGCAAGAGCAGATTGCGTGGTCAATTATTTTAGCCACCCGTGGCCTAGAAGGATTTATTGATGCCCTTGTGGACAGCGAAGAGTACCAGCAAAACTTTGGTGCCGACATTGTCCCCTACCAACGGCGGCGGCGCATGGCGCGTCCTTTTAACCTTGTTAATCCCCGCTACAGCGACTACTGGCGCAACAAGGAAATGTCCCTCAGTGGCCGTTCTTACTATCAGGTGCGCTACTACGCCACAGGGCCACTCGACAAGCAAATTATCCGAGGGGCGATTCCGGCCAATTTCCTCTCTATGGCGCGTTCAATTGTGGTGCCGACACTTGAGACTCAACGCTATGTGGCACGGGCTACCTCAAGCTTGGTGAAGGTGCCTAACACAGCCCAAGAGCGGGATTTGCCACCTACCCCCGTCAAACCTGTGCCTGTTGCCTTGCCCTACCGTTATTTACCCTCTCAACCAAAGGTGTAAGCCATGACGATTCCCTTGCTGAGCTATCCCCCCAGTTCCCAAAATCAACGGGTACCGGGCTATGAGGTTCCCAATGAAGAAACCCCTTGGCGCTATTCCTTAGAGGATGCAGTGGATCAGTCGGATATTGATGAACTGATTTGGGCTGCCTATCGCCAAGTGTTCAGCGAACATGTTGTCCTCAAAAGTACCCGCCAGCCCCATTTGGAGTCACAACTGGCCAACCGTACTATTTCGGTGCGGGATTTTATTCGCGGCTTGGCCAAATCGGAGACGTTCCGCCGCTTGGTGGTGGAGACCAACTCCAACTATCGCCTCGTGGAAATCGCCCTGAAGCGGCTCCTTGGGCGGGCGCCCTACAATAAACAAGAAGAACTGGCGTGGTCTATTCGCATTGCCACCGATGGTTGGCAGAAATTTGTGGATACCCTTGTGGACAGTGACGAATATACGCAAAATTTTGGCGATAACACCGTGCCCTACCAGCGGCGCCGGTATAAGGATCGCCCCTTTAACCTAGTGACGCCTCGCTATAGTGACTACTGGCGCGATAAGTTAGAAAGCAGCCGCTACAAGTGGGGCGACATTCGCAATTTCTTGGAGATGGCACGGTCGGTCAAGGTGACACCGCTGCAATTCAAGCCGGTGTCCACCGCCAATGTGCAAATCCCCGATATGACTCGGCGCGATCGCCCGCAGGTGCCCGTTTCAATTAACCCCACAGCCCCCTTTCCGCTGCGCTAGCTATTCTAGCTGTTGTTTCACTCTTTAACTTGGGAGAGATCCATGGACTTACCTCTACTCGCCTACAAGCCCACGACTCAAAACCACCGCGTCGCTAGTTTTGGCATTGCCGATCAAAACGAAGATACCCCCTATATCTATCGTCTTGAGGATGCGACTTCCTACCCGGAAATCCGCGAGGTGATCTGGGCCTGCTATCGGCAGGTCTTCAGTGAGCACGCCACCTTAGCCTTTAATCGTCAGGTCACCCTAGAGTCCCAATTGGTGAATCGGGTGATTACCGTGCGGGACTTTATTCGCGGTCTGGCAAAATCGGAGCGCTTCTACAATACGGTAGTGGCGGTGAACGACAACTACCGCTTGGTGGATGTCTGTCTGCGGCGTTTCTTGGGGCGCAGTGCCTACAACAACGAGGAAAAAATTGCCTGGTCAATTAAGATCGGCACCCTTGGCTTCCATGGTTTTGTGGATGCCCTCCTCGACAGTGAGGAATACACCAATGCTTTTGGGGACTTTACGGTGCCCTACCAGCGCAAGCGGATGGAGGGGCGTCCCTTTAACCTTGTGACACCGCGCTATGGCTTTGAATATCGCGACAAAGTAGGCACCACCAAGACCGATTGGCGGTTTACCTTGGAGAAGTTCTACGATCGCAAGTTCCAAGAGCGGCGACTGCCGGAGGGCGACCCGCGCAAATACCGCGATTTGGCAGCAGCGATCGCACCCAAGGCGCGCTATGCTCAGCAATTGCGCGCAGCTGATATTGACTACTTAGCGAAAGTGCCCCGCCGCCGTTAAGGTGTCTTAAAATCAGGGGCTAGTGGTACAGCCGTCGGCAAATTGACTGGCGGCTTTCTTAAGTGAACTTCTTGGAACACTGCCCCCTATTCTTGGGTCTCATTGGCTGCTAAAACTATGCGCGATCGCCTCCTGCCTTGGCTGGTACCCGCCATCGTCACCCTCACTGTTGTGCCCGCCAGTAGTCAGGTCACTATTCCCCTCACGGTTACTGTGAGTCCCGATCGCGCTACTTTGGGAGATACGCTCGCCATTGTGGTCAACGCTGCAGAGCAGCCGACTGTCGAGGTAGCCGGCAAAGCCCTGCCGGTATTTTCCATTGGCCCACAGCAATGGCGGGCTTTTGTGGCCACAACACCGCTCCAGCCAGCGGGTCGCCGTTCATTGGTGGTTCGGGCAGGAAATGAAACCCGCAATATGTTCCTGTGGGTGGGCGATCGCTCGTTTCCTGTGCAACGCATTTGGCTGCCGCCGGGCAAAGATTCCTCAGGAACCGATTTTGAATTTGATCGGGTGGAGGCCTTTAAGGCTTTGGTTACGCCTGAAAAACTCTGGCGAGGTGCCTTTCGTCGCCCCAACAGTGGGCCTGTGACCACACCCTACGGCGTGCGGCGCTATTACAACGGCGTTTTTGCCAGGGATTACTTCCACCGCGGCGTTGACTATGCAGGGCCAAAGGGATCACCTGTAGTGGCCGCTCAGCGAGGACGTGTAGCCTTAGTGGGGCGAGAATCCCAAGGGTTTCTCATCCACGGCAACACCGTGGGTATTGATCACGGACAAGGGGTGCTGACGATTTACCTGCACCTTGATCAAATTCGCGTTCAAGAGGGACAGATGGTGGAGGCAGGGCAAGTCATTGGCACTGTGGGCAATACGGGTGCCTCCACAGGGCCGCATCTCCACTGGGGACTCTATGTCAATGGCGAGTGCGTCGATCCGCGATCGTGGCTAGATCAGGGCTGGCAGTAGTTTAGGGTCAAGAAATGGGAGATAATGCTACTTCAGAGGTAGCCACTTCGCTACTATTGCCGCTGATAAGATTTGGGAGTTAGCAACAATGACGATTCTGTTTCAACTGGCTCTTGCTGCCCTTGTCATCCTGTCCTTTGTGATGGTGGTGGGTGTGCCAGTGGCCTTTGCCTCGCCCCAAGACTGGGATCGCTCAAAGCAGTTAATTTTCCTTGGCTCCGGGCTATGGATTGCCCTGGTGCTGGTGGTGGGCGTTCTCAACTTCTTTGTGGTTTAGTCCAACCAGCGTTGACGATAGACTTCGTACAAGAGCACTGCTGTAGCGATCGCTACATTCAGGGATTCGACGTTTGGTTTCTGAGGAATCCGCACCGCAGTAAATGTAGTGTCATGGTAGGCCGGGGGCAGCCCTTGGCCCTCATTTCCCATGACGAGCAACGTGGGTTGACGAAAATCCGCTTGCCAGTAGATCAGCGGTGCGGTTGGGAGTGTGACGACAACTTGCCATCCTTGGGCTTGGTAGGCCTTGAGAGTTGCCAAGCCATCGGTAACGGTTTGCATGGGTAGGCGAAACCATTGGCCAGCACTGGCACGTAACACTTTTGGATGGGTGATGTCCACACAATCGGGAGTCAGCAATAGTCCCTCAACCCCCACTGCGGCAGCAGTACGAATAATCGTTCCCAAGTTACCGGGATCCTGAAGTGTCACTAAACACAGGCCTAACCCCTTTAGGGGCAATGTAGAGGAAGGAACATAGTTGACTACAGCTATCACGCCGTCGGGGGTTATTGTTGTACAAAGGGCGGCAAGCACTTCATCACTGACTTCAACGGCGCGATCGCTCCTGTGGAGAACCTGTTGCCAAAATGCTGAGGATTGCTTCGCTTGCCAAGACGCCGTGTAGCAAACCACTGAAAAACGGTAGCCGGCGGCTAGGGCTTCCTGTAGCAGGTGAGTGCCCTCCAAAAGCAAGTGCCCTTGGCGATATTTACGGTGGTGCAGCTTGCGGATCGAGCGCACCAAGGGATTCTGCCGACTAGTAATGATCACTGCCCAATCCAGCGGTCAAGTAAACGTTCCAGATAGGGGGTTAAAAGGGCTGTTTGTGGCGCTTGGGCTTCAATTGCTGTCGCTGATTGAATGTAGGGACTAAGCACCAGCTCGTGCTGACAGTGCTGAATTAACTCCCCAAGGCCGGCGGGGATCACTTCTAGGTGAATTGAAGACCAATAACGCGATCGCCCCAACGGAATCCCTGCTGCGGACAGGTAGCACTTTTGGCAAGGGGAATTGCCTTCGGGGGGAGGCTAAACACATTGCTGTGCCAATGGAGCACCTTGACATCCTCCCCGGCCTGTTAGCTTGTGCCCACGCAGCGGTAGAGCGAGGCTTGCCGCGCACTAAGTCAAAGCTGGTAGCGACTCGTCCGCATCGAGATAACTAAACCACGGGCGATCGCCCACTGTGCAATGTACGCGGGAGTCTTAAAGGGCACGTGCTGGAGGTAGTGCAGCCGCATGAATTCCCTTAGGAAGAACTGCCGCTTTCACTTCCCAGGATGCGAGCTTTATACTCGTTGATCTTTTGACCCAATTCGCGGCGGCCTGACTCAAAGAGGACATAGCGATAGAGAAACCAGCACGTATAGCCAAAGCCCACCAGTTCACAGGTTGGTTCCAAGAGGGGAATAGCGTTCACCACCTCTAGAATAGCAACCGCCAGTGCCACAAAGGGAATGGTGGCAAGAATAATCAGCAGGGTGCGCAGGGGTTGCTTGTATTCCCCTAGAAATGCACTGACCTGATCGGGGAAGACGGTGAGGAGCCAGTAGAGTTTTTCCCGTGCCTGTTGCCACTGTTCATCCGTGAGACCACCTGCCTGGGGGGTTGTGGTCTGCTCCCGTTCCGCTAGGGGTGCTGGCGCCGGCGTTGGTTCAAAAATAGGCTTTTCCGTATGGGTGGTTTCTGTGGGGGGGGATGTCTCAAATTCATTCATGCGCTTAAATTCCTTCAATACCTCAGCAAGTTTAGGCTAAGTTCACCGATCAGCGTTGGCTAATAGCTAATAATTGTTTAACATAGGTGGTGCGTTACCGCTAGCATCCTATGTTTCCACAAGACAGCTCTACTCATTGAGTAACCAACTCTCCTTGCTCCCTCCCCTTGGGACGAATTCACCACCAATGAGCCACGCTACATTGCCATCCCCATCAGGCCACCAGGAGGGACATCAATCTCCTTGCCGTCCGGAATATATGTAAGTCCATATGGCAGCCCACGATTTCATCTCCCAGAAGGGTAGGCACGCGCGACAGCGAAAGGGTGGGCTAGGCAATAGGGATGTGGGTACAGTGGGCATTTGATCGCCATAGACATCGGCAATAAATGTATTCAGCGCCGCAATGCGTTACCTGAGACCCCGTTCAAGCGCTTGCCACTCTTGGGCTGGAATGACACGCGGCAGAATATCGAAGGGCATGACCCGCGCGGTACCTTCAGCGGCACCATAGACGGTAAATGTGGCGCCAATGTTAAATATCAACTGTTGAGGGGTTTTTGGCGGTATTGTAGCTCTCCCGCTAGGAGCAATCGCACCCCTTGTAAGAAGGGTTGAATAAAGGGTCATGGCCGTCCCTTGGCCAGAAACCATTCAGCGATCTCCTTCAGGGGTCTTGCTCTAGTGGAGTGGGCAACTCTGATACCGCCACTAAGTGAAACCCCATTTGACAGCGAAAGTGCTGACATCCCGCTTCGGCAGTACTCCCTAGGGGTGCCCCGCATCGGAGCTGACCCGCTTGCCAGCGGGGTTGACCTTGGCGATCGGCAAACAAGCAGGATTGACACACAGACTGTGACGGTAAAATCTGATTTTGGGTGAGGATCACCAGCATCGGACACCTCCCGCCGATCAGCGCCTTTAGTAGGCAGTCCCCATAGAACCTTATAGAAAAAAGCTTCTAGCCCTTATCTATTTATCTTACCGTGAAAGCCTAGGGGATACAGTTGACTTTCGGTGCTCACTTTGCCGGGGATTACAACTTACGGTTGTTTTCTTGAATCTGGTGCAAAGACTCTTTGTGAGGGACGGTTTGCTAGGATAGATCCCCTAAGATCAATTAATTTAATTACTATTGTTGCCCCTTGAGCTGTAATCCATGTTTGACGCCCTTGCTGAACGCCTTGAATCTGCTTGGAAAACCCTACGCGGTCAAGACAAAATTACGGAAAACAATATCCAAGAAGCTCTTAGGGAAGTGCGCCGTGCCCTATTGGAGGCCGATGTCAATCTCCAAGTTGCTAAAGACTTTATTGAAAATGTGCGTCAGCGGGCGATCGGCGCGGAGGTCATTGCCGGCGTTCGTCCAGATCAGCAATTTATCAAAATTGTTTACGATGCCCTCGTTGAGGTAATGGGGGAATCCCACAGTCCCCTTGCTCACGTAGAGCCGCCACCGACGATTATTCTTATGGCAGGTTTACAGGGAACGGGGAAGACCACAGCTACAGCAAAGCTCGCCCTGTACCTGCGCAAAGAACGGCGCAGCAGCCTTTTGGTGGCTACCGATGTTTATCGTCCCGCTGCCATTGACCAGTTGATCACCCTCGGTAAACAAATTGACGTACCCGTGTTCGAGCTGGGCACAGGAGTTAGCCCGGTGGAAATTGCCCGCCAAGGAGTGGCCAAGGCCAAAGAACTCGGTGTGGATACCGTGATTATTGACACGGCGGGGCGCCTGCAAATTGATGCCGAGATGATGGCAGAACTGGTTGCCATCAAGGAAGCGGTGCAACCCCACGAAATCCTCTTGGTGGTGGATGCAATGACCGGGCAAGAGGCAGCCAATCTCACCCGTGCCTTCCATGAGCAGGTGGGGATTACGGGCGCCATTCTTACCAAGCTAGACGGGGATACACGCGGCGGTGCCGCTCTTTCGGTGCGCCAAGTTTCCGGACAACCCATCAAGTTTATTGGGGTCGGTGAAAAAGTCGAGGCGCTCCAGCCTTTTTATCCGGATCGTTTGGCCTCTCGCATCTTAGGGATGGGGGATGTCCTTACCCTTGTGGAAAAAGCCCAAGAGGCAGTGGACTTGGCCGATGCCGAAAAAATGTCCCGCAAAATTCTCGAAGCCCAGTTTGACTTTGATGACTTTCTTAAACAACTGCGCCTACTTAAAAATATGGGTTCCCTTGCGGGAATTATGAAGCTCATTCCCGGCATGAACAAAATCTCAACGGAGCAACTCCAGCAGGGGGAAGTGCAACTCAAGCGGGCGGAAGCCATGATTAACTCCATGACCCGTGAAGAACGCCGTAATCCTGAACTTCTCGCTAGCTCCCCCAGTCGCCGTGAACGGGTTGCCAAAGGTTCGGGTTACCAAGTGGCCGATGTCACAAAGTTGGTCAGTGATTTCCAACGCATGCGATCGCTGATGCAGCAGATGGGTCAAGGGGGCTTTCCGGGAATGGGGATGCCGGGCATGAACCCAATGGGTCGTGGGGGACGCCCTCAGACGCCTAAAAAGGCCAAGAAACAAAAGAAACGCAAAGGCTTTGGCGTTCTTTAAGTATTGCCCTGACTACAAGGGGCGATAGACCCGATAGTTAATGTGCGGAAAGATATTGTCAATGGCTTCCACCTTTTCCAGCCAACCAGCATCAATCTTTCGTGCCTTGATGTCATCGTAGAGCTTGTGGAAGCGCATCAGGTGGCTACGGGTGCGGCGAACTGCATAGGGCACCATGGTGCCAGTGCGCATAATAAACGCCCAGTCTGAGGATTGGGCAAGCAGTAATTCCCGCGCTGCTTGGTTGAGGGCACGCCAACTCAGCTCATCCCACGGCTCTCCCTTGGCCAGTTCAATCATCCGCTCGGCAGCTTTGTGAAGGTGGGGATAAATCCAAGCGTTGGTCTCGTTGAGCCAGTATTCATGGAAGCCCTTGTAACCCCAACTAGACTGGGAAGGACGGCACACCTGCTGCGTGGGATGGGCACGGAGATAGTCTGCCAGGTGGATCATGGCAAAGGTGTCTTGGTCAAACCAAACTTTGCGGAAGAGAAAGTCCAGAAACCAAGGCCCTTCATACCACCAGTGGCCGTAGAGTTCAGCATCGTAGGGAGAGACGACAATCGGCGGACGCTGCATTAGGTGGTACAGGTAACGAATTTGGTTTTCGCGGTTAAACATGAAGTTGGCCGCGTGTTCGGCGGCTTTTTCCCGCGCCCAATAGGGGTCATAGAGTTGCTTATCCCCTAAACCAAGACCGCGCCCGGTAATTTTGTGGTACTTAATCCCGGTATTTTTGCGCTGGCCATTGGGCATGATGTAGGGCTTGATGTATTCGTACTCTGCTTCCCAACCCAAGTCCTTGTAGAACTCGCGATAGACGGGATCCCCCGGATAACCTACTTCCGAGGACCATACCTGCTGCGAGGATTCGTGATCGCGACCAAAGGCAGCAACCCCTGTCTCGGTAAAGATCGGGGCATAGGTGCCAAAGCGAGGGCGGGGACGGGCATGGAGAATACCGTGGCCATCGGTAATGAAATAGCGCAAACCAGCATCGGCAAGCATTCGCTCTAGGCCTTCGTAGTAGGCGCATTCCGGTAGCCAGATGCCCTTGGGCGGACGCCCAAAGGTTTGTTCATAGTGTTCACAGGCCACCTGTAGTTGTGCCCACACCGCTTGAGGGTACATTTTCATGAGGGGCAAGTAGCCGTGGGTGGCACCACAGGTAATGATTTCCAGGTTGTTGGTGTCTTGAAACTGCTTAAAGGCCTTGACAAGGTCGCGATCGTAGTTTTCCCACGTTTGCCGCACGCGGTTGAATTCTTGGGCATAGTGCTCGGCAAGGTAGCGGATGTGGCCATTGTGGGTATTGCGCTCTATCTCTAGCTCCGCCAGTTCCTCTAGTTTTGCCAAGTGCTGATCATAGCGTTCCTGCAGCAGGGGATCCCGCAGCATTGAAATCAACGGCGGTGTCATACTCATGGTGATTTTGAAGTCCACGCCGTCCCGCTTTAGCCCCTCGAACATCCAGATGAGGGGCACATAGGTTTCGGTAATCGCCTCAAACAGCCACTCTTCCTCTAAGACGTAGTCACTCTCGGGATGGCGGACAAAGGGGAGGTGAGCATGCAAAACCAGTGCTAAATAACCAATTGCCATAGGAAGTTTGCCTATTGATGTATTCGGGACAACGGCAGGGGATCAATGAGATCAGTTGAGTTTCCCCCATCTTAGGCGAAATAGCCAAATCTGCAACGGTAAATTTTTATCTTTTCTTCAGATTTATTATTTTTGATGGGCTATCCTGCCACAGCTAGGGCGTATCGCTGCCAGCCAATGCCCTGAAACTTCAGTTCTTGAGGTGGGTGGAGAATTTCCACCAGAATTTCAAGGGAATCCACTAGGCGCGGGCCGGGGCGATTAAAGTAGGCATTGCCATCCACAATGTACAGTTGACCGCTTTGCAGGGCACGCAATTGTTGCCACCGGGGAGAGGTGTGCACTGCTTGGTGGAGTTCTTGGCGGGTGCGCTCGAGGTCAAAGCCACAGGGCATGACAATGATCACCTCTGGATCGATCGCCAGCAGTGTTGACCAGTCAATATAGGGGGAATGTTTTCCCGCTGTCCCCAATACATTTTCACCCCCCGCTAGGGTAATCAATTCTGGAACCCAGTTGCCGCCGGTCATGAGGGGGTCAATCCATTCAATGGTGACCACCTGCCGCCGCGGGCGATCGCTCACCCATGCTTGACAGGCCTGAATTCTGGTGTGCAGTGACTCCAGGAGGGGGTCAGCAGAAACCCCAAGGGCAAGAGCAACTCGCCGAATATCCTGCCAAACATCCGCCAGGGAATGGGGTTGCAGTGAAATCAACTGGGGGGGTGGATCAAAGAGTTCGGCGATCGCCCGCTGTACATCCCCTAGGGTAACCGCACAGACATCGCATTGGTCTTGGGTAATGATATGGGTGGGCTGTAGGGATCGGAGAGTGGTCAGTTCCAACTCATAAATCCCCAGGGCTGATTGCAATAGGTCTTGCACCGCCTGTTCAATGGCCAAACTGGGCTGCTGTGCATCTAAGCGCGCTCGTGTACAAACCGGCAATGCCTTCACTTCGGGTGGATAGTCACATTCGTGGCTTCGCCCCACTAGAAACGGCAGGAGACCCAGAGCGGAAACAATTTCCGTGGCACTTGGTAGTAGTGAAACAAGACGGGGCGAGCCTACAATGCCAGGAGCCAGAATCGAACTGGCGACACGAGGATTTTCAGTCCTCTGCTCTACCAACTGAGCTATCCCGGCTTGAAAGGGCTTCATGATCTTAGCAAGCGTCTAGGTGCTATGACAAGTCTCTCAGCAAATCAATTGTGGCACCCATGATGGATGGAGGAACTATTGACTAAGGCATAGGCAAAGACACAAGGCTGCAAAACTACGGTAATCTTATAGAGAAACCAGAGTATTGCTGGCAGTGCTATGGGCATTACCATTGAAAACGTTTCTAAGTCCTTTGGCTCTTTTCAAGCGGTCAAGCAGGTGGATTTGGATATTGCCAGTGGCTCTTTGGTGGCGCTGTTGGGGCCTTCGGGGTCTGGCAAATCAACCCTACTGCGGCTGATTGCGGGTTTAGAAATGCCCGACACTGGCCGGATTCTGCTCACGGGTAAGGACGCTACCTATCAAAGTGTTCAAGAGCGTAATATTGGTTTCGTCTTTCAGCACTATGCCCTTTTCAAGCACATGACGGTGCGCCAAAATATCGCCTTTGGCCTAGAGCTGCGCAAGGTGCCCCGTGCCAAGATTAAAGCCCGAGTTGAAGAACTGTTAGAGTTGGTTCAGTTGACTGGTTTGGGCGATCGCTACCCCTCCCAGCTATCGGGAGGACAGCGCCAGCGGGTGGCTCTTGCCCGTGCCCTTGCCGTAGAACCGAAGGTGCTGTTACTGGATGAGCCTTTTAGCGCCCTCGATGCCAAGGTGCGCAAGGAACTGCGCGCATGGCTACGGCATCTCCACGACGATGTCCATGTCACAACGGTATTCGTCACCCACGACCAAGAGGAAGCCATGGAAGTTGCCGATCAGATTGTGGTCATGAACAAAGGTCAGGTGGAGCAGGTGGGCACACCTGCTGAAATTTACGACCATCCCGCCAGCCCCTTTGTCATGAGCTTTATCGGTCCGGTGAACGTCCTGCGCTCCCGCGTCTTTCAAGAAACGGAAGGCACTCCCCCCCACTGCGATATCTTTCTGCGCCCCCGCGACATCATTATTGAGACCAGTCCCAATGGGAATACCGTCTCAGCCCGCATTCACCGCATCATCCACCTCGGCTGGGAAATCCAAGTGGAACTGCGCCTAGACGATGGGCAGGAATTGATGGCCCACCTATCGCGGGAGCGATTTGAGGAGCTTCGCCTTGAACCCCAACAGCAGGTCTTTATTAAGCCACGGGAAGCAAAATCGTTTCCCCTGTACTACAGCATTTAGGCACGAAAAACATCAGCTCATCCCTTGAACAAAAGTCGCTAAACTTGCTATGCTAACAAAGCGAAGCAATGGGGTGTCGCCAAGCGGTAAGGCAGCGGGTTTTGGTCCCGCCATTCGGGGGTTCGAATCCTCCCGCCCCAGTTAAGGCCAAAAAATTAATGACCCAGATTCTCCCCTCTCTACTGGCCCTAGATTTTGACGGCGTGCTCTGCAACGGCCTGCGGGAATATTTTCAAACCAGTTGGCGGGTGTATCAGCAGGTGTGGTCTGACCAGCCCCTGACCCTTTCCCTAGAGGCGCTAGAGCGCGAATTTTGTCAACTTCGGCCTGTGATTACAGTGGGTTGGGAGATGCCGCTCCTATTGCGGGCAATTCTTGAAGGCACCCCTGCTCAAGAGGTTCTCCAAGACTGGCCAAAGGTGCGCGATCGCCTACTTGCGGCCTACCATCTTACTGCCACCGATTTAGGAGAACGGGTAGATAGCCTGCGCGATCGCTGGATTCAAACAGACTGGCAAAACTGGCTAGCGCTCCATGACTTTTATGAGGGTGTTGTGGCCGCTCTCCAGCGCTGGCAAGCTCAGGGGCAGCCCTTGGCCATTGTCACCACCAAAGAGCAACGCTTTGTCACCTATTTGCTGGCGCAAGCGGGCATTTCCTTCCCCAGGGCGGCCATCTATGGCAAAGAGCAACAGCAGCCCAAGGCCGACATCCTGAAAGCCCTCCAGTCAGCCTATGGTGCTCCCCTATGGTTTGTTGAAGATCGCCTTGGAGCGCTTTTACAGGTGGCCGCTACCCCAGAGTTAGAGACAACGGAACTCTTTTTAGCTACTTGGGGCTATACCACCGCGGGCGATCGCGCCCAAGCCGAGGCACATCCACGTATTCATCTCCTCAATCTGGAAAAATTTTGCCAATTTCCCCACTGGCTTGCCCCCTAACCCCTTGTCTTTCAAGGTAGTTTTCTCTATACTGAAAAAGCTGCAAAGCAGCACGGGTCGCTAGCTCAGCGGTAGAGCACTCGGCTTTTAACCGATTGGTCTTGGGTTCGAATCCCAGGCGACCCATTCAGGTTAACTATCCAGTAAGCGGCGCAACTCTGCCATGTCATCATCAATGGATTTGGCCGGAGATGATGAGCTGGTGCGTGGAGCGTCCTGAACTTCAGGGCTAGAGATGTTGATATTGATATTCAACTGACTACTCCCACCGGCGCCCTGGGGCAACGTGCCAGCAGAGGGAGCATCGGACAGTAGCCCCATCTGCCGCTTCATTTCCAGCAGTTCAAATTCCACATCCTGCCTGTCGGCACTGCTTTGGAGAGACTGGAATTTACTTTCTAGGGTATCGCCACTCAATTCAGCAATTGCCTGCGAGCGAGCCTCCATTTGCAGGACTTTATCTTCCATGCGCTCAAATGCCGCCATTGCATTGGAGGTGCTCACCTTGCTAACGGCCTGATGAATCTGTTCAGAGGCCTTGGCTGCCCGGACGCGTGCCTTGAGCATTTCCTTCTTCGTTTTCGCCTCAGAAATTTTGCTTTCCAGCGCCGTCAAGTTGTCTTTGAGGGTTTTCACCTGTACCGCCATTTGATCCACTTGAGCTTTCAGGGCAGCAGCCGTATCTTCAGCGGTTTTCTTGCGGTTCAAGGCCTCCAATGCGAGGGCTTCATCCCCTTTACTGAGGGCAAGGCGCGCCCGCCCTTCCCACTGCTGAGCATCCTTGAGATTTTGGGCGTACTGCTGTTCGAGTCTTTTTTGGGCGGCAATCGCCTGAGCAACCGCTTGGCGTAACTTCACCAAGTCGGCATTCATGTCAATAATCGTTTGCTCAAGAATTTTTTCTGGATCTTCAGCAGCACTCACAAGGGCATTGAGGTTAGAGCGAATCACCATGCCCACGCGATCAAGTAAACCCATGTTTTGCCTCGTCAATAACCGTCAATAACTCGTTGACTCTACTCTAGCGCATGCCCCTCACATGCCCATGATGCAGTAGCCGGAATCCACGTAAAGAATTTGACCAGTGATGCCACTGGCCAGATCACTGGCAAGAAAGGCGGCTGTGTTGCCCACTTCTATTTGGGTCACCGTGCGCCGCAGTGGAGCCGTAGCTTCCACATGGTGAATCATGTCGAGAATGCCCCCCACTGCCGAAGAGGCCAAGGTGCGAATAGGTCCAGCGGAGATGCCATTGACACGGATATTCTGAGGCCCCAGTTCTGCTGCTAGGTAGCGTACATTCATTTCGAGGGCTGCTTTGGCAATGCCCATGACATTGTAGTTCGGCACCACCCGCACCCCCCCCAAATAAGTAAGGGTAATGATTGAACCGCCGTTGGTCATCAGGGGTTTTGCTGCACGGCTGAGGGAAATCAGGGAGTAGGCACTAATGTCGAGGGCAAGATTAAAGCCCTCTAAGGAGACAGCGGAAAAATCACCGCTGAGATCCTCTTTTTGCGCAAAGGCTAAACAGTGAATCAAAATCTCTAAGCCCCCCCAAGTGGATTGAATCGCTGCAAAAGCCTCCTCAATTTGTTGCGGCTGCTGTACATCCAGAGGCAGGAGTAACTTGGGGGCAAGGGGAGCGGTGAGTTCCTCGACCTTTTGCTTGATCTTGCCTCGCTCATCGGGAAGATACGTCACTGCCAGTTCGGCACCTGCGGCATGGAGCTGCTGGGCAATCCCCCAAGCAATGGAGCGGTTATTGGCAATGCCTGTAACAAGGGCGCGTTTTCCCGATAGGTCTAGGAGCATAGGTGCAGACGGTGTAATGATCTAATCCTCTGATCGTACCAGAGGGGCCGCTGCCTTTAGCGCCAGCGCAGGACTTGGGTTTTTAGGGGGTTGACGAATTCGCGTCCCTCTTGGGTAGCTTTTTCGTACTCCCGCTTGATCTGGTAGTACCACTTGGCTTGGTAATCTGCTTCCTTAATCAGGGTCAACGGTGGCTTGTACTTTAAGCCTTCACTTTGCTTGGCAATGATGCGCAAATCTTGGTTAAGAAATTCCCGTGCCAAGGGAGCCAACAATGGCTTGAGGGGGGCAAGCCATGGAAATGTCCAGTAGTAGGTGGCCGTAAGTTCTGTTTCCTGGTCATTGATGGGGGTGAGGGTAATCAGAAAACAAAAGGTGTGGCGATCGCTATAATTCGTTTCGATGCGAATCCCCGGTAGCCGATAGATAATTTCCACCTCAGGGTGACCGCCCAAAAGATGGTGCGCCCAAGATTTGCGCAGCAGGGGATGCCGCCGCATGGTAAACCCGTAGGGCGACGGATCAAAGGTTTTGGCCTTCTCAAAGAGTTTGCCCCGCTTGCGCCACCACCACGCCCTATGCACAAAGGGCGCATGGGAGGGATCCATAAAGTTAATAAACACTTGGTCAAGATGTCCCGGAAAAATAAATTTTTGCACCGCTTGGGGTTGGGTCTCGGCACTAAATCCGGGAACTAAGGGGACTTCTAAGGTGGGGTCGCCGACATTGCGCTCATTGGCGGGAAAAAAAATCCAGAGATTACCCTGCACCTCCCGCACCGGATAGCTCAACACCCCAAAGTGCTTGAGATCCACATCGCTATCACTCGTGAGGGAGGGAATCAACGTACAGTGGCCGTGGGCATTAAAGCGCCAACCATGGTAGGGGCACTCCACCTCTTCCCCATCGAAGCGACCATAGTGCAGGGGAATCCCCCGGTGGGGGCAAAGATTGCGCAGGGCAAAGGGCTTCCCTGAAGTAGTCCGACAAAACAGGATGGGTTCCCCCAAGAGTACTTTGGCTTGACACTGACCCGGCTTGAGGTCAGCGGCTGGCAGGCCATAGTACCAGATATTACGTAGAAAGTTGCTCCCCTCATGGAGGGAGAATGAAGTGCTGCTGGAATTCATGGCGCCATCGTACCAGATGCTGGGCAGAACATTCAAAAGGGGAAGGGGGCACACCGCTTGGGGTTTTAGCGATCGCCCCCGAAAGTTTGGATTCTAGATAACTTTTTCTCTGCTTCACGTAGCCGCAGTCAAGTTAGTGACATACCGCAGCAAGATTCCCTTTTGACCAAGAATGAACCCTTGATCGGGACCAAAGAAGAGAATTTTATAAAAGTTGGAGGGGACTTTTTTCACATCCACATCCTGCTGCCACGTTTGCCCACCATCTTGGCTACACAACAGTACCCCGGCACCCCCCCCCAGCCATATTTCATTGGGTGTGCGATAGGCCAGATCAAGAAAGCCTACACTATTACGACGCAGCGGACTCAGGAGTTCTCCCCAGTTCTCCGAATTTTCTGGATCAGAGAAAGCAATTTTACCGCCATTGACAATCATCCAGAGGCGACCATCGGGGGTAAAGCCCATGTTGTGGACACGACGGGAGGTGGTGCGATTGTGGGGTTTCCACGCCCTTTGTCCCGGCTCCCAAGTGGAATAAAAGCTCCCCCGTGAGGAAACAGCCACATACTCACCAGAGGGCGAACGGTTGAGGTTGCGCATGACACCAATGGCTTCTTGGACTAATGCTTGCCAGTTTTTGCCGCTATCTTTGGTACGGTAAATGGCGCCCACATCGGTCATCATTTCCGCAGCGCCGTTACCCAACGCTTTAATAAAGCGGGGGGAGCCAGGGAGTTTAGGATTGAGGGGAATTTGGCGCCAAGATTGGCCACCATCCGTTGTGTGGAGCATAATTGGCGGCTCACCGACAATCCAACCCTCGTTTCCTTGAAAGCTAATGCTGTTGAAGCGGTAGTCTGGATTATCTAAAACCAGCGTGCGCGGTTCCCAAGTTTGACCACCGTCGTGTGTTTCCATCAGTGTGGCATTAGTCCCCACCAACCAACCGTGATTGCGGTCAATAAAGCTCATGTCGAGAACCGTTGCGGTCGTTGGCAGTTGGAGCGCTTCCCAAGGGTTGTAGTCCAAGGCTGGAATGGCGAGGGCAGAGGCACTGAGCTTTACCCAGAGGAGAACGGTCACCAGGAGCCAATGCAGGAACTTGAATCCTTTCATTTTTTGCCAATAAATGTCAATTCGTTTAGCGAACATTATAGAAACTCAGTAGAAAAAGAACGGCAAGGGCAAGACCACCAAAGATGAGGATATTTTTCTGACCCGGAGTGAGGCGATTCACCCCGAAGCCATAGTTGAGATTTTCCTTGAAACCCGAGGGAGATCCTACAGGTCCAATGTTGCTAAATTGCTTTTTGGGAGCACTGCACACTGGACACCGCCAGTTTAGGGGGAGATCGGCAAAGGCAGTTCCCGGCGGAATCGAACGATTTTCATCGCCCTTTGAGGGTTCATAGATGTAGCCGCAGGCACGGCACTCAAACCGATCCAAAGGGGCAACATCAGGGGTTTCGGCGGTCATACCTCAGAAATTTTTAAGATTTGCGACATACATCTTAATGTTACGGGATTTAGGGGCGTTTCTCGTGACAACGACAGGCGAGTTTTCAGGACAATACTGCGAAAGTCTAAGGCGTGTAACAAAAGATTAGACTACTGTAACAGAAATATAAAGAAAAGATTAGGAAAGTAAGCCCCCTCAAAAAGAAACGCCATGATAGAAGTGTTCAATTGAGGTCAGCCTATACAGACCTTAACCATAAATCTCCCTTAATACTTCGTAGAATGCCGGCTTCCGCATGAGCAAGGGAGGCTGGCGTTTTACTATTAAAGGTAGAAAAAAGTTTGCGCTTTCCATTTGTTGCCTGTGAGTTCTACTTTATGTTGGCACTATCCACCCCTACAGGAGGGGATTCTCTGTCGTCGCTATCAGCGATTTTTTGCCGAGATTGAGTTGACCTCTGGCGATCGCATTACGGCTCACTGTCCGAATACCGGGCCAATGACAGGGATTTGCCAAGTGGGTGCACCCGTGCAGGTCTCCTACCATGCTGATCCTAAACGCAAGCTGGCTTATACATGGGAGATGATTTTTGTCAATGGCACTTGGGTGGGGGTAAATACAAATTTGCCCAATCGGGTAATTGCCTCAGCTTTAGCAGCAGGAATTCTACCGGAACTGGCGGGCTACGGCACTCAGCAGCGAGAGGTGGCCTATGGTCAAGAGCGCAGCCGCATTGACTTTTACCTGACGGACCATCCCCAGCAGCCTCCTGCCTATGTTGAGGTGAAAAATACCACTTGGGCACAAGGGGGCTTAGCCCTGTTTCCTGATACGGTGACGATTCGAGGCCAAAAGCATCTGCGGGAACTGCAACGGCTACGGCAAACCGAGCCACAAACACGGGTGTGTGTGCTCTACTTTATTAATCGCGGCGATTGCGATCGCTTTGCACCGGGGGACAGTGCCGATCCTACCTATGGACAACTCCTACGTGCCGCTTACAACCAAGGGGTAGAAATTTTGCCCTATCGCTTTGCCGTTGAGCCAAGGGGCATTCAGTTTTTGGGCACTGCTAAGCTTGTCCTCTAGGAGAGTTGACCGAATTCAATCAAGTTGCCGTCGGGATCTGCCACAAAAATGGCTGCTCGTCCTGAAGCACTGCGCTGAAAGGGAATCTGGGCTGCGGTTAAGCGTTGCTCAAGACCGGCTAAATCGCTTACGCCAAGGGCAAAGTGGGGATTGCGTCCCCACCGCTCATCTTGACGGCTATCCACTACTTTCTCAGCTTGGATCAGATGAATTTGCGCGCTACCCACTTGATACCAACGGCCGGCAAATTTTAGGGAACGCTCAATTGGGGTAAGCCCCAGCACCCCCTCATAAAAGGCGGCAGCTCGCTCCAAATCCGTGACGTTGATGGCAACGTGCAGAAAGACCATCAAGAATTAGCAGGTTGCGTCACCCCTAGGCGAATTTCGGAACAGAAGGAGGCCATACTAAAGCCCCCAAAGCGCTTGAGAATGCTGGTGCGCAGGCGTAGATTGGGGCTGGCAAACCAGAGCCGCTCTTCGGAATACATGGTTTCGTATTCGGTAATCAGTGTGAGGGCACCATCACTGCCCATACTGAAGCGACCGGCAACCGGCGCCTTTTCGGCATAGCCCATTTCCCGCAGGAGCTTGCCTTCTGTCCGCGACCCCTGATCCATAATTGGCACCAGTACCGTTGAGCCTTCGTGCTTTTCGCTGTCCCATTCCATGGTGCCGTCCCAGCTGACCCGTGCGCCGCACACTGCCCAAGCCGGATCGATGTTGTATTGCTGACACAGGGCAATGACCGCAGGATCATCTACAGACAGTAACTCAATGGTTAACTGAGACTTGCCTGACTCGGTTTGCTTAAAGGCCAAGTGATGACTCGTGCGCTGGGAGAACCAGCGGCCAGCACTTTGGGCAAAAAAGTCGCGGATGTCCATACCTATGCACACTACGAATGGGGGCTAGATCGGTATTTTCTTAGTCTTTTTTTAGGGTACACCGTCTTTTTAATTCCTTCCAAACAATCGCGCCGAGGCAAGAGCGGTCGAAAATTAACAATGTAACGATATGTAAAAGAGTTTAAGATTTAAGATAGAAGTAGGTTGCCCTTATCCACCCCTATGCTGCACTCAAATTTACCTGAACCTCAACTGCTTAAGGTCTTGCTGGAGCCACTACTTGAAGACTTTCAGTACTGGTTCACGCGATCGCGCTCGCTACTGAAGACAGAAGTGATTCCCTTTCTAGGGGTAGCAGAACAGCAGGCTCTCCTTGAACGAGTAGAGACCGCCCTTAATGATGTGATTGCTACCCAAAGCCTCTTTCGGGCAACGGACGGCCAAGTGGGGGTTGATACGCAGGTGTTAATGCAGTGGCATACGCTGTTGATGGAGTGCTGGCAGGTTGCCCACCACTATCGCTTATCGAAATCTTGTGACGCTTAAACCATTCTCGGCGCTTGGCTCGGAGGTGCTCTCTTCATGTTGCAGTTGATTTATATTGTTACTTTTACGGTCTTGGCACTACTGGCTATGGCCAATCTAATTCGTAGTTTGTTGACTCTCGGTATTGAATCGCAACGGCAATTCTCACCGCAACGGGTGACCCATCCAGAACTCTTAGACAGCGAGGGTCACCTCATTGATGAACCCCTGTTGGTGATGCGCTCCCTGAGTGTGGAGGATGCCCGCGCCCAACTGGATGCAATCTACCGCGAATCCCCTAGCTATGGCGACGACCAGCGTGGAGAAAGCCAAGCCTAGGTTTTTAGGCCAATATGGGCAGCTCCTGAGCCGATGGTTTCAGGGGGATGCAGCGACCCTAGCAGAGGTCTTGGCTAAGGCATGGCGGCAGTTGCCGGCAACGGAGGTCTTGCTGATTGGCAAACCCCCATCGGGGAAAACTTTGAAACTTTGATTGTACGGGCGATCGCGGGTGCCGAGGCCGGTATTGTCAGGGCAGGGTTTCGTCCCCTCCGGCAGCAACCACAGCGCTATGGCTACTCCACTATGCTTGTATGCCTGCGGCACAGGGAGAGCTAAATCAAGCCATCGTTTTGGGGGGCATTTGCCCGCAGGGAGCCATTGGCCTGCCAGCGCACTTCTCCTGTTTCTCCAACCACAAAATAGGGAATTTGTTTCTGCTTGAGGTAGTTAGCGATCGCCGGCTCAAGGGCATTGCGACTGAGAATGACACTGCGGGGCTTGACAATCTCAAAGAGGCGTGGCGTTAATTTGCGCCCCCACCACCAGAGAACCTGGGGCGGCTCCACGGGTGTCACGGCCAGCCAATCGGTTTGTGCCGCATCACCACTGGGATCAGTGACAAAGAGCCAACGACTACTACCCATCTGCAGCGCTAAGATTGCGGGATCTGAGCGCAAGACAGTGATTTTCACTTGACCCAGTTGAACGGGTTGCCGCAGGGGCAACGCTTGATAGGGCACCTTGAGGGTGGCCAACATTTCACGGTAGGCAGGATCACTCTTGGCCGTTGGCACATCTGTAAATTGGCGAATCGGGGCGATTCGATGAATGTCGCGCCAGCCCCGCTGTTGACGATACTGGCGATCGCTGGCCACTGCCCAATCAATACGGTTAATACCCTCTTGAGCCAAGAAAGCCGTTAGCCCCTGGGCATCGCCCCCATTGATCACCACTGTCCCTGCGGGTTGCTGAATTACAAGTGTCGGAACTTGTGTATTGGCAAGAACAGTGGCTTGAAAGAGGGTGTTTTGGCGCAGAACAAAGGGCACCAGAACAAGGGTGATGCCAAGAGTGAACAGCAAAAACCAGTGCCGCCGCCAGCGAGGACTCAGCCACACAAGAATAATCAGGCCATAGAGGACTACAACTTGGAGCCAGCTCAAGCTGCCAAGGGCAATTGTTGCTGCCGGCAACTGGCCAATAGCTTGGATAAGCCACAGGAGAAAGGCCGTGGGGTAGTAGAGGAGCCAGGCAAGGGCGGAGCCCACAGGAGGAACGAGGAGGCCAATCATTGCACTGATAAAGCCGCCAACCGTCAACAGGACAAGGGGCAGATTGGCAACGACATTGGCCAGCAGACCATACACAGGAAAAATGCCAAAGATAGCCAGGGAGAGGGGGAGAACCCAGAGGGTGGCGGCTAAGGGCACAGCAATTAGATTACGCAGAGGCGTTGGCAACCAATCGAGGCGATCGCCGATGGGTTGGGCACTGACAATTAAGCCCAAGGTGGCCAAGAAGCTTAACTGAAAGCCAATGTCCTCAATCCACAGGGGGTTGTAAATCAGCATGACAGTGGCGATCGCCAGCAGGATTACAAGGGGTTGCCCCTTTTGACCATTCACTAGAGCCACTAACCCCGCCAAGCCCATGAGCACAGCCCGAACCGCTGAGGGGGCAAACCCACTTAAACAGGCAAAGAGCACCAAGACCCCAGCCCCCAAACCGTAGCGCCACTGCTGCGGCAAAGGACGTGTCAGCGCCAAGACAACCGCTAACAGAATAGCCGTATGAAACCCCGAGGCCGCCAGCGCATGGGATAGCCCCACTTGCCGAAAGCTATCGCGCACCTCAAAGGGAATCGCCACCGCCCGGCTGCCCAGCACCATTGCCGAGACCACAGCCCCATAGCGATCGCCCAAACCTTGGGCATGGACTTGGACAATTCGCTGCCGCAGTGCCCACAGCCCCCACGGTGATCCCCGATCCAAAATCGTGACCCTATTGCCTGCTAAGCCGGCAAAGGTTTGCTGCAACTGAAGCTGCCGCCGAAAGTTAAAGGCACGAAAA
The DNA here is from genome assembly GCF_938074695.1 of uncultured Thermosynechococcus sp. Taxonomy (GTDB): domain Bacteria; phylum Cyanobacteriota; class Cyanobacteriia; order Thermosynechococcales; family Thermosynechococcaceae; genus Thermosynechococcus. The sequence continues at coordinate 36,858 of NZ_CALJEM010000060.1, forward strand.
AATTCATTGCCCCCGGCGCGGGGAAGATAGAGCCGCCCTGAGATCTGAATCCGCTGGCTGGGATATAGCTTTGCCCCTTGCTCTGCTGGAAGCGTCACGTAAAGGCGGCCACTGGCTCTCCCCTGCAGAACCCCACTTTGGGCGGGTACCTCACTGAGATTTTGATAGCGCTCCACCCCTAGAAAAAAACGTTGTCGTCCGAGGCGATTAGGTAGTGGGGTGGTTTCAACCCAACCCTCGACAAGCACTGTTGGCGGTAGATTCAGAGCCTCAAGACGCGGCACTAAACGACTGATATCATTCACCCCCGGCTGGGGCGTGCGCAGCCACCCATAGGCCATCGCCAAGAGGGCAACCACAGTGGCGATCGCAAAACTTTGACTCGCAGGCAGTCGTAGCCAAACCTTGCCCCCCCAGCGGCGCCCCCCGTAGAGCACTCCCCCCAGCGCCAAGACTCCCAGCCAACCCCACTGAAAGAGACTGAAGACACACCCCACAATAAAGGCGATCGCCCAGAGAATGGCATCTGCTTTGGTAATCCTGAACATAGCCTAGGTGGGGTTGACGTTCAGTGGAAATATTTAGGACAACATTTAGGAGTTATGCCGCCAGTTTTTTACTCTTTAGATCACATTCGTCATGCCGACGCTAAGGGGCATCCGCGTCTTTTTTTCGGCATCAATGGTCAGTTCCTCAGGACGGCAGCGCACCACACTGACCTCGATTCCCTCTGCTCCCTCAGCCTTCAAGTCCTCAATGTAGCCATCCTTCTCTCTTTCTGCCTCCATGGGCGTCAGAAAAGGGCCAAAGTAGTAGGTGCAGGGGGGGGTTTTCGTCTCTATTTTGACCCACCATGCCAAACCTATCCCATTGACGAGATCCGCGAGCCAGCTTGTAAGACCCTTATTATTATCACCAAACATTGACAGTTTTCCTCCGAGACTTGCCAAATTGCCCCAACCAATCAATTCAATGCGTGTCTTGGTTTGCTCTCTATTTGTGTATAACTGATCCCCCCTGAAATGTGTATGGCGAAAATTCCAAACCATTAATTGTCATATTTATTTACATCAAGACTCCCCCCGAGGACAAGTCATGAGGTGCGAATTCAACCCTGACGCTGAATATAGATGCAGTGGCGCTGGGCACGGCTCAAGGGGGTCGTAAACGCCTGAACGTCCAGTCGTTGACTGCAATATCGCGGCAAGAGGGTTTCTAAATGCCGAGCCTCCTCATCGCTCCACTGACCTCGGTACAGGACTAGAATGCCCCCCGACCGCAGTCGGGGCAGACCATAGGCACAACAACGCCTGACATCACCGACGGCGCGAATTAAGGCTAGATCATAGCGATCCTGATGGGCTTCTGCCCGTCCCCATTCTGGATAAATGTTGACCAAACCAACCGCTGAATGGAGAGAGTGCAAAAACTTGACTTTCTTTTGGGTAGCTTCAAGGAGGGTCACTGACCAATCGGGGCGGGCGATCGCCACCGGTACTCCCGGAAAACCACCCCCACTGCCAATATCAATAACCCGTTGAATCTTTGTTCCCCACGGCGTGCCTCCACCGGACTGTAGCCACGGCAAAATCCCCCGTAACGAATCCCAAAGGTGCTTTTCCCAGAAATCACTGACCGCAGTAATGCGGGTGAGGTTGATCCGTTGGTTAGCGGCGAGGATGGCTCTATAAAAGCGTTGGAACTGTTCCTGCTGCTGGGGTGTGGGTTGCCACCGGAGGGTCTCCTGCCAAGGGAATTGCTCAAGCAATAGCGTGTTAAGACTCGCCATCACCACCACTGGGCAACTCTTTCTTTGCCGTTAGCACCTCCCACGCCGCCTTGAGGCGTTCCTCAAAATCTTTTACATGGCTAGAGACGGTATCGGCATTCGACTTCAGCTCTGCGATCGCTGTTTCAAGGGCTTTTTGGACATCCGCTGGCAGGGCTTTGAGTTGAGCAGTTGCAAACCGTTGCAGAGCCGCAAGGAGAGCTTTTGCCGCTTCGGTGACTTCTTCTACACTAACGGTT
>NZ_CALJEM010000061.1 GCF_938074695.1 uncultured Thermosynechococcus sp.
CGCGCGGCTGATGCCCGCCGTACCCTGGGCAAAACGCCAAGGATGATGGACTTTTTTAGTCGCATCTATGGCTATCCCTACCCCTATCCGAAGTATGCCCAAGTTTGTGTTGCCGATTTTATCTTTGGCGGCATGGAAAATACCTCGACCACGCTGCTCACCGATCGCTGTCTATTGGATGAGCGGGCAGCCGCTGAGGATTTTCGCAGTGAAAGTCTCGTTGCCCATGAATTGGCGCACCAGTGGTTTGGCGACTTGGTGGTGATCAAACACTGGTCCCATGCGTGGATCAAAGAAGGCATGGCCTCCTATGCTGAAGTGCTCTGGTTTGAAGAAGAATACGGCGCTGATTTTGCCGCCTACTATCGCCTTGGGGAATTGCGCAACTACCTCAGTGAGGATAGCGATCGCTACCGTCGCCCCATTGTGACCCATATCTATCGCGACGCCATTGAACTCTACGATCGCCACCTCTATGAAAAGGGGGCCTGCGTGTATCACATGATCCGCCAAGAACTTGGCGAGCAGCTCTTTTGGAAAGCCATTCAAACCTTTGTCCAGACCTACGCCCACCAAGCGGTGGAAACAGTGGATCTCCTGCGGGCCATTGAAACTGCCACCGGCCGCAATTTGCTTCCCCTCTTTGACCAATATGTTTTCCGCGGTGGGCATCCCGACTTTCATGTCAGCTATCGCTGGGAAGCTGCCGATCAATTGGCCGTGCTCACCGTCAAGCAACAGCAGGTCACCGAAGGGGTCACCCCCCTAGAGCGCAATCTCTTTGATCTGCGGATTCCCGTTGGCATCGGCACCGTAGATGAGCAGGGACAGGTCTCAGTCAAAACCATCCCCCTGCGCATTCATGAAGCCGAGCACACCTTCTATCTGCCACTGCCCCAGCAGCCCGCCTTTGTGAGTTTTGATGCCGGCAACCACACGCTGAAAACGGTGACGCTGGAGTACCCCCTACCGGAGCTAAAAGCCCAACTCCGGTACGATCCCGATGTGCTCGGCCGCATTCAGGCGGCCATTGCCCTGGGCAAAAAAGGGAATTTACAGGCTGTCCAAGCCCTTGAGGAGGCACTGCAACGGGAACCCTTCTGGGGGGTACGGCGCGAGATTGCCAAGGTGCTGGGCACCGTTCAACTGGAGCAAAGCTTACAGGCGCTACAGTTGGCACTTGCCGATGAGCACCCCCATGTTCGCGCTGCTGCGGTGGAAGCCATTGCCGAGTTTAAGTCTGCCAAGGCCTACGAACTTCTTAAGCCCATTGCCAAGCACGGCGACCCCAGTTACAGCGTTGAAGCGGCAGCCCTCAAGGGGATAGGGGTGATTGCCGCTGCCAAACCGCAACCCAAACCCAAGCCCGAAAAAGTGCTCAAACGGCTGCGCAAGGCTCTAGAAACCCGCCAGGGCTGGAACGAGGTGGTGCGCTGTGGGGCGATCGCCGGCGTGGGTCAGCTCAAGGACATGCCTGAAGCAGTCAATTTAGTTTTGCACTATACCGCTGCGGAGGTTCCCCAACCCCTGCGCTTGGCCGCCATTCGTACCCTGGGCACCCTAGGCGATCGCCACCATCCCCAACTGCAACAAATCCTAGAGCGACTAGCCCAACTTAGCCATGAGACCTTTTTCTTTACCCAGCTGGCCGTTGTTGAGGCATTGCGACAAATTGACCATCCCCGGGTGATAGGCATTCTGCAGCAGGTGGGCGATCGCACCACCGATGGCCGCATTAAGCGGGCTGTGGACGAAGCCCTTGCCCAGGTGCAAAAGAATTTAAGCGCGGGCGATCGCCTGAAAACTTTGGAAAGTACCCTCGAAGAACTGCGCAAAGAAAATCAAGCCCTCAAAAGTCGCTTGGAGGAACTGGCGGCCAAGGCCAAATTGCCTGCCCAGGACACTTCCACCTTGGGCGATAATGGAAAAATTAGCTCTCCCCCAACACCACGGATCCAAGGAACGTGACCAAAAAGCGAGTACTATCGGGCGTACAGCCCACCGGCCATCTCCATCTAGGGAACTACCTAGGGGCAATTCGCCAATGGGTCGCGCGCCAAGCCGACTACGAAAACTACTTTTGTGTGGTGGATCTACACGCCATCACCGTGCCCCACAATCCAGCGGAACTTGCTGCCAACACCTATACTGTTGCGGCGCTGTACTTGGCCTGTGGGATTGATCCCACTCACGCCACCATTTTTGTCCAATCCCACGTCAGTGCCCACGCTGAACTCACTTGGCTCCTGAACTGCGTGACTCCCCTCAACTGGCTGGAGGACATGATCCAATTCAAGGAAAAGGCCGTCAAACAGGGAGAAAACGTGGCCGTGGGACTACTGGACTATCCTGTGCTCATGGCCGCCGATATTTTGCTTTACGATGCCGACTTGGTTCCTGTGGGCGAAGATCAAAAGCAGCACTTGGAACTGACCCGCGATATTGCAGCGCGGGTGAACCATCTCTTTGCTCGCAATCAACCGCCGATTTTCAAGCTACCCGAACCTTTAATTGCCAAAGAAGGGGCGCGGGTGATGAGTCTAACCGACGGCACCAAGAAAATGTCAAAGTCTGACCCTTCAGAATTTAGTCGCATCAACCTGTTGGACTCCCCCGATGAAATCCGCAAGAAGATCAAGCGCTGCAAAACGGATTCTATTCGGGGTTTGACCTTTGATGACCCCAATCGCCCGGAGGCCAATAACCTACTCACTCTCTACCAACTGCTCACAGGCAAAACTAAGGAGGCAGTGGCAGCAGAATGCGCCGAAATGGGCTGGGGACAGTTTAAGCCCCTCCTCACAGATGCGGTGATTGCGACCTTGGAGCCGATTCAGCGGCGGTACAACGAGATTATGGCGGATCCCAGCTACCTCAAGAATCTGCTGAAAAAAGGTCAAGAGCAGGCCGCGAGTGTCGCCAATGCCACCTTAGAGCGGGTCAAACTTGCCTTTGGGTTTACACTGCCGTGACTGTAATGCGACGGCTCAGGCAAGGGTGGCGAGCATTTTGGCGGCGATCGCGCCTTGTCAATGGGGAACCCCTGAATCGGGTCAGTCTCATTGTCATTATCTTGGTGGATGTCTTTATCCTCATCAATGTTTTTAATGGCCTCAACGAGATTAGCAATTGGCCCTTGAGTCCCAGTCAAGCCCAGCCCTGTTACGCCCCCTGGCAAGCTTATCGCCAAGATACAAGGAGCGATCGCGAGATTCGTTTTTTAGAACAGCAGATTAGTCTTGATCCTTTACCCCAGAGGGCTGTGGAGCACCTTCAGGAGAGCAGCAAAGGCAGATTGGGAAGCATCTCGCCCATTTGCCTGACCTATGCAAAGTATCAGGATGCCGTCAACCGCCCCATCAATCGGCAACGCCTCAAGCAGCGACAGGAAAAATACTCTCAAATTCAAGCCCTGGAAGCCACCAATGCCCGCATTCGCCAAGAGTACGACTCGGCCTTGTTGGAGCAGCTCGCAGGACAGCCCCCAGATCAATCCATCAACTTAGTAGGGGCAGCCCAGGCTAAAGCCACCTTGGAGGCCAATAACCGCCAGATTGCTGCTCTCAACAAGGAGATTGCCGCCCTTGAGCGGGCCATTCTCCAGGAAGCCAATAGCCAAGCCTTCCTCCGGTTTCTGGGGGAAGAGACCACCTTTGCCCAACTTGAGCGGCAATATCAGCGCTCGCAGTTTTGGTATCCCAGTCTGCAATTTCTCTTGCAAGCTCTCTTTTTACTGCCGCCGATTGGGGTTGCGCTGTGGGTACATCGCTGGGGCGATCGCCACCGCCATGGTCTGCTGGCTCTCATGAGTTGGCACCTACTGGTGATCTTCTTGATTCCCTTGGTACTGAAAATCTTTGAGCTGTTACAGGTGGGAGCACTGTTGGCATGGCTCTCCAGTACGATTCTTGCCCTCTTTGGCGGCCTAGCCTTTTTGGTGCGCTATGTCTATATCCTGCTGATTCCAGCAGTGGGTTTTGGCCTGATCAAAGCTGCCCAAGCCCTTTTCCTCAATCCACAACGACAGGCAGCAGTGCGGATTCAAAAGCAACGCTGTGTCCGCTGTGGCAAACGACTGCGGGAGCTTGATCGGTACTGTCCCCACTGTGGTTATTTGCAGTGGATGCCCTGTCCCAACTGTCAGCAGCCCACCTATCGCCACTTACCCTATTGTCGTCACTGCGGTGCCCCCCTAAAGTTCTAATAAATCTCCTTGATTGACTACCGTTGGGTTGCTAGAATTGCTAGGGCGATTGGCAGTTTTTTAGAAAGTCCAATATCATACCATGAAACGTGCTCTCCATCCCCTACTGGCTCTTATGGTTGCTATGGCCAGCCAACTCTTACTACTTGCCAACACTGCCCTAGGACAGACAACAAACGATTGTGGAAATCCTACTGGTTCTTTCAACTCAAATTAACAAATTAAATTGATGTAAGGGCTAGCTTTTCCAGTGCTGGCTATCCTTTGGCTCGCCTAGGTATTGGTGCTCGATTCTAGCTTTGGCCACAGTTTTCCTCTAGTCTTTTGATGGATATAGAGCCGCTTTTGACGCGGCTCAGCCTATTTATTTGCTTCATCATAGATAAAAGTCTATTATTTTTCTCTTGTTTATTGATAATCCAAAATACCGCTGTACGGCAACTTTTTCGTGCTTCCTATTCATTTCATTCCCACAGTGATCTCCCTCAGTCGTTATGATGGATTTAGAAAGAAAAAATGAATACTCGCCCAAAATCAAAATGTTTTATTAGCTCACTATAGTAGAAGTCCTGTTGAATAAATCATCAAAAATGCTCAAAAAAGTAACGGTGTTTCCTGGGATGAACGATGATCCCCAGGAGCTACTGGACATACCGCAAACGAACTTAGGCCGGCTGCCATGCCTTTCTTCGTCATCCACCTCTTCGGTATCTTTGCTCAACTTATTGATCATTGAAAACATCCCCCAATCGGCTGAAATTTTGTATCCCTATCTGGCAAAGGTTGATTACGTTTCCTACCAAGTTCACACCTGTTTATATCCTCACTTAACCCCTGGTGTGGTTGCTCAGGCTAAACCTCATCTGCTGGTTCTCATTGCTCAGGGGGAGCATGTCCTTAAACAAGTACAAACACTCCGGCAACGTTATCCACACTTGCCCCTAGTTGTGATTGATCTTGGCGATCGCCCCGATTTGGCCACGCAGATTCTCCACAGTGGTGCTCAGGACTATTTAACTATTGAGGAACTAACCCCCAACCTACTGGCGCGCAGTTTCCGCCATGCTATCGATCGCCACCAAGTGGAACAACAACTGCTGCGCCACGCCCAATACGATCGCCTGCTTGTGCAGATTACCCAGCACATTCACCAATCCCTTGATCTGAGCACAATTCTCGAAACTGCCGTCAAGGATGTGCGCCAACTCCTGGGGTGCGATCGCGTCCTCATCTATCGCTTCCTGGATGACTGGCGGGGCATTATAGAGGTCGAAGCTGTGGTTCCTCCCTGGTTGTCGGCTTTGGGGGATGTGGTGGGGGACTCCTGCTTTACAGAACAGTATTTTGAAGCCTATAGGCGGGGCCGCATCCACGTAGTGAACAACTTAGACACAGCGGCTGTTGACCCCTGCTATCGTGACCTGCTAGCGCACTATCAAATCAAGGCCAATTTAGTCGTCCCCATTGTGGTGGAAGCGCGGCTTTGGGGATTGCTGCTCTGTCACCAATGTGATCATCCCCGCGACTGGCAAGA
>NZ_CALJEM010000062.1 GCF_938074695.1 uncultured Thermosynechococcus sp.
AGCATCCACAACGGAGTGGTTGAAGTTGAACCCGTTGAGGTTGAAGGCCATGGTGCTGATCCCCAGTGCGGTGAACCAGATACCGATCACAGGCCAAGCGGCGAGGAAGAAGTGCAGCGAGCGGCTGTTGTTGAAGCTGGCGTATTGGAAGATCAAGCGACCGAAGTAACCGTGGGCCGCCACGATGTTGTAGGTCTCTTCCTCTTGACCGAATTTGTAACCGTAGTTTTGAGACTCGGTTTCGGTGGTTTCACGGATCAAGCTGGAGGTCACCAGTGAACCGTGCATGGCGCAGAACAGCGCACCCCCGAAGACACCGGCCACACCCAGTTGGTGGAAGGGGTGCATGAGAATGTTGTGCTCCGCTTGGAACACAATCATGAAGTTGAAGGTACCGGAGATACCGAGGGGCATGCCATCGGAGAAGCTGCCTTGACCAATGGGATAGATCAAGAACACCGCAAAGGCAGAGGCCAAGGGAGCAGAGTAGGCCACGCAAATCCAAGGCCGCATCCCAAGGCGGTAGCTGAGTTCCCACTGGCGCCCCATGTAGCAGGAGGCTCCCAACAGGAAGTGGAAGATGATTAGTTGGTAAGGGCCACCGTTGTAGAGCCACTCGTCGAGGGAAGCCGCTTCCCAAATGGGATAGAAGTGCAAGCCAATGGCGTTGCTGGAGGGGACAACCGCACCGGTAATGATGTTGTTGCCATAGAGCAAGGAGCCGGAAACAGGCTCACGAATGCCATCAATATCCACAGGGGGAGCAGCGATGAAGGCAATCACAAAGCAGATGGTAGCAGCAAGCAGAGTGGGGATCATCAACACGCCGAACCAGCCCACATAGAGGCGGTTGTTGGTGCTGGTGACCCAGCTGCAAAATTGCTCCCACAGGTTCAGTTGCTCGCGACGTTGTAAGACAGTCGTCATAGTGATAAGTCCTGTTGAACAATATGAATGAATACTACAAACCGTTTACAGTTCTCCGGCGAGTTCCTCAGAGACTTTAGGAACACCGACCGGGGTTATGCAACGGAATGTAACCTTATATTAATCAATCTCCCAGGAAAATGTAAAGGGTTATATCTGGATTTTATATTCTGTTAATAATTTTCTCAGGGATCAGCGGTGCCCTCCCGCGATCGCCGGCTGGGGAGGGAAGCAATGGGCAGGGTCAGAATCACCAGCAGCCCCAAAGGCGTGTTTGTGACCACCACCGCGATTGCCCCCTCATGCCAGCTCAGGCCACACTCAAGGGGGTATAGCATGGGGGACTTCCAAAAAAACAGCGTGGTGCCAAGGGGTGAGAATGCGGGTGCTATCTGGGGGGAGATTCAACCGATCCCCTAACCAACTGCCTAAGCCACGAATGTTAAGGATAGAGGTGCGCCCAAGTACCAATGCTTACTTGGCTAAGCTCAGTCCCCCACAAAACCGCAAATCCCAACTTGAGACCCCCGAATAAAAAGCCGTGACCCCACAGCCGCCAAGCAGACCAACGATCAGGGCATAGAGGAGCAAACGAGGGTAAGGGTAGGAGACTGTTGCCCCAGAGATGGGCTAGCGTCGTCGCCACCAGACAAAAACAGCTGAGCCAAAACCCACAAGGGGCAATAGAAACACGCTGATCATCTCAATCCAACGACTGGTAGTCACATTGAGTTGCAGGCGGCGGTTGGTCGTTTCGCGAGGACGAATGGAGAGTGCCTTTTGGTCGCGATCGCCCAACCAGAGTACGGAATTGACAAAGAGATCACTATTAATCCCTTGATAGGCAATCACGCCATCGGTCGCAAACTCTGAGTCGCCAAAGACAACCAAGCGGGCTTCCTTTGGGGGATTGTTACTCAACTGACGAGTAATTGCCACACCAATCGGCAGCGGCCCTTTGGTATCTACACCTTCGGTGAATTCAAGATTGCCCGACTTCCACTCGGTTTCTGCCCAAGTTTGTGGTCCAGAGAGGGCAATTTCCACAATGTTATCATCCTTTACAGGATCAACACGAATGGCCTGTGCGCGCGGAAAGACGCTAGGTCCTTGGGCAAAGCGCTGAGTAATGGGGTGATTGCCATAGGTGCTGACAATGATTGTGTCAGGCCCCAGTCCCACCTGTTGACCCACCCCGGAGCCATCAATAACCCAGCGGTTATCCAACGTGAGTCCCCAGTTTTTCAGTAAATCCTCAAGACCCGCGTTGACATCCACATCGAGCATCAGCAAAAGGCTGCCGCCACGATTGAGGTACTCTTTGAGCAGATCCTGCTCAAGCCGCAAAAAGGGCTGCCGTGGACCCGCCACAACAATGACATTGGCATCCTCGGGAATTTTGCCTTTTTCCAGCAAGTTGAGAGGCTGTAGTTGCACATCTCGTTGCTCTAGGAGTTTAGCGACCTCACTGAGGCTGGCCGCCCCACCTATGAGGGGGAGTTCATTGTGCCCCGTAGTGAAATAGGCGCGGATTGGGCGATCGCTGGTAACACGAATCAGGGCAGGGGTGAGGTTGCTTTCGGAAAGGTTTTCATCAATGCGCTGGGTTTTCTTGCCCGCCACAACAATCACTTGCCCCACTTGGGTTACGTTGTACTTTTTGGCCAGGGCGGGTTGTTCTTGGGGGTCAATGAACTCGAAGGAAAACTGGCCATTGGCCTGACGGCGGTATTGCTCTAACAGCAGGCGATCGCGACTGGCGGCATTGGGGTCAAACACCAAGACCCGCACCGGCTGATCTAGATTTTGCAAAACATCGCGGGTTTCTGGCGCGAGGGTAAAGGCGCGGTTTTCCGTGAGATCAATCTCAAGAGTGTAGCGATCCGCGAGAAAGTTGACAATGCCCAATAGGGCAATCACAGCAATCACCGTCAAGAGGGCATTGGTACTTGTTTGCGTGGAACGGCGTCCCCAAAAGCCACTAGACACCCGACTTTGCTGGATCAGCCACAGCAGCAGGGCAATCCCCCCCAGGGATAAAAGACTCAAGGGGAGCCAATTCCAGCGCTGCGTGACAAAGCCAGCACTCAAACCCGCAATGATAAGGAGTGGCGCCGCCCACAGCAGTAGCGTGGACATGCCGGCGGCTGAACCTTGGGCAAAACGCTTCATAACCCATACCCCCTAATTGCGCTGGTAACGAAAGGCATCAATGGACTGCGCTGTAAGGAAAATGCCTAGGAAAATATAACTGCCAAAGACAACTAGGCTACTGGTGCGGAAAATTCCGCGCGTCAGGTGGGTAAAGTGCTCTAGGGGTGAAAGATAGGTGAGGAGATCACTGAGATGCCCCCCAGTATGTTTGGCCAAGACATCCAGCACCCAGAGAATTAGCAACACAGCAAACCCCAAAATGGCCGCCAAGATCGTGCTATCGGTCAAGGAGGAGAGAAACATTCCCAGGGAGAGAATGGCAGCGGCTAAAAGAATCAATCCGCCGTTGCCCGCCAAAATCAGCCAAGGGGAGAGGGGCGGCGTACTCTGCCGCAGGGCAACAAACTGATAAACGCCCACCGGCAGCAGGAGCGTGGTATAAAACGTCAACACTGCCAAAAGCTTACCCGTTGCCACACACCAGTTCGTAATCGGTGAGGTGGCCAATAGTTCTAAGGTGCCGCGTTTACGCTCTTCGGTGTAGAGTCCCATGGAGAGCATCGGCAAAATCACTTGGGAAATGGAGCCTAAAAGTCCAAGGAAGCTTTCAAGAATCAGCTTGGGCACATCAACGGCTTGGCTTGGCGCTCCAAACTGCTGTTGCAGTAAATCCTGCTGAGCCACCTGGTTGATAATCGTCGTCATGACAACGAGGAAAAAAAGGCCGCTGAGCAGCCAGAATACGCCGGCAATCACATAGTAGAAGGGGGCAGTAAAGTAACTCTGGAGTTCGCGGCGGTAGATGGCAAGAATGTTGGCAAAAAGGACGCGCAGCCCGTGGCGGGAAACGCTAAGCATGGGCTTTTTCGGGTTCATCGCTGGATTCTGCGACTGGTTCATCGGTCGTGAGCTTCAAGAACACCTCCTCTAGGTTGGCACGGGAGCGGCGCATTTCAAAGAGTTGCACGCCATTTTGGACAAGGAGGTTGGCAAGATCAGCGCCAATTTCTGTTGGACTACTCACCCGCAGCTGCTGTCGCCCTGGGGCAGGGCCATTGTGCCAGGTCATCTGCTGTAGATGGGGAAGGTGTTGTAACAGGGATTCAATCTGGGGGCGATCGCCCACCACTTCGAGGTCATAGGTGTAGTTGCTGCTGAGGCGTTGCAGCAATTCATCCAGTTTACCAATGCCCGCGACTTCGCCTTTGTTGATAATCACTGCGCGATCGCAGGTCATGCTCACTTCTGCCAAAATGTGGGTAGAAAGAATCACTGTGTGCTGTCCCGCCAGGTTTTTAATTAAATTCCGTACCTCAATAATTTGACGCGGATCGAGACCCACCGTGGGTTCATCCAAAATAATGGCGGGCGGATCGTGGACGATGGCTTGGGCAATGCCCACCCGCTGCCGGTAGCCCTTGGAGAGTTTGCGAATAATTGTCCGTTGCTGCTCCCAAAGGCCACAGCTTTTGAGGGCATATTCTACCCGCTGGGGGCGATCGCCGGCACTGACGCCTTTGATGCGAGCTACAAAGTGCAAATAGCCTGCCACCGTCATTTCTGGGTAAAGGGGAGGATTTTCGGGCAGATAGCCAATGCGCTGCCGTACTGCCATTGGATCTGTGTGCACTTCATAGCCTGCAATCGAGGCTGTACCACTGGTTGCCGGCAGATACCCTGCCAAAATCCGCATGGTGGTGGTTTTGCCTGCACCATTAGGGCCAAGGAGACCGAGGATCTCTCCCGTAGCGGCCGAAAAGCTGACATCCCGTAGGGCGACAGTTGTGCCGTAAACCTTGGTCAGGTGCTCAACCTGAATCATGGCGTTTCCTCAACTCGCTACTTGTTCTACGGGAAACAATGACACACAATAATAGCGGTTTTTCTGATCAGATATTGAGAACTTGGATAGTGGTCTTCTGGGGCAAATTGGCTGCCGATAGACTGAGGGACGCACTCCCACTGCGGCGCACCGGAGTTCCCTCCATCACCTTCAAAAAGTCTTCCAGCGCCGCGAGATTACAACTGTTGGGGTCAGCCGCCGCCGTCCGATAGTGGGAAGGAATCACCAAGCGAGGTTGCAGCGCATCAATAGCCGCCTTCGCCTCCTCGGCCGTATAGGCCTTATCGCTCCCCCCCACGGGGACAATGACCACATCAGGCCGTCCCATGAGAATTCGTTGCTCAATGGTGATGGGCATGGCAATCCCCCCCATGTGCAGGAGATTGATGCCCCCCTGCTGCCAGCGCCAAACCACATTGACGCCAAAGCGAAAGCCACCGACGCGGTCATGGCTAGTGCGGATGCCCTGAATGCTCAGACCGTTAACTTTGTAGGAGCCGGGTTGAAAGAGCAGTTTCGGTTGGCCGGGTAAGCCTTCGATGTAGCCTTCGTCGAAGAGGCGACTGCTAATCATGACGATATCGGCAGCAACACGGGGAGGCCGTAATCCTTTGGTGCAGCCAATGGGACGGAAGGGATTCACCAGTACCCGCTGACCACTGCCCGTAAAGAGAAAACAGGTGTGGCCAAACCACTGAAGCGAAAGACCCCTCCCTTGAGCATGGGCTGCCCAATGTCCACCAAGGCTGGCGATCGCCCCAATTTGAGCCAAACGCAAGAACTGCCGCCGTTCCATTTTTTCTCCCGACACTCCTATTCCAGCTCAGTGTACCGAAAAGTGGCCGGCTCACACCGATGGACTGGACACTTGACGCAAAAAGTTCCGTAGCAGGTCTTTGCCGCAGGTGGTAAGAATGCTCTCCGGATGAAATTGCACCCCTTCCAGTGTCGGATATTGGCGGTGACGCACCCCCATAATTAGGCCATCCTCTGTCCAGGCGGTAATTTCCAATACATCGGGACAACTGTCACGGTCAATGACGAGGCTGTGGTAGCGGGTTGCCGTAAAGGGTTGGGGCAGCTCTTGGAACACCCCCACACCACTGTGGTAGATTTCTGACGTTTTGCCATGCATCAGTGTTGGTGCCAGTGTCACCGTGCCGCCAAAGACTTCCCCAATGGCTTGATGCCCCAAGCAAACCCCTAGGATGGGCAGTTTTCCGGCATAGGTGCGGATCAGTGGTTCAGAAATTCCGGCATCCGCAGGGCGACCAGGGCCGGGGGAAATGACAACACCCGCAGGGGCAAGGGCGGCAATTTCCTCGAGGCCGATCCTGTCGTTGCGAAAGACCCGCAGATCCGCAGCAATTGGGAACTCCTGCGCTAGCTCCCCTAAGTACTGGACAAGGTTGTAGGTGAAGCTGTCGTAGTTATCAATGACGATAATCAAGGGAGAAGTATCCTCATCATCTTCTGTGCTTTGTGTTTTGATCCTACTACCCAAGAGGTTTGGGGAATGGTGCAGCTGTGGTGTCAGGGACGCTGTTTTCACTCGGTAGCAGCAGTGATCTTTGATAAAGATGGCACATTAGCGGATGTTGCCGATTACCTGCGGTTGGTGGCGATCGCCCGCGCCGTGAAAATTGCCGAACACTTCCCGAATTTGCAAGAGGCACTACTTCAGGCCTTTGGGGTGATCGGTGATCATCTCGAGCCAACCGGATTGCAAGCAGTGGGAACACGGCAGGAGAACCTGATTGCCGCCGCGGCCTTTGTGGCCACCCAGGGAATTCCTTGGATTGCCGCTTTAGAACTCGTGCGCACGGCCTTTGCAAAAGCCGACCTCCAGTTTACGGCCAAAGCGCCGTGGACACCCCCTCTATCGGGTGTCACTCAATTAGTGCAGCAACTCCACAGGGCAGGATGTGCCTTGGCGATTATCTCCGGCGACGGCAGGTGGGAAATCGAGGCTTTTCTAGACACCTACCACTTGAAGCCCTTCTTCCAACTCTGGCGGGGAGGAGATGAACCACCCACAAAGCCCGATCCGCAGGTATTCCTCAGGGTGTGCGATCGCCTTGGCGTGCAACCAGATCAAACCGTGGTCATTGGCGATGCAGATAGTGACGGCCTGATGGCACAGCGGGGGGGAGCTGCGGGGAGTATTGGGGTTACGTGGGGTTGGCCTACGCCCCCCGTTCTCAATTACTGTGATTGCATTCTTGCCTCCCCCTTGGAGATGCGAATTATCCCTGAGGAGAATTGATTAGACTCAGTGGCGATCAAGCATAGGTGAGACGGTAGTGGAGATACACTTCATTGCCCACAGGTAAGACATTGAGAAGCGTCAACATCCCTGAGAATTCGACTCCATCGGGATAGAGGCTGGGGGCTGCCGACCCCAGGAGGAGTGGGCAGAGGGTCAACCATAATTCGTCAATAGCAGCAATCTGCAACAGGGATGCCAAAAGCTGTCCGCCCCCCAACACCGCCAAGGTTTGCACCCCCGCCCCTTGCATGTTGGCAAACGCCTTGGGCCAGTCAATTGCTTCTTCGCCTGCCCGCCAACACTCATCAAAGGCGGCGGATCCTTGCCAATGGCTAGCCCCCTTCTCAGTGGTCAGCAAGACACGGCGAATCGGCTGGCGAAAGAAGGGAAGCGCAGGGTCTAGGTTGCCGCTGGCGGAGCAGACAATTTGCAACGGTTGGGGCGATCGCCCCTGGCGTTCGCGCTCGGCAATGAGATGGGGAGATTGCAGGCGCATTGCTGTCCCCCCCCAGCGCAACGTCGTCGCCCCAAAGAGTACGGCGTCCACCTGGGCCACCTGCTGTTCAAGGTGTTGAAAATCGTAGTGAGAGGCAATACGTTTGCCGGCCGCATCCGAGCGGGCAAGCTTGCCATCTAAACTTGTGGCCAAAATGGCAGTGGTGCGCGGGCGCAGACTGACTTGACTCAATGACTTGTTACTTTTGTAGCTACAGCCTCAGGAGCTTCATTAATCAATTCTAACCGCCGTTGGATAACGGGATCACTGGGAAAAAAATTACCGGCCCCTTCTTGAACCAGTAGCTCTGTACAGGGGATGGTATCAGAAAGAATCGCGCTGGCCATTGTGCCGCTGTGAACTTCCAGTTGTCCTGCCCGTGGTGATTCAAACACCAGTCGTTGCCCCGGAAAAACAACCCGCTCGAAATACCAATTGGCAATATTGGTAATCCGCACCACCTGAATTTTGCTGGTGGCATTGACATAACAGCAGAGGATGCGATCGCAACTATTGCTAGGAAGGGGATCAAAGATTTGCGGCATAGGGGGTAATGGTTTGTTATGGGAGAGGTCTTTACCCTTGTTAGCCTAGCATTCTCAATTGGCCATAGTTGTAAACCCAACTACAGGATGCAGAGTTGATCCTTGCCTTGAGTTCAGTTCAGTTCCCCTGATCCCCTGCTGGAAAGGCGCAAATGTGTTAAAACCTAAACAGCGATAGAGGTTTATTAAGAATTTAGCGTTTCTATAGATCTTCCTTGGGCTAGTTTATGTCTCTTCGGGTTCTCTATGTCCGTCTCCCCTGCAACCCTATTTTTCCCATTGGTGTTGTGTATCTTGCAGACTATATCCATAAGCAATTACCAAGCGTTGAACAACGGATTTTTGATTTGGGAACGGTGCCACCCCTTGATTTTCGCCCTGCCCTTGCCCAAGTTATTGACGAATTTCAGCCCACGCATCTTGTCTTCTCTTGGCGGGATATTCAAATCTATGCCCCTGTGGGGGGACGGGGGGGCAATCCACTGCAACATGCCTTTGAGGTCTATTACGCTCGCAATCCCCTGGTGAAGTTGCGGGGGGCGATCGGGGGTCTGCGGGTGATGGCTGCCTACTATGGTGAACTCTGGCGCAACCTCAACTTAATCCGTTTGGGACTCCACCATGCTAAGCGTTACCATCCAGACGTTACAACCATTGTCGGTGGTGGTGCGGTCAGTGTCTTTTACGAACAACTGGGGTCTCAACTGCCCAAGGGCACCATTGTTTCTGTGGGGGAAGGGGAAACCCTGCTCTACAAAGTACTTACCGGCCAGTCGATTGCTCAAGAACGCTGCTACATTGCCGGTGTTGAAAAGCCCCGCGATCGCCTGATCCACGAATGGCCAACCCCCATCGAAAAAACTGCCTGCAACTATGACTACATCGAGACCATTTGGCCCGAATTCGAGTATTACCTTCAGGGGGGCGACTTCTATATTGGCGTGCAAACCAAACGGGGCTGTCCCCACAACTGCTGCTACTGCGTCTATACCGTCGTTGAAGGCAAACAGGTGCGCATTAACCCTGCCGAGGAAGTCGTGGCGGAAATGCGCCAGCTCTACGATCGCGGTGTGCGCAATTTTTGGTTTACCGACGCCCAATTTATTCCCGCTCGCAAATTTATCCCCGATGCGATCGCCCTACTGCGGGAAATTCTCAGAGCAGGCATGAAGGATATTCACTGGGCAGCCTATATCCGTGCCGACAACCTCACTCCCGAACTGTGCGACCTCATGGTGCAAACCGGGATGAACTACTTTGAAATCGGCATTACCAGTGGCTCCCAGGAACTGGTGCGGAAAATGCGCATGGGCTATAACCTGCGAACGGTGTTGCAGAACTGTCGTGATTTGAAAGCCGCGGGGTTTGATGCCCTTGTTTCTGTGAACTACTCCTTCAACGTAATAGACGAACGTCCCGACACCATTGCCCAGACGATTGCCTACCACCGCGAGCTGGAACGCATCTTTGGTGCCAACAACGTTGAACCGGCCATCTTCTTCATCGGCCTGCAACCTCACACCCACCTTGAGGAATATGCCCTCGAGCGCGGCATTTTGCGCCCCGGCTACAACCCCATGAGTCTCATGCCTTGGACTGCCAAAAAATTGCTTTGGAACCCCGAACCCATGGGATCCGTCCTTGGGGAAGTGTGCCTTGCAGCTTGGCGACTCAATCCCAATGACTTTGGTCGCACCGTCATGGCTCTTTTAGAGGAGCGCTTTGGCTGTGCCCCCCTAGAGGAGGCCCTGTCAGCCCCTTTGCAGGAGCGACCTTTGGTGCGCCGTTAAAAAAAGCGAAATAAAATGACCATTCCCCCTTAGAATGTTTCCTAGATCATTTCTGACCATGAGTTAGTAAACAGAGGAAGGGAGCAGGTGGTTAGAGTCGCTATCAATGGTTTTGGGCGCATCGGTCGGAACTTCATGCGTTGCTGGTTACAGCGAAAAGCCAATAGCAAGCTAGAGATTGTAGGCATCAACGATACCTCCGATCCCCGCACCAATGCCCATTTGCTGAAGTATGACTCGATGTTGGGCATTTTCCAAGATGCCGAGATTAGGGCTGACGATGACTGCATCTATGTGGATGAGCATGCAGTTAAGTGTGTCTCGGATCGCAACCCCGAAAATCTGCCTTGGAGCGCCTGGGGCATTGACCTGGTCATTGAAGCCACGGGGGTCTTTACCAGCCGCGAGGGTGCCAGCAAGCACCTTAGCGCCGGTGCCAAAAAAGTCCTGATTACAGCTCCCGGTAAAGGCAACATCCCCACCTATGTGGTCGGGGTGAATCACCACACCTACGATCCCAGTGAAGACATCGTCAGCAATGCCAGTTGCACCACCAACTGCTTAGCCCCCATTGTCAAAGTGCTCCATGAAACCTTTGGCATTCAACAGGGGATGATGACAACTACCCACAGCTACACGGGAGATCAGCGCCTACTCGATGCCAGTCACCGCGATTTGCGGCGGGCGCGGGCAGCCGCGATGAATATTGTGCCCACCTCTACGGGTGCCGCCAAGGCGGTGGGATTAGTCATTCCTGAGTTGCAAGGTAAGCTGAATGGGATTGCTCTGCGGGTACCCACCCCCAATGTTTCTGTGGTGGACTTTGTGGCGCAGGTGGAAAAACCCACCATTGCTGAGCAGGTGAACCAAGTAATCAAGGAAGCCTCTGAAACCACCATGAAGGGGATTATCCACTACAGCGAATTGGAACTGGTGTCTTCAGACTATCGGGGGCACAACGCCTCCTCGATTTTGGATGCCTCTCTAACCATGGTGATGGGGGGCACGCTGGTGAAAGTGGTGGCTTGGTACGATAACGAGTGGGGCTATAGCCAGCGGGTTCTGGACTTGGCAGAGCATATGGCTGCTCACTGGGCTTAGTCGTTTCATTCTAGGGATTGGTTCGCAACTCACAATGCAAGATAAATCAATGTTGATGATTCCGGGGCCGACGCCGGTACCGGAGTCGGTACTTTTGTCCCTCAGCAAACACCCCATTGGCCACCGCAGCGGTGACTTTAGCGAGATCATGGCAGCGGTAACGGCGGGATTGAAATGGCTGCATCAAACAACGGATGATGTGCTGATTTTAACCACCAGTGGCACAGGGGCGATGGAGGCCGGAATCATTAACTTTCTCAGTGCGGGCGATCGCGTCCTTGTGGGCTGTAATGGTAAATTTGGCGATCGCTGGGCAGAGGTCTGTGAGGCCTACGGTCTGAAAACGGAGCGCATTACCGCCCCTTGGGGACAGCCCCTCAATCCCGATGACTTCAAAGCAGCCCTAGAGGCAGACACGGCCAAAACAATTCAGGCGGTGATCGTGACCCACAGTGAAACCTCAACGGGAGTGATCAACGATCTAGAGGCGATTAACCGCCACGTCAAAGCCCACGGCCAAGCCTTGATCATTGTGGATGCGGTCACCAGTCTAGGAGCTGTCAATGTCCCTGTGGGTGAATGGGGATTGGACGTGGTTGGCTCAGGCTCCCAGAAGGGTTACATGATCCCGCCGGGATTGGCCTTTGTCAGCGTCAGTGCCAAGGCATGGCAAGCCTACGAGCGAGCCACCCTGCCGAAGTTTTACCTTGACCTAGGGAAATACCGCAAGGACGCAGCCAAGAACACCACCCCCTTTACCCCGCCTGTGAATCTCTTTTTTGCCTTGAAGACAGCCCTAGAGATGATGCAAGCGGAGGGCTTGGAGAATATCTTTGCCCGCCATCAGCGCCTGATGCAAGCCACCCGTGCTGCTATGAAGGCCCTGAACTTGCCCCTATATGCACCTGATCACTGCGCGAGTCCCGCCATTACCGCTGTCGCTCCCCAAGGGGTAGAGGCGGAGAAGATTCGCAGTCTGATGAAAAAACGCTTTGACATTGCCTTGGCGGGTGGTCAAGATCACCTGAAGGGGCAGATTTTCCGCGTGGGTCACCTCGGCTTTGTGAGCGATCGCGATATTCTGGCAGCGGTCAGTGCCCTTGAAGCGGTGCTCGCCGAATTGGGGTACAACAACTTTAGCCCCGGCGCCGGGGTGGCCGCCGCCAGTCGTATCTTGACCACGGTCTAAATGATGGAGCCTTGGTTGCAGCCACAGGCCATTCAGCAAGCGCGGCGAATCTGTGCCAGTTTTCAACACTGGACGGGGCGATCGCTCCTCCCTAAGGGAGCGAAGGAGGACTTGGCCTTGGCACAGCAGTTGTTCCACTGGTTCCAACCTGTTCTTTCCCATGGGTGCGAAGCCGATCCGGTGCTCAACTACGGCAATCAGGCAGCCCTTGCCCTATGGGAACTCTCTTGGTCAGAACTGGTACAGCTCCCTTCACGGTTCACTGCTGAACCCATTGCTCAGGTGGAGCGCTCAGCACTTCTTGCCCAAGCAGCAAGGCAAGGCTACATCCACAACTACTGCGGCATTCGTATCTCTCGATCTGGGCGGCGCTTTCGGATTGAAAATGCTTGGATTTGGACTGTCTTGGACGAGGCGGGGGCAGCGGTGGGACAGGCGGCAACTTTTGATCAGTGGCAGTTCCTGTAGGATTGATTTAGTCTATTTTCAAAAAACTGCCGCCCAAGGTTGTCCATGAAACAGGTTTTCACCCATTGGCTGCATCAGTTGCAGTCTTTCCGCTACCATCGCCGCAGCCCCGAAAGCCTCAACCAACTCATCCGGATTCTCTATGCAGAATCCCAGCTCAATGTGCCCTACGTTATTCTGATTATCAGCTCCTGTGTGATTGCCACCTTTGGTTTGCTTGCCAATAGTGCAGCTGTCATCATTGGGGCGATGGTGATTGCTCCCCTGATGTTGCCGATTCGTGGGCTGGCTCTGGCGGCTCTCATCGGTGACTTCAAAATGTTTCGCGAGGCGGCAACTGCCCTAATTGTGGGCACGCTCATGGCCATTGGTATCTCTTGGATACTGGGAATGATTGTCGGTCTTGAGGCCTACGGCAGCGAGATCTTGGCGCGATCGCAACCGAATCTTCTAGATTTAGGCATTGCTGTTGCGGCGGGAGCAGTAAGTGCCTATGCCATGGCCGAGCCTCGTGTCTCGAATACCTTGGCCGGAACAGCGATCGCCGTTGCTCTGATGCCGCCGGTTTGCACCATTGGTTTGGGCATTGCCCAGTGGAATTCTAGCCTCAGTGGTGGGGCAACCCTGTTGTACTTAACTAACCTCTTGGGAATTACCCTGGCCTGCATGCTGGTTTTTGTTCTGGTTGGCTATATTCCCCTCCACCAAAGCCGCCGCCCCCTTAGTATTGCCGCTGCCCTGACGGCCCTTTTGGTGATTCCCTTGGCGATTAGTTTTAGCCGCCTCATCGAGCAAGTGCGCTTGCAACAGAAAGTGCGCCAAGCCCTCCTGAGGGGGACATTGACATTTCAACGTTTGGATTTGTTGAACATGGAAACAACTTGGGTAACCGACCCCCCAGTTGTGCGCATTAATGTCCGTGCCCGTGAACCTGTGACCCCAAAACAGGTAGAACTGATGGAGCAGTTTATCCAACAGCGGATGCAACGGCCGTTTCGTCTGGTGCTCCAAGTCTCGAATATTGAAGAGGTAACCTCTGAAGCACCATTGCCCTAGTTTTTTTAAGAGGTAAGCCAAAATGTTAGACTAGAGAAATTCCAGCCTAATTCTGGGTTTCATTCGGCTTTGATCCAGGGCGCGGCAAGCCTCGCCGTACCGCTGCGCGGGAGGCGCTTAAGGATAGCGCGAAGGGCGGAGCCGTTCTATAATCTTGCTGTCGGCCACAACCACGCCGACCTACGGCAGGGCAGGCCGGCAGTGATACCTGTGGAGATACAAGCAGCGGATACGCACTCGGCCTAGGAACCCACCGAAGGGGCTTGAGCGCAGTAGGAATCTCCGGCTTTCAAGCCGAGGAGAATGTCAAAAACGCTTCCAATCAACCCATGAGTAACTTTCTCCCCTACGCCTATCTGAATGGTCAATTTGTGCCCTTTGCAGAGGCCAAAATTTCGGTGGCAACCCATGCGCTGCACTATGGAACGGCAGCCCTAGGAGGCCTGCGCGGTTTGCCCAATCCGGCGAATGCTCGCGAGATTCTTCTCTTTCGCCTTGAGGATCACTGTCGTCGCCTTAGTCGCAGTGCCCACTATCTGGGCTATGAACTACCCGCAAGCGAGATTAAGTCCAAGATTGTGGAATGGGTGCAAAAAAATCAACCCAGCGTGCCCTTCTATATTCGTCCTTTAGTCTATACCTGCGGGCTGGGCATTGCCCCTCGACTTCACGATATTGAAAAGGACTTCCTGATTTACGGCATGCCCCTTGGCGACTACCTTTCAGCCGCAGGCGTCACCTGTCGGATTAGCTCTTGGCAGCGGCAGTGCGATCGCTCGTTTCCTTTGCGGGGTAAGCTGACCAGCTCCTATATTGTCTCTGCCCTTGCCAAAACAGAAGCGGTTGCCAGCGGTTTTGACGAAGCCATTCTCCTCAACGATCAGGGGAAAGTCTGCGAAGCCACGGGAATGAATCTGTTTCTTGTGCGCGAGGGGCAACTCATTACGCCAAGTGTGGATCAGGATATTCTGGAGGGGATTACCCGCCGCAGTGTGATTGAACTGGCCCAAGCCGCCGGCGTCAAGGTCATTGAGCGCCCTGTGGATCGCACGGAACTCCTCATTGCCGATGAAGTTTTTTTAACCGGCACGGCTGCGCGAATTGTGCCCGTCAGTCGCATTGAGACCTATACACTGCCTAGCGATCGCCCCTTGACACTCCAACTGCAAAAACAATTACAGGCAATCGTTGAAGGGCGAGAGCCACAGTATCGCCACTGGATTGATGTCATTCCCCTCTAGCCAAAGGGGCGGTTATCCACTCACGTGAGGTACTTGCAGAGGCTCAATTCCGTTCCTTTGGGGTTCCAATAGACCTCATCAAAAATGGCATAGATCAAAAATAAGCCCCGACCACATTCACAGTCGGCGGCTGGCAACAATTCCTCAGCGGTCTCAGAAACATTACTGGGCGGTGAGAAACCATCCCCCTGATCCGTAATTACCCACCAGCATTGATCCGGGGAAAAGGTATAACGGACGGAAACCAGCTTTTCGGGGTTGAGTTGATTGCCGTGGCGCGCCGCATTCACAAGGGCTTCTTGGAGGCCTAGCCTAATTTCATCTTTGTACTGGGGAGGAAGATCACTCAGCAGAATTTCTAGAATAGGTTGAAGAAAAAGTGTAGAGGGAAATGCCAGGGTTTGCCATTGAGGCGCAACGTACATTAACGTCATAGACGGCACAACCCGCGAAGAATAACTGGGCAGCGGGATACAGATCCAAGACCGATCAGAGTCATTGGCGGATAACCGAACCCCTCTACCTTTAGCTTAGCAAGGGAATTGTTGCTCGCACAACCGCTGCTTGGACTACCCACCCTTTGCTCAACTAGTGTAGGCGATCGCCAAAATAGCGGCGGTACAGATCACAGCGCACCTGAGCGAAATTTCCCTCTAGGGTAATCAGTCCCAAACTGTGGAGCTTAAAGCCAATGGTGCTATCAACCACCCTGCCGTTTTCTGCTTTGAGAATCTCCCGAAAGGCGGGTGCCAAATCTTCCTGCTGCTGGAGGTGCCACCACTGGCGTCGCAGGTGATCGCGATATAACCCCGTTTCTGAGGCAGCGTTAGCGATTAACTCTTGCCACGAAAGCTCTTGGCGAGCAAGGTGGTACAGGCTGAGACGAATGAGATAGGGATGCCCCCCCACCAAGTGCTGAAGTTCTTGAAGTTGTACCTCTGAAAGATTGAGACCGTGGAGGCGACACAACTCGGCAATTTGTTCTTGGTTGAATTCAGGCAGCTCAACGGCTAAGCCAACGTTAAAGGGGGACTGGTTAATGTCCAAGGGAATATAAACTTCAGTGCCATGAACCACAATCAGACGCAGGTTGCGCCAAATATCGCGATTTTTGCCCTCCTCATGCCATGCCCGCAACAGACCAAAAAAGTCACTGGCCACCTCGGGATATTCAAACACCCGATCCACTTCATCTAATCCCAGAACTAGGGGGCGACTCTCAAATCGTGTCCCCGCTCTTTGACAGTGCGGTAAAAGATACTCCTCAAAGTAGGCGGTGCAGTTGTATTTGCTGCCAAAGATGTCATCCCAATACTCATGGAGGCGGTTTTCTAGCCCTAGTCGCCGCCCGACACTGGCGCAGAGCCAACGCAGCAGTTTTTCCAAATCACTGAACACTTGGGCATCCGCCAGTTGGAAACTGAGGGGAACCGTGCCGTAGCCCTCTTGGGTGGCGCGGTAGAGGAGTCGTGCCATAAGGGAGGTTTTGCCCATTTGGCGGGGGGCTTTGATGCGAATGAGGGAGCCGGGTTGCAGGAGGGTTTCGCGACAGCGTTGCTCAATGGGAGGCCGCTCAATGTAAAATGCCGAGGCCACTTCCACTTGACCTTCGGGGAGTTCTGGCTCTGCCACAGGAACGGGGGCACCATCCCTCCCCAATGTGCCAGTGTGAAGGGGTTCAGCAATGGTTTCTTGACCGGCATCGCTACTGCTGATTTTAGGGGCGGTCGTGGCATTCACCAAGTCGAGAATCTCTTGCAGCAGGGCGTCGGTGTCCGCGGGCGATCGCCAGAAGCGCTGTTGTAGCCGATGCAGATACCCCCGCAGCTCATAGTTCAGGGGCATATCGAGGGGAAAATTTACCCGCACAGGCAAGATAAAGGGACGGCGATCGCCCCTTTGGGCCTGCAACTGTTTAACGGTGCGGACTTCCTCAAGCACCATTTCACTTTGAGCTGCTGTTTGCGAGAGCAACAGAACAAAGAAATCACACCGCTTTAGCTCCTGATCAATCCGCTGCGCCCATGCCTCCCCAAGGCGGATACTTTGGCCGGCCATAAAGGGTTGATGCCCTGCTTTTTGCAACACCGCTTGGAGGGCACTTGCCAACTGCAAATCGGTACCGTCACTGGAGTGACTGATGAACACATGGCGACCTTGGTTAGCAGGGACGGCAGTGGCTGCCGGTGGAGAGGAGACCGGTTTGGGTTCCGTGGCGTGGGAGGGCAGTGGAGAAACAGCAGGCGGCGCACTGGGCGGCATCGTAGCAGCACCCTCATTCTTCCTTGGCGATCGCCAGAGGTCTTGAACGGGTGTTTTTAGCAATTTGCCAAGGCGAACCCAAAAGGATTTGGGCACCTCCACCTGTTGCAAACTGGCAAGGGCATCGGTAGCCGTAGCAAAGCGCTCGTAGGGGGAAGGATGAATTAGCTTGTTCACAAACTGCACTAGGCGATCGCTCACCGCTTCAGCCGCTTGCCAACACCAATAGCCGTAGGGGTCTTGGGTGAGTTGCAGGGGATTCAACCCCGTCAAAGCCTGTACCGCCACCATTCCCAAGGAGTAGAGATCACTGGCCGGCCGAGGACGACCCTGGGCTTGTTCCGGTGCCATATACCCCGGTGTGCCAATGGCGATCGTCTGGGGTTGGGAATCCCCCACAAGGGTGCCGCCCCCAATGGAAACCCCCATCTCCTTCACCGCGCCAAAATCAATGAGGACTAGACGCTGATCCGCTTGGCGACGAATTAGGTTGTCGGGTTTAATATCGCGGTGGATGACACCACATTGATGAACAAAAGCTAGAATCCCTAACGCATCTTGCAGTAACTCAATTACCCGTGCCGCCGGCCAAACGCAGCCCGGCAACAATTCCTGCCGCAGGACGTGACCCTCAATAAAATCCTGCACAAGGTAAAATTCGTTGTCTTCCTCAAAGTAGGCCAGAAGGCGGGGAATTTGCCCATGGCTACCCAGCCGCTCTAGGATTTGTGCCTCCCGCTGAAAGAGCGATCGCGCCAAGGGGAGAAAGGCCGCATCCGTGCGGGCAGGTCGCAGATACTTGACAACGCATTTGGCACGAATGGGACGATGAACATCCTCCGCCAGAAACGTTTGGCCAAAGTTCCCCGCCCCCAAGACTCGAATGAGTTTATAGCGCCCGCCTAGGGTTTTCCCAATCATGGTTAATGTGTGGTTTTGCTGCTCGTTGTTGATATTTGTTGATATATCTTGGCATAGGCACTTCCCTTTTCCCCCACTGCAAACCCACTGGCTAAGTTGACCCCGGCAAGGGTTACATCTCCAGGTTGAGGGGGATAATTTGACCAAAGAGGCCGAGGCTCCAGACCCTTTGAATGGGGAATTCCGTTACAAAGAGGGTCGCCACCCCCAAGTTGTAGGATTGGGTGTTGTAACTAATGTAGCGTTCGATCTCCTCTGCAGGATGGGACTCCAGTTGCTCGCAAAATTCCAAGGCCAGCATGGCGATCGCGCTCTCCCGATTGAGGATCTCTGGACACACTTGGGTTAAAAGGAACGTGTTAATTTCCGTTGCAGCGCGTTTCCGATAATCGGCGGGGGTGGGATTGGTGACACAGGCCGCCGTGATGGTTAAAGCCAGAAAGGCACCACCCCCCCACCAGAGAGGGCGGGCGATCACTTGGGAAACGAGGGGCACTTTCATGGCAGAGGCCTCTATGCTATGCTAGAAGACTAGCTCAGGAAACATGGCGAGCGTAGCCAAGTGGTTAAGGCAGTGGATTGTGGTTCCACCATTCGTGGGTTCGAGTCCCATCGCTCGCCCTTTATTCTAGAGGAGGATGTACCGAGCGGATGTGTTGTGGCACAACGACGACTGTGGGAATGTTTTGTCCTGTTGTTGAGCCTGCTGCTGGTCGCCTGTGGCGGTGATGTACCTCACCAAGGGGATCACAGTATTGTCATTGGTACCACAGCTCGCCTGCGCACCCTCGACCCTGCGGATGCCTACGAAAATTTGGCGGGACTCCTGCTGTTTAACTTGGGCGATCGCCTCTACACCTATGACGGCAAAAATCTTATTCCCCAACTGGCCACGGCGTTACCTGAGGTGAGTGAGGATGGCCTGACTTACCGCATTCCCCTGCGGCGGGGGGTTCGCTTCCACGATGGCACCCCCTTTAATGCAGCGGCGATGGCCTTTTCCCTTGAGCGGTTTATGAACAGTGGCGGTCAGCCCGCCTCCCTTTTGGCGGGACGAGTGAAAGACCTCAGGGCAATTACTGACGATTTACTGGAAATTCGCCTCAAGGAACCCTTTGTTGCCTTTCCGCATCTGCTGGCCTTTAGTGGGTTGTGCGCTGTTTCCCCTACAGCTTACAGAGCAGCCACCAATAGGTTTTTGCCAACACAGTTTGTTGGCACTGGCCCCTATCGCTTGGTGCAGTACAGTAGCGATGGTGTGCGCCTAGAACCCTTTGCCGATTATTGGGGGGCCAAACCTCGCAATGCCGGGATTCGCTTGCAGATCTTCTCCAGCAGTGCCAATCTCTACAATGCCTTTCGCACCGGCGCTGTGGATGTGGCAATCGGCGCTCTAGATCCCGATCAAATCCGTGCCCTCAAGGCTGAAGCTGCAACAAAACATTGGCGGGTGGTCACAGGAGCAGGCAATGCAGTCACCGTCTTGAGTATTAACTTGCGCCAACCGCCTTGGGATCAATTGGCGGCACGGCAGGTTTTAGCGGCCAGTGTCAATCGCCAGCGCCTCACAGAACGGGTCTTTTTGGGGGAGGCAGAACCCCTGTACTCGCTGGTGCCCAGTTTATTTCCTGAGAGTGAACCCGTCTTCCGCGATCGCTATGGAGACGGCGATTCGAGCCGAATAGAGCACTGGTTACAGAAAACCACCTTTTCGGCGCAGCAGCCCTTGGTGGTCAACCTTTGGTACCGGGCCAATGTGCCCAGTAATGTGCTGGCGGCAACGGTTCTTAAAGCCTCATTGGAGCGAGATTTGGGCGATCGCGTTCAAGTGCAATTGGACAGTGCCGATTCGGCGACCATCTACCGCAATTTAGAAAGTGGAGCCTATCCTTTGGTCTTGCTTGACTGGTACGGTGATTTTTACGATGCCGATAACTACTTGGAACCTTTCCTCAGTTGCGATCGCGGTTCTGTGAAAACAGGCTGCGAAAGTGGTGCCAGTGCCGCTTGGGGATCGTTTTTCTACAGTCCTGAGGCCAACGCGCTGATTGTTGCCAGTCGCCGGGAGGCCAATCCCCAACGCCGTAGGGCACTCTTGCGTCAGCTTCAGGAACTCAATGCTGAAGTCGTGGCCTTCTTGCCTTTATGGCAGAGTGAAACCACCCTCTTTACCCAACCCAATGTGCAGGGTCTTGCCCTTGAGGTCAATCAACTGTTTGCCTTTGCCCCCCTTCAAAAAGAGCAATGACTCCTCGCAAACAACGCTTGGATAGTCTCCTTGTGGAGCGGCACCTGTGTGAGAGCCGCCAGCAGGCGCAGCGCTGGATTCGAGCCGGTCAAGTCCAAGTGAATCACGTGCCCATTGACAAACCGGGGGCGTTGGTGGCGGCGGATGCCTCCATTCAGGTCAAGGCGAAATCCGCCTATGTCTCGCGCGGCGGTGAAAAGCTCGCCCATGCCCTAGGGGTCTTTCCCGTGGTGGTGCGGGATCGCGTCTGTTTGGACGGGGGAATTTCCACGGGGGGGTTTACAGACTGTCTGCTGCAAGCGGGCGCCAAGTTGGTCTATGGCGTTGACGTTGGCTATGGACAGGTGGACTGGAAGCTGCGCCAAGACCCGCGGGTTATTTTGCGGGAGCGCACCAACCTGCGCTATCTCACGCCTGCTGATCTGTACACTGATGGGGCACCCCGACCCGATCTGGGGGTGGTGGATGTCTCCTTTATTTCCCTGACGAAAGTCTTGCCTGCCCTCTGGGAATTGCTCCTCCCGCCGCGAGACCTGATTGCCCTCATTAAACCGCAGTTTGAAGTGGGGCGCGATCGCCTAGGTAAAAATGGGGTAGTGCGCGATGCCAAGGCGCGCCAAGAAGCGGTGGATCAGGTGATAACAGCAGCCGAGGCTTTGGGCTGGCGGTGCCACGGTGTAACTCCCTCGCCGATTCTAGGGCCTGCGGGCAATCAGGAATTCCTTGCCTACTTTTCCTGGGGGGCTGGGGAGAATGCTTCCCTAAAAAACGGGATGGTATCATCATCCTGACAAAATTACGGTCTTCCGAGAATGCAACAAGTGGCACCGTTGATCCCCCCTTGGGCAAAGTGGCTCGATGGCATCTTTTTACTCTGCTTAGGGCTGGGCATTCTTGCCTTTTGTGGTTATCTCTACTCCTTTCGCGACACGTTAGGACTATACGCGCCCTTTCTCTTTCAGGCGGCAATCACGACGTTTCTGATCTCAGTCTTTAGTGTGCTGTTGGCGGTGATCTTGGGGGCGATCGCCACCTGGGCAAGGTTGCATCCTGCCCGTCCATTGCGTTGGCTCAGTACGGTTTATATTGAATTCGTGCGGGGTACCCCTACCCTAGTGCAACTGCTCGTTTGGGGCTTTGGCATTGGTGGCCTCTTAAGTCAGTGGGGTTTTGATCCTCGGCGAATCGCCTTTGATGTCATGACCGTGCTGCAAAGTAACCGCCTGGTGTCCCCCCTGTTTAACTACATTTTCTACGGCATTCTTGGCTTGGGCTTTAACTACGGTGCCTACTTGAGCGAAGTCTTTCGCAGTGGCCTAGAGGGGGTTCCCAAGGGACAAACGGAAGCAAGCCTCAGCTTGGGGCTGTCAGCTCGGCAAACCCTATGGCGGATTATTCTGCCCCAGGCCATTTTGATCATCTTGCCCCCCTTTACGAATAACTTCATTACGCTGATGCAGGACTGCGCTCTTTTGGTGGTCATTGGCGTTCCAGAGCTGCAAAACACAACCAGCACCTTTGCCAATCCGATTACAGATCCGCAGCGAAAGCTCTTTGTCTATGTTTTGGGCGCGATGTTCTACTTTGCCCTCTGTTTTCCCCTGTCACGGCTTTCCCGCTTTCTGGAGCGGCGGTGGCAGCGATCGGCTATTTCATAATCAAAACCGTTATGAGTATGGTATATTAGGAGTGGCTGTTAAAAAATGTGAACAGCTCTGTTCAACCTGTCGTAGTTAAGAGTACGAGGTTTTCTATGTCTGACTGTCTGCGCGTGGGTCAGCCCGCCCCTGATTTTGAAGCAGTTGCTGTTTATGACCAAGAGTTCAAAACCATTAAACTCTCGGACTATCGCGGTAAATACGTCGTTCTCTTTTTCTATCCCTTGGACTTTACCTTTGTCTGCCCCACGGAAATTGTTGCCTTTAGCGATCGCTACGATGAATTTGCCAAACTAAACACCGAAATCCTTGGCGTGTCTGTGGATAGCCAGTTTTCCCACCTGGCCTGGATTCAAACCGATCGCAAAGCCGGCGGTGTCGGCGATCTCAAATATCCCTTGGTGTCTGACCTGAAAAAAGAAATCAGTGCTGCCTACAACGTGCTAACTGAAGAAGGGGTGGCACTGCGTGGTCTGTTTATCATTGACAAAGAAGGGATAATCCAACACGCCACCATCAATAACTTGGCCTTTGGCCGCAATGTGGATGAAACCCTGCGGGTGCTGCAAGCCATTCAATACGTCCAAACTCACCCCGATGAAGTCTGCCCTGCCGGCTGGAAGCCCGGTGACAAAACGATGAACCCTGACCCCGTCAAATCCAAGGTCTATTTTGAAGCGGTAGGTTAATTGCCCTCTTCCTCAGACTATCCGCGCTTGGAGCCTGCCCATGGGGTGGGTTCTTTTTTTGTCTCCCTAAGAGGACGGGGAAAACGTTAGGGTGGAAGAGAGGCCTTTTGCCAAAGAGGGGGCAAACATGACAGTGGATCGCCGCCTGATGCAAGCTATAGAAACACTGGGGTACCGGGTTACCGCCGGGGATGTGGCGGGGACGGCAGGCTTGCCGCTGCAAACGGCTGAGAAAGGGTTAATGGCCTTGGCTGCCGATGTCGGGGGAACCCTCCAGGTGGCCGAAAGCGGTGATATTGCCTACGTCTTCCCCAGAGATTTTCGCCGTATCCTGCAGGCCAAGTACTGGCAACTGCGGCTGCGGGCAGTGGCACAGCGGGTTTGGGGCGTTGTTTTTTATCTGATTCGCATTTCCTTTGGCATTTTTCTCATTGTTTCGATTGCCCTGATTTTTCTCGCGATCGCCATGATTTTGATTGCCCTTTCCGGTCAAGGGCGAGACGGTGACGATCGCGGCCAAGGGGACACTTGGGGGGGCGGTGGCATTCATTTTTGGGTCTTTCCCGACTTTTGGTACTTCTTTGGCGATCCCTCTCCCCAGCGATCGCGCCCTCGGTCACAGGACAATGGCGAGGAGATGAACTTCTTTGAGGGGGTTTACTCTTTCCTTTTTGGCGATGGCAATCCCAATGCAGATCTTGAGGAACGCCGCTGGCAACTCATTGGCCAAGTCATCCGCAATAATGGCGGGGCGGTTACCGCAGAGCAAATTGCCCCCTATCTCGATTTAGAAACCGATCCGGGGGAGGACGAGTGGTATATGCTGCCCGTGCTGACCCACTTTAATGGCCGCCCCGAAGTCACCGACGCAGGGCAGATTATCTATTGCTTTCCCGAGTTACAAACAACGGCGCAAACTCGCAAAGATCGGCAGCAAACGCTTCCCCCCATCTTAGAAGAGCGCCTCTGGCGCTTTAGTCGCGCCCCCTCTTGGCAAATTATGGTGGCCATTGGCTTGGGCTGTATTAACCTCATCGGGGCGCTGATGTTGTGGTACCTCTTGGGAGATGGGGCGATCGCCCAACAACTGGGGGGACTGGTGGCCTTTGTGGCCTCCATCTTTTGGATTTTGCTTGGCTATGGCATTGGCTTTTTGGGGATTCCCCTAGGGCGTTATTACTGGTTGCTGTGGCAAAACCAACGCATTCGCGATCGCAATGCCCGCCGCTACCATTACGCCAATCGCTTGGCCAATCCCACACCGCAGTTGCGTGCCAAATTACGGGCGGCTCAAGCCTACGCCCAGCAGCGGCAAATCCATGAGCAGGATGTTATTTATCGCTCAGATCAGGATTTAGTCGAGCAGGAACTCGCCCAATCGGAAGCCATTGATCGCGAGTGGTTACGCCGCCTCGAATCGGAGTAGATTATGACCCGCTCTGCCCGACGCCTAGCGGCTGCCACAGGGGATCTCGCGGCGATTCAAGCCCTCCTAGAGGCGGCGCTTGCGCCTAGGAAAATTGCAGTGACCGTCAACCAGCGGCGCGAATGTCTGTTGTTGCGCCTCCAGTGTCCGACAACTGTTCCTGCTGCGGTGGTGCTAACGCTGCTAGCTCGCGAACTGATCCGATGGCCAAGCTACGCCCACAGTCAGATCCTGATCGCGGCCTACCAAGACAGCAATGAACACTGGCAAGAGGGACTGGACTCACGCATCCCCGTGAGTTGCAACGCCTTGCCAAGGGTGAGTCTCTGCGCCAGAATCTCCCCATCTCCCGCAAGGAAGAGTTTTGCATTCCCGTACAACCCCTCAGCACCAAAGATTGGCAAGTGACGGCAGCGGGATTGGGTCTATCGCTTCTCCTGTTGGCATCAGAGGGAGTAACCTTTTTACTCAGTCCGCTGATTACCCTTGTCCATGAGATGGGTCATGCAGTGACGGCATGGCTCTTTGGTTATCCGGCAGTGCCCGCCTTTGATTTTCGCTATGGTGGCGGCGTCACCCTCCAGGGCGATCGCGCAGGAGGCATTGTGCTGCTCATTTATACAGGATTGCTGGTCTTGGCCTATCTCTACCGTCACCATCGGCTTACTCTGACTTGCCTAGGGGTCTTTACGCTGCTTTATACCCTTGTGGCCTTTAGTCCCCTTCATAACATTCTTTTTGTGGCGATGGGGCATGGCTTCGAACTCATCTTTGCGGTCATTTTTCTCTACCGTGCCCTTAGTGGTTGGGGGTGTCGCTATCCGATTGAACGCCCCCTCTACAGTATGGTCGGATTTTTCATTGTGTTTTTTAACCTGCGCTTTGC
The DNA here is from genome assembly GCF_938074695.1 of uncultured Thermosynechococcus sp. Classification (GTDB taxonomy): domain Bacteria; phylum Cyanobacteriota; class Cyanobacteriia; order Thermosynechococcales; family Thermosynechococcaceae; genus Thermosynechococcus. The sequence continues at coordinate 25,170 of NZ_CALJEM010000062.1, forward strand.
TTGGCAGTTGCAGTTTAATCCTGTGTTTCGGGAGATGTACCTAATGGGCAAAGGGGGCATGGATCACGATTTTGTTCGTCTGGCTCGCGATTTTTTCCAGACCGATTTAGCGACCATCGTTGGCCTCTACGGCTTTTTTGTGGTTCTGACACCGGCGATCGCCTTTCTGCTCTACCGTTATCGCCAGCTCATGGTATATCTGTTTGTCCGCCTTTTTATTTTTGAGGGCTAGGGCGACCGCAGCGGGAGCCAAACTGGGAGAAGATAGGAATGGCAAAACATTGGGAATTGCTTAGAAATGTCCCTAACCGTTGGGGCGATCGCCCCTCCTTTTGAACTACCAGACGCCACGGGGCAGATTGTGCGCTTGGCCGATTTTCAGGGCCGGTGGGTAATTCTCTACTTTTATCCCCGCGATAATACCCCTGGTTGTACCAAAGAAGCCTGTGCCTACCGCGATGTGAATCCTGCCTTGGAGGAGCGCAACGCCGTGGTGTTAGGCATCAGCCCCGATAGTGTTGCCTCCCACGCTAAATTTCAGCAAAAGCTCAACCTGCCCTTTCCCCTGCTGGCAGATGTGGACGCCGGCGTGGCTCAAGCCTATGGCAGCTATGGTCCCAAAAAGTTCATGGGCAAGGAATCCTTTGGGGTTTATCGGGATACGTTTATCATTGACCCCACGGGCAAAATTGCGGCCATTTATCGGCGCGTCAAGCCCGAGGCCCATGTGGCACAAGTGCTAGCGGATTTGGAGCGGCTGCAGGGGTGAACTGGTTTTGGCGAGTTGCCCGTTTTTTCTTGAAACGGGTGTGGCGACATCCCTTTGTCGCTGTCTCGGTGATTGCCCTGACGGCGGGCGATCGCCTGATTCTAGTGCAGCGCCGCGATACAGGGCAATGGTCGCTCCCCGGCGGCATGATGGATTGGGGGGAAACAATTCTCGATACGGGGGCACGGGAGCTGGCCGAGGAAACCGGACTGCGCCTTAAACACTTTGAAGGCCTCGTGGGGGTTTACTCTGACCCGCAGCGAGATCCCCGCGTTCATGCTGTGTGTATTGCGATTGCCGCCCGCGTTGTCGGTGAGCCACAGGTTTTAGATGTCAAGGAAGTGCGGGCAGTACAAGCCTTTCCCCTCAGTGACCTCCCCTTAGCCAATCTTGCCCACGACCATGCCCAACAGTTACAGGACTATTTGAGCGGACGTTTGGGATTGACTTAGACGTTCCGCAGATTAGACTGCCTTTTCCAAACCATGAGCAGCGAAAAGTAGGGCAAAGTTAAGGTTGGGAAATCCGTAAGGGGGGTGTAGATTTGCTGTTTCGGCGTTGTTGCCCAGCTCACCACTGCGGCCTGTTCCAAGAGGTGGTGTTCCTTGAGCCAGTGCCACACCTGACCATAGACTGATCGCACCTTCATTAAAACCATCACTTCCGCCCACCCCCACACCTGGGCTAACTCATCCAGATGGTACATCGCCGGCAAAACGGCCAAGCGATCGCTCCCCAAGGTCAGGGGCATCCCCAAGCTGGCCGCTGCTGCCAAGGGGGAACAAACTCCCGGAATGGCCTCAATCTGAATGGTGGGGTCAAGGACTTGGACGGCTGCCGCCAGATAGGAAAACGTACTGTAAAAACTCACATCTCCTTCGGAAACAAAGACCACATCCGTGCCCTGACCAAGGTATGTATAAACCTCCTTTGCCGCCTTTTGCCACGCCTGTTCTAAAACCGCCTGCTCAAGAACATAGGGAAACTCCAGGGGAAGGCAGGTTTGCCAAGGGTGTTTGTAGCCGGCAATTATCTCCTCCGCAATGCCACGCCGTCCCCCCCGTCCCGCAGGAAAGGCAATCACCCTGGCTTGCTGGAGACGGCGCCAGCCCTTGAGGGTAATGAGTTCGGGATCACCGGGGCCAATGCCAATACCGCAAAGGATGGCCATCAGCCCCATCCCCACCAGTGCCCCAGTTGATAGACGCTGCCACTCACCACCCAGGCCATCCCTAGGGCATAGAGGGTGGCAAAAAGACTAAACCGCCAGCGTTTTGATTCACTCCAGAGGGTGGCAAGGGTACTGAGACAGGGGGTGTACAGGAGCGTAAAGAGCATAAAGCTGTAGGCCTGCAGGGGCGTCAACTCCTCGGCGATCGCCTGCTGTAACGAGGTACCCGAAAGGTGATAAATCACTGCCAACGCGCCAATGACAATCTCCTTGGCCACAAAGCCAACAATCAGAGCAATCGTTAGGGCGGGTGTAATGCCTACGGGAGCCAGCAGAGGTTGCAAAGCGGTACCCAGTTGCCCTGCCCAGGTCTGGGGACTCGACGGCGTAGCGTTTAAGGGCAAATGGGTCAAGACCCACACCACCAAGACACCAATCATAATAAAGCCCGTTGCCCGCGCGAGGAAATGCCGTACCTCGCCCCATGCCCGCAGGAGCACCTGTCGCCCCGTTGGCCAGCGATAGGGGGGCAGCTCCAGCAAAAAGGGATCCGTGTTGGGGAAGTACCCCTGAAAACAGAGCGCCGTGAGCAAGGCCGCCAGAATACTCCAGCCATAGAGGGAGACAAGGACAGCTGCCCCCCACTGCGGCGGAAACAAACAGGCAATGAGAAATACAAACACCTGTAGCCGCGCCGAACAGAGGGAAAAGGGAATAACCAGCATTGTCAGCAGCCGCAGTCCCGGCGAGCGAATAATGCGAGTCGCCAGCAGGGCGGGGACATTGCAGCCAAAGCCCATTAAACTGAGGACAAAACTGCGCCCATCCAAACCTAAACGGGCCATTAGGCCATCCATCAGGTAAGCGGCACGGGCAAGATAGCCACTGTCCTCGACAATCGCCATTACAACAAAGAAAATTGTTACTAAAGGCACAAATGCTGCCACCGTGGTAATCCCGCCGTAGAGGCCCTCAAGGAGCAAACTGCTGAGCAAGGGGGGAAGCCCAGCAAGGAATGGCTCCAATACCTGTCCCTGAAAAGCGTCAAAAGTATCACTGAGCCAGTCTTGCACCCCAAGACCTAACACCCACACCACTTGAAAGGTAAGGTATAGCCCTGCAAAAAAGAGGGGGAGTCCCCACAGGGGATGCAGCAACCAGTGATCCAACTGCTCTGTTAGTCTGTGAACGGCGCGACCGGGCAAAGTGACAGTGTCCGCCAGGAGGGGGGCGATCGCCTCTGGATCAATCTCTGGCAACCTTGGTTTAAGGAGGGGAGCTGCGGGAATGGGGGCCTCCTTGAGGGCACGGCAAATCGTTTCATAGGCCTGCCAGTAGCCGCCGCCGTATTTGGCACTGAGGGCTACCACCGGCACCCCGAGGCGATCGCTCAATTTCTCTGTATCAATTTGAATCCCCAGTTGGCGGGCTTCATCGGCCATATTCAGAAGCACCACCATGGGAATGCCCCAAGCCTTTACCTGAAGTGCTAAGCGCAATTGATGCTGAATCTGACCGGCGTTAAGAATCACCAACACCAGCCGCACCGGCACCCGCTGGAAAAACTCACGCACAATGGTTTCATCAGCAGCCGTCCCTGCCAGATCGTAGATGCCCGGCAAATCCACCAGCTTAACTCTCTCCCCATTGAGGGAAATCTCGGCTTCTGCCAAGTCCACCGTAATTCCCGGCCAGTTGCCCACATGGGCGCGCGCTGCGGCAATGCGGTTAAAAAATGTGGATTTACCGGTATTGGGGAGGCCGAGAAGGGCGATCGTGCTTGAGGTCATTGGCGAGGCTGCGAGGGTTGTAGTTCAAAGGTACCCGTGTCGCCACTATTCAGGGGAATCAGCAGACGACTGAGGAGGCGGCCGTCTTCTAATTTATACATATCGAGGTGGTAGCCTAGGCGTCGGCACAGGTTAAAGCAGACTTTAAGGTGTCGGCCGGGGGGCTGATCGAGGCTGGAGGGGGCAAGCCAGTCGAGATGTTCCAGTTGGTGCAGCTTAATGAGTAACTGTGGCTCCACTTCGCCATCGTCAGTAATGGAGAGTTCCAGCCAAGACTGCATTTTACCCCCTTGACCTAAACCCTCGATTTGTTGGCACCAAATATCAATGCGGCCTTGGGAGGGCGATCGCTGGCAGGCAAAAAGAAGCAGCTCGTAGAGGATTAACTCCAGCTTATTGAGGTCGCCGCTGAGGGTGAGCACGGGCTGATTGTGCACCTGAATCCACAGTTGCTTGCGCTGCTTCCAATTTTCGATGCGATCCATCACCCGTTTGAGGAGAACGGCTAGACCCGCTGTGTCGGTGGCTTTGTCCAGTTGCCACACCTCATGGCTCAAGAGGGGATGGAGGGATTCCAACTGGGTTGGCAAGAGCGTGCCTAAGCGCCGCAGGAGGGGATCCGCCTCAGGGTGCTGCTGAACCCATTGTGTGAACTCATTGCAAAAAACCGCTAGTTGACCATAGACCTGTTCAAGGCGACGGTGTTTATACCAGTTGAGCGTTTCAAGGGTTTGCCAGCCTTGGGTGAGCATCTGAATGAGGGAGGTGCTGCGGTGTGCCCAAGCCAAATGGTTGACAAGGGTAAGGAAGGCCTCGAGGTGCAAGGTTGACCAGTGGCGATCGCGCCGATCGGCAACAATGAGAACTCCCGAAGGCTCATATTCGGGATCCGTGCGCAGGGCGATCGCCAGTACCTGACCAATCTCCGGCCCTGAGAGCCACTGCCGCGTGCGCCCATCCAGTTCTGCTGCTGTGGTTTGAATCAACCAAGCGTAGGGATTGCTGTGGTTATCCGCCTGGGAGGCCATCAAGGCGCTGTAAATCAGGGGATCTTCATAGATGGCAATCTCAGCCTCGTTGTGAATGGCAAACTTGGGATGACCAGGGGGCGGTGCCACAATTGAGCCAACGGTCTGACCGGGTCGCCACGTCACTAAAGCCACGAGGGGCACCTGCATCAAATTCATAATCTGCTGCAAGCCCGTTAGTTCAATGCGCTCAAGGTTTTGAGTGCGCTGCAGGGCCGTAAGACCCGCCAACATCGCCGATCGCACCTGCTCCTGCTGTGTATTCGTGTTTTGCAGTTGCCATTGATGGCTAATCAGGCCGAGGGTGCGCGCCACCTCCTGCACGAGGGTTTGCTGACTTTTGCTCCAAGTCGTGGGTTCATTGCGTCCCACCAAGAGTACCGCTTCAAGGGCATGGCCGGGAGTCGTGGTTGCCACCAGAAGGGACTGAATATTCAGCTTGCCGAGCACCTCTTTCCAAGAGTAGAGGCGCAGTTCATTTCTGTAGTCCTCAAGGGCAATAGCTGTTGTTGCTGTTTCAAGAAGCTGCCAATCCATTTTTTGCAGGGGCGGAAAGGGCGGATGGCGATCGCGCCCACGGGGAGCTGGATACTGCAGCAGGACATCAAAGGCTTGGGTTAGGGAATTGTACGTCAGCAAAAAGACCCACTGTGCCCCCAAATTGGCCGTCAACTTTTCCCCCGCATGATGAAGCACCCGCTTCCAGTCCTGCTCATCACAGATAGCCTGCGCCAACTCACTCACCAAGCTTTGGGTGTGCTGGGTTTGGGTCAACAGGTGCTCGAGGCGTTCCGCGGGGGCAGCTAACGCCAGTAGTTCTGCGGTGACTTGCAGGAGTTTCCTCTCGTTGTCGTTCCAAGGGTAAGGTTCATTGCGCTCCAAGGTGAGAAAGCCCACCACCTCGGTTCCCACCAGAATCGGGGTGGCAACTAGGGCGCGGCAGTTCAGCATGTGCATCAGCCGTAGGGGAGCGGTGGCACTGACCACACTTTGACTATCGCTGACACTCACGGTTTGACCGCTGGCAAGGGCAGTGTAACAACCGGCTAATTCTTGCTGTGTAATGGTGAGGGGTTGCCGCTGGCTCTCACGGCTCTGGGGTTTGCCAACGGTGTAGCTGCGCCGCCGATAGAGGGGCTGCTCCAAATCTCGCCAAAAAAGACTCGTACGTTGCGGTTGACAGAATTGGTGTAATGCTAGCAACAACGCTTCAATGCGTTGACCTAAACTAGCGGCACGGCTGGCCTCTTGGAGGAGATGACGGACGGGGTCATCACTGCCAACGGTGGGAGCAGCCGCTTCCTTTGCTGTCGGTGCGGCCTTTGTTGCTTGGGTTGCTGTCAGCCGTTCTAGTTCTGCACCCAGGGCACTGACTAGGAGGCTCATGTGGGCTAGATCATCTCCCCGCAGGGTATCGCCCCAGGAAGTGGAACCGACCATGAGAATGCCAAGGGCTTGACGCCGACGGACAATGGGATAGATCGCAGTGCCTTGCAGACCCAAGCGGGTGGCGGCCTCCCGTACCTCTGCCAAGCGCGGCTCCTCTTTTAGACTGGGTAAGCTAATGGGCTTGCGGTTCATTAATACCTGGTCGAGGAGGCTACCGGCAGCAAGGGTCAATTTTTGCTTAAGAAAGGGATGGTCACCAACGGGCGTGGTTCCCCCTTGACCGATGAGTTGTTTGGTGGCTTCGTTGTACAGCCCCAACCAGACAAAGGACATGCCAAGGGTTTCTTGGGCAAAACTCACCAGGGGAGCAATCAATCCACCGATTTGCTCTTGCTGTTGCAACTGTTTGATGGTGTTAACCAGTGCCGCCAAAGCGGGGCTGACCTTCGAGGACTTGGCAGAGGTCATAGGGGGGATCGCAACCGACCAGGATGTCTCCTATTCTAAACTTTGACCCTGGGCAATCCTGTCTTGCAACTCACAGCAGGCAAGAAGAAAGTCGGGGGGCACAGGGGCAGGCCATGTCCCCTCCACTCGGCGATCGCCCAACACAATCAAATGCAGACTATAGCTGTGGGGATAGCCCTCCAGTTCCAAATGGACAACCTCGTTGCTGCCACTGAGGGTAATCATTTCCTGCGGCATCAATTCAGGGGCGATCGCCTGAAGCTGCCCGTGGAGTTGACGGAATAAATTTACAAATGCTTTGAATTCCTCCCTCGTAAGTTCCGTGGCCCAATCTTCAGCCCCCACCAGCCCAGCATAGAATTGATCGTTGCGCCAGCCCACTCGCCAGCCTTGACCCGCCCGCAGTTCCACAACCTGACCTCTTAAAGCACCGGCACCAAACTACTACTGCCGCTAAAGAGTGCCCAAGACAAGAAAAAGTTGAGGATAAAGATGGCCAATAGGGAAATCACCACAGCCGCCGTGGTGGATTGACCCACCCCCTTGGCGCCCCCTGTGGTCGTGATACCCCAATTGCAGCCAATAATGGCTACCACCCCTCCAAAAATACCTGACTTGATAATCGAACTCCACAGATCCCAAGGTTGCAGGAAGTTCTGAATGGACTCAATATAAACCCCACGGGGAATGCCGTAGAGAGAATCGGCAATGATCAACCCCCCCCACAGCCCTGTCACCAATGCCAAGAGATTGAGAATGGGCAACATCAGTACACAGGCAACAAACCGTGGCACCACCAGATAATCCACAGGATCTGTGCCCAACATATAGAGGGCATCAATTTGCTCAGTAACTTTCATGGTGCCAATTTCAGCCGCAAAGGCGGAGCCAACCCGTCCGGCAAGTACCACCGCTGTGAGGACAGGCCCAAGTTCCCGCGCAAGGGCGATCGCCAGCACCCCACCCACCGCAGAGGTGGCCCCAAAGGTAATAAATTCACGGGCAACTTGAATCGTAAATACCATACCCACAAACGCTGCTGTAATCAGGACAACACTGAGGGAGGCAGGCCCCACCAAAGCCATTTGCTCAATTGAGTTGCGCAGAGCAATCCGTCCCCGCACTAGATAGAAGATGACTTGACCCATCAAGAGAAAGGCCGTACCCAAGCGTTGCACGCCCTGACTTGCACGCCAGCGCAGCCGTGGCCACTTCAGCCCCTTCATCGTTGCGTTCTAGAAATTATTGGTTTCACCCGCAGCGCCATTTCCCAAGCCGGAGAGTTTGAGGAAGAGGTTTTTATCCGTTGTGCTCTGATAGACACAGCTTATTTCAGGTTTGCCTTCAAGGTTGCCCACATAGCCAAACGTATTTAGCCGCTGCCGACAACTGCGCAATTGTTCTCCCGTAATTAGTTGCCGCTGCTCAAGAAGGGCAACGTTATTGGCGCGCAGTACACAGCCCGGTTGCATCGAGGGTTGAGACACAAAGACCGAGAAGGGGTTAAAAGTAACAAAAACCCGCGTATCCACGGCGATCGCGCTCGCACCAAACTGCACACAAATATCGGGATTAGGCGCCGCCTGATCAATAAACTGCGTCGAGGCCACGTTATCGGGGTTCAGGGTCGTGGTTTTACTAAAGGTGACCCCCACCCCCACACCGATAATAAAGACCCCTCCCAGCACCGCCAAAGTGCGGGTATTCAGCGGTGACTTCGATTCTGGCTGGGGAGGCCGACGAGTTTGGGGACGCGGTGGCGATGGCGAACGTCGAGGCATAGCAGGAAGAGTAAACAGCACTTCCCTACCAGTATGCCCTTAGAAGGCGGGGTTTGACTGCCCCCCCGCTTGTTTTGGCTTCGCCTTGTTGACCTTGAGCACCCGTCCTAGCCATGTCGCACCGTCGAGATCATCAATGGCAGCGGCCTCCTGAGTTTCATCCACCAGTTCGACAAAAGCAAAGCCGCGCCGTTTGCCTGTCTCGCGATCCACCGGCAACACAATCCGGCGAATAGCACCATATTTTTCAAAAACTTCGCGAAGATCGTTTTCAGTGGCCTCGTAGGAGAGGTTGCCGATGTACAGTGTCATAACCCGAACTCAGAAGCAGTTTGAGAATCATCATAGCCTCTTACTTTTTACTGTCCATGCGATCCAGACTACAGAACCCAACACCTTGCAAAGAAAATTAACGTTTTCTATCCACTCCAAAATACACAGGGTTAAAAAGAAATTAATTCCTCGCTGCCAGACCTGTTAAGTTCTACAACAAAGATTGATGCTATAAGCCACAAGTAGCTTCGCCGGCCCATCAAAACAGGGGCACGACTGGGGTTAAGGTGCCGGAGGATAGACTTGAAAGTAGCCCTAAAAGATACCAAATTTAGTTAATAATTTATAATCTTTTCTATTTTTTAAGGGAGGAAAGGTCGTATTCTTTAGGCTCAAGCTATGGTTCAACACTTCTGGGGATAAACTCTTTTCCCTCCAAGGAAGTGAATCAAATGACAACGCTAGCAAGGACTATCGTCTTTAGGGGGCAACTTGTGCCTGTGCCACTACTGGCATAGCTCCAGCGAAAAACGGCTATCAACCTGTCAAGATTAAAGTATCGGCGTAACGACACTGCCCTTTGCTAAGGTTGACGCTTCAAAACGCTGGTTTAGAGTTCCCTCGACGTTAGGAGAGGTTACTTTGCGTTTCAGGTAGGGAAATAGAATGATTTCATTGGCACGTTTGGGTCAGTCACTTTCAGTTTTATTGGGACTTGTTACCCTGGGGTTTGCCAATGGGCTGGCGATCGCTCAACCGCTTTTGGCACGACAAAATCCATCTCCCTTGGCCAATGGGATATATCTTTTTGGGGAGTCTCCGCAACCCCAACGGGTAGGCCACAGCTACATTGTCTTTGAAGTCAAGGATCGCAATGTCTATGGGGCACTTTATTTGCCCAATTCCTCTTTTGATTGTTTTCGAGGTACCGTTGGCGATCGCCAACTTCAGGTGACCGTTTTCCCCACCTACGAAGAGGAAACCTATCCGGCGGAAATTGACTTATTCAGCTTTTATCACCTGCGCCACCTCAGTGCCGGCGATCGCGCCATTTTGGCTGCTTGCAAAGCCGAGCCGCTGCCCATTGCCACCCAAACGGGAAAGTAGGTAGAGGTGCTATCATCAGACGGTACCTTTTGCCGTTAACTTTTGCTTAAGTCTGAATGGTTAAGCTAACCCCAACGCCCGCCTACAGTCTAACACTCCGATTAAAAACCTCTTTGGATCCAACAGAATTAGGAACTGTTCTTCAGGTCATTGGGGAGCAGCAGGGGCAAGTGGGGTCTATCACCCTGATCGAAAAAACAGCCAATAGCCTTGTGCGGGAGCTGGTAGTGGTGGCTGCTAGCTGCGATCATGCTGCGGCGATTGTCAATGCCGTGAAATCTGACACTCAGGCTACCGTGCTACAGGTGAGCGATCGCACCTTTCGGCTCCATGAGGGGGGCAAAATTACTGTTAAAAGCAAACATCCTTTGCAAGAATACGACGATCTGGCCATGGCCTATACGCCAGGGGTGGGGCGGGTGTCTCAGGCGATCGCTGAGGATCCGGAATTAGTCCACAAGCTCACCGTCAAAAGCCATACCGTGGCCGTTGTCAGCGATGGCAGTGCGGTCTTAGGACTAGGGAATATCGGCCCAGAGGCTGCTCTACCGGTCATGGAGGGCAAGGCCATGCTTTTTCAGGAATTTGCCGGTCTAAATGCCTTTCCCATCTGCTTAGCCACCCAGGATGTGGAGGAAATCATCGCCACCGTCAAGCATATTGCCCCTGTTTTTGGGGGCATCAATCTTGAGGACATTAGCGCCCCGCGCTGCTTTGAGATTGAAGCGCGTCTGCAGGCAGAACTTGATATTCCTGTTTTTCACGACGACCAGCACGGCACCGCCATTGTCACCCTTGCCGCCCTCAAAAATGCCCTGCAGTTAGTGGGGAAATCCCTAGAAACTGTGCGCATTGTCATTAACGGTGCCGGGGCAGCGGGGATTGCGGTGGCTCGTCTCCTGCGCAAAGCCGGCGCCAAGGACTTAATCCTGTGTAATCGCCGCGGCATTCTTTCAGTGCAGGCAGACCTTACCCCTGCCCAACAGGAATTTGCCGTTCCCCAAACCGGAACCCTTGCCGACGCCCTTGTGGATGCCGATGTCTTTATTGGCTTGAGCGGCCCCGGTGTTCTCAGCTTGGAAATGGTGCAACGCATGGCCAAAGCCGCCATTGTTTTTGCCATGGCCAACCCCGTGCCGGAAATTCAGCCTGAACTGATCTCTGACCAGGTGGCGGTGGTGGCCACCGGACGCAGTGACTATCCGAATCAAATCAACAATGTGCTGGCCTTTCCGGGGGTATTTAAGGGAACCCTCGCCTGTCGGGCACCCCGCATGACCGAGGAAATGTTTCTCGCCGCAGCAGAAGCGATCGCCCGCTTGGTCAGTCCCTCGGAACTGCACTCAGCCTATATTATTCCCTCCGTGTTTGATCCACGGGTGGCTCCTGCCGTGGCCAAGGCAGTTGAGGAATGCGCGCGATCGCTGGGGTTGGCCCGTGCCTAGGTGCTATCGGGAGACCGTAAAGGGCTGAGTTAGGGTCAAGCCCAAATCTGTACTGGAATCAATCACCACCAGTCGCTGCACGGCCGGATCGATGGCGCCCCCAATTGTTGCACCGGCAGCGGCACCCGTAATCACTTTTTCGGGCGTAATTTTGCGATCGCCAATTACTGCCGAGGCACCGGTGGCCAAAGCGGCACCGATCAGGGTATCGCGAATAATGGAGGTGGCAGGCCGTCCTTGGTTGGTTTCAATGGCTGCGCCCGTCAGGGTACCGGTTAAAACCTTCAAAGGCGTAATTTTTTGGTCCCCCGCCAGACCCGAAATAGCTGCAGCTACCGCCGAACCAATGGCCGCATTGCGGAAGATATTACCAATGTTGGGGTCACGGGCATCGCGAATCGTGCGAATCACTTGGGAAGTGGCGGCAATTGGCAGTTGGCGATTATTGATCACCACCGTATTAGCCACAAATTGAGAGCCTCCTTGGGCGGGCTGGATTTGGCCAAAAATTTCACTGCCCATGGGAATCACAAGACGCCCTTGGCTATCGCGGACATCGGCAGCCGTCACCAAGCGAATGGCAACCGTTTCATTGGGGCTGAGGACAATCCGCTCCGCATCGGGGAAGCGGGCTGAAATTTGCTGACCCGCTGGCAGGCTGAGGGCAATGGGGGAAGCAGTTGCTGCACCGGCAATGTACTGAGTGGGCACCAGGGCTTGGGCGCCGGGAGCACGGGTTGCTTGACAGAGGAAGGCAGCAATATCCGCACGGGTGGCCAGTTGATTGGGGGCAAAGAACTGCACATTGGGATAGTTCACCACCACCTGTTTAGCAGTGGCAGCAGCTACCCCCGCACGACCGTAGGCTGGAATCGCCGCCGCATCATTAAACTGGGCTAAGACCTCCTCAACCGCGGAAGGGGTGGGGTATTGCAAGCCACTCGCTAGAGCCACGATTGCCTGAACACGCGGAATATTTTGATTAGGCTGAAATACATTGCCGGGATAGCCACTCAAGAAGCCTGTACGGGTGGCATTTTGAATTGCACTGGCTGCCCAAAACGTACTGGGCACATCGTTAAATGTGCTGGGGGCACGCACCACTGGTGCATTGGGGAATGCCCGTTGCAGCATTGCCGCATATTCGGCACGGGTTACCGCTGCAAAGGGACGGAAGGTGCCATCGGGATAGCCGCTGATAATGTTGCGACTGGCAAGGTGATCAATACAGGCTTGCGCCCAGATGCCTTGGGTATCGGTAAAACGGGATTGGGCTTGGGCGGGAATAGCCGCCAAAAGGGCAAGGGTGCTAGAACTCATTAAGCCACAGCTCAAGATTGCCAAGCTGCGCCGGGATAGGTTCTGCATAACAAATCTCTCCAGATAAAGACACTAAAGATGGCTTACGGCTTGCGGCTCCCTCTCCTGAGGGGGAAAACACGCAGCTTACTCTGCTGATGCCTATGGACGGTCAGCAGGGGATTAGGTTCCCTTGGCGGTAGAGACTTCACTGGGAACGAGTACGGACTCCACTTGGGTATTCATCTGCCAGCCAGAAATGAGAGCTGCCGGTAGGGTGTGGGGTTTGGGGCTATGCAGCAAATAGATCAAGCGATCGCCCACTTGCCACTCTTCATTGGCTCGCACGACCCGCAATCCCTCTGGCCGTTCCACAACAAGGGGGAGAACTTTGTTAGAGCGCACTAAAGCTTCCAGATGTTGGCGTTGCAACTGCGATCGCTCCTCCTCAATGACCAGTTCCCCCAAGCGCACTGCATCGCTGCGGATGTATTCGTTCCATTTTTTGATGGAAAGTTGGCTGGCAAAGGCAGGACTGAGACCCAAGGGACAATCCTCTAGCTCAAGGGCAGCCAAGACGCGGGGGGGATGAAATTCCTCGAGAACCCGCTGTGCCAGCACCGCATTGACTTCCGTATTGCTGGTTACGGCAAGGTAGGTGCCCAACTGGGTAATCCCCGCCTCCTGCAAAATATTCAAATCAAGGGCACTGCTGAGATAGACCGGTAAGTGTTCACGGCGGGCTTGCTCGACGGCCTCTGGATCGGTGTCGATCATCACCACCTCTTCCCCGCGATCGCGCAGAATCCGCGCCAACAGGCGACCTAAAGGGGTACAGCCAGCAATCATTACCCCCGATGCCCCCTGGGCGCGAACATTGAGTTGCGTTGCCAGCCAGCGAGCCGTTAAGCCCTGACCGAAGACCGTCATCAGAATTGTTAGGAACACCTGTCCCTTGATGGCATCGCCGCCACTAATGCCCGCATTGGTCAGCGTAATTGCAAAAAGAGAGGCCACAGAAGCGGCCACAATGCCACGCGGTGCAATCCAACTGAGAAAGGCTTTCTGTTGCCAACTGAGATCACTGCCCCAGGTACACAGCAGCACCCCTAGGGGACGGATGAGGAACATCAAGCACAAAACCGTGAGCACGCCCGACCAGCCTAGCTCCAACAGGCCGGCAATCGAGAGATCGGCGGCTAGGAGTACAAACAAAACCGAGATCGACAGCGTACTCAGTTGCCCTTTGAAGCGGCGCAGCAGCCGTCCCCCCGGCACATCAGCCCCCCGCAGCACCAGCCCTAGGACAACGGCCATCATGAGACCAGATTCGCTCACCAGTTGATCTGAGAGCCAGAACAGACCCCAGAGGACGGCAAGCACTAGGAGATTGCGCAGGTCATCCACCAAAAACCAAGCACGGCGCAAAAATCCATTCAGGCACCAGCCGCCAAGGCCACCCATTAATGCCCCCACCGCCAAGCGCTGAATAATTCCAAGGGCGATCGCCCCCGCCCCTAGATCTTGGTTGAGAACTACGTTGAGCACCACCACTGCCAAAATGGCACCGATGGGGTCAATGAGCACACCCTCCCCTTCAAGAATCACCGCCAGTTTGTGCTCCACCCCCACCTGCCGCAGCAGCGGCCCAACCACCGTTGGACCAGTCACAACAATGAGGGATGCGTAGAGAAATGCCAGTTGCCAGGGAAATTCCCCCAGCCAATGGGCAGCCATTGCCCCCCCCACTAGGGTGATTAAGCTCCCAATGCTCACCAATTTCCAAAGGCTTCCTGTAATGTCTTGGTCAGCCCGCGTAAGATCTAGACTCAAGCCCCCTTCAAACAGAATCAAGGCTACACACAGGGGCACTAAGACCTCTAAACCTTCCCCTAGTACCTCTGGGTGCACCAGTCCCAAGCCGCTGGGGCCTGAAGCAATCCCTGTCAGCAACAATAGGACAATACTGGGCAGCCGCAGCCACTGGGCAATCACTTGGGCACCAATGCCCAAGACAACGGCTATAACAAACAGGGCGGTCAGTTCGGCACTACTTTCCATTGCAGCCTCCACAGAGGTTTAGGCGTTGAGGGCTAGGTTGACGGGCAAGTGTTCCTCCTTGTTCTACGGCAAAGATCTACGACAAAGATCAAGAGTTGACTACTGTGTTGATGTATTGATTCCATTGAGCACACCCCTGGGCGGGGAAGGGTGGGGAATCTGCTTATCAGGATACTGGAAGTCCTTGAGCACTGCCAATTTCAACTAACATTGTAAGTTCTTTCCTGTTTTCCTAGGGCGGGGAGACACGCCGCACCCCCCTACGAGATGCTTTGTGATTCCCGCGATCGCCACCACAGCCAGGCAGCAGCGCCACAGAGGGCACAGTTGCCCACAAAGGTCAGCAGCGCCTGTAGATCCACCAGCCACTCTAGAGCAACCGCATTATCGAAGTAATGCCAAGTACAGGCACACATGGCGCTCACCAAAGCGGGCAACATTGCCCACGCCAACCATCGCCACCCCCGCTGAGGACAGCGGCGATCCAGTTGGGCCACAAACCAAATGGCAGCCATCCACTCCAGAACACTGGAAATATGGACTACCCAGGTGGGGAGGGAGAGGGCGTGCATCAAGCCTCCGGATAGATGAGGATTTTGTAGGTTTCAGGCGTTGGGTGCACTGCCTGTTCCACCGCTGCGGCGAGTTTTGATAGGGGATAGCGATCGCTCACTAAAGTTTTCACATCAATGCGGCGGTTAAAGATGACATCGCAGGCAAGGGACTGCCAGCGGTAAGAGGAGCTATAACTGCCCATAAGGTCAATTTCATGGCGATAGAGAATGTTGGGATTCAAGGGAATGTCCACCTCATCGGGAAACTCAGCAAAAAAGAGAATTTTGCCCCCCTTGCGCGTACACGCTAGAGCTTGGAAAAAAGCTTTCTCACTGGGCACTGCCAACAGGCTTACATCTGCCCCCAAACCATGGGTGAGGGCTTGTACCTTGGCAGCAAGATCGGGATCGCGGGCATCAAAGGCAGCCGCAGCCCCCACTTCCTTGGCTTTGGCAATTCGCGAGGGCAACAAATCGGTGGCGATCGCCCGCGCCCCAAAAAGATTCACCAACATCACAAACATCAGGCCAATAGGCCCTGCCCCGGTGATCAGCACCGTTTGACCGGGAGCAATGCCCGCCTTTTTGACTGCCTTCAGGCAACAGTTGGTGGGTTCAACAAAGCTGGCCTCCTCATCACTAATCTCATCGGGAATGGGAATTAATCCCCCATGCTGTACAATGTGCCCCGGTACTTTCACATATTCGGCAAAGCCCCCCCCACTGGGAATAAAGCCCGCCGTTGTCGTCACTGTTTTATAGACATGGCACAGGGAGTAGTTTTCGTGCAGGCAGTAGGCGCAGCGCATGCAGGGAATATGGTGCATGACCACCACCCGCTGACCCACCTGCCAATCCCTCACGGCCTCGCCCACAGCAGCAATTTCCCCTACGGTTTCGTGGCCAAAGATACGCGGAGGTTCATAGAGGGGATAGCGAATTTTTTTAATGTCCGATTGGCACAACCCAACTACTCTGACGCGAACCAGCACTTCATCGGCAGCAATCTCTGGAATTGGAATGTCCTCGTAGCTGAGTTGATTTACCCCTCGGAACACTTGGGCTTTCATCTGAGACTTGGTAAACGCTTCACCCCTAGGATAATTGCCCCTTGCGGCGGGAGCAAGTCTTGATGCTATCACTTTTCTACCTCAGGGAAATGAAAACTCTAGTTGTTTTGCTGCGGACAAGCGAATCGCGGGCTGCGGTGATTTCACTTCAGGGGTATTCAATATTTGTGGACACGGACTAGACCAAGCAAATTGAGCATAGGGCGGCAAGTCATTGTGGATTCCTACTATGAATAGCCGCTGTCGCTTTTGGAGAAGGCGATAGAATAGGGCATTGAGCAACCGCGGTGAAGCTAAGGTATAACCGATTTCTGAAAGTACAGATCCAATGGTTTTGATGGTACGCCCGCGATCATGGCTTAACAAACCCCGCACATTTTCGCCCAAGAACAGTTTGGGTTGAACTTCCTTGATAGCTCTGGCGAACTCAAAAATAACGTGCCATGGGTATCTGTAAAGCCCAACCTGTCTCCTGCATAGAAGTCTGGACAAGGGAATCCGCGGGTCAAGATGCCAATTTCTGTCTTGATGGAACGCTCCTAGTTCAGGCTGCAAATATCCGCCTTAATCACCTGCCACTGAGGACGATTTTGCCCTAGCGTATTACAGGCGTCTTTATCAATTTCATTTTGATGAACTTCCATTAAACTTTTCCTGATATTTTTATAATATTTTTGGTGTCAAACAGGAGCACAACCGATGCGCCAGGAAAAGTCTCTATTAAGATTTTTGTCACTTTTGACATTTTCGTAACAAAGTGGTCAAGCCTAACCTCCCCTGAAATACTGGAGAAGGAGTCCCGCAGGATTGGGGGCAAGCTGGTTGTGGCATATCCCTTGCATGTTGCTTTTATTTGGCACCAACACCAACCCCTCTATAAAAGCTGCCGTAGCGGTCAATACCTATTGCCCTGGGTACGGCTCCACGGCAGCAAGGATTACCTAGACCTCATTCTTGTCTTGGCCAAGTATCCCCGCCTCAAACAGACAATTAACCTTGTCCCCTCACTGTTGCTGCAAATTCAGGACTATGTCAACGGCACGGCGCTCGATCCCTACCTTACGGCGACCCTGACGCCGGTGGAACAGCTTACGGATCAACAGCGCTGGTTTATCATTGAGCATTTCTTTGATGCCCACCACCGCACCATGATTGATCCCCATCCCCGCTATCGGGAACTCTACCAGCAGCGGCAAACTAAGGGGAAAACTTGGTGTTGGCAACACTGGCAGCCCCAAGACTATGGGGATCTCTTGGCGTGGCACAACTTAGCTTGGATTGATCCGCTGTATTGGGAGGAGCCAGAGATTGCGCAGTGGTTGTCCAAAGGGCGGGATTTTAGCCTCAGCGATCGCCAGCGAATCATTGCCAAACAGCGAGAGATTCTTAGCCAAATCATTCCCCAGCACCGTGCCCTGCAGGAGGCGGGTCAAATTGAAGTGACCACCACGCCCTACACCCACCCCATTTTGCCCCTCTTAGTGGACACCGACGCTGCCAAGGTGGCAGTTCCCAATATTGCCTTGCCCCAACAGCGGTTTCAATATCCTGAAGATGTTTCGCGGCATCTGCGGCGGGCGCGAGTTCTCTATGAGCAATTCTTTGGGCGATCGCCCCGCGGCCTGTGGCCCTCAGAGCAAGCCGTCAGTCCCGCCATTCTCGAACCCATTCTGGAGCAGGGGTTTAAGTGGATTTGTGCCGATGAAGCCGTTTTGGGGTGGACAACGGGAACCTACTTTCACCGCAATGAACGGGGAGTGGTGCAACAGGCTGAGGTTCTTTATCAACCCTATCGCTTAACCACGGCGCGCGGCGATCTGAACATTGTCTTTCGCGATCACCGCCTCTCGGATTTGATTGGGTTTACCTACAGTGCCATGGCTCCCGAAGCGGCAGCCGCCGATTTACTCCAGCAGCTGGAGGGCATTCGCCAACAACTCCTTGCCCATGAAGGCAGTGGTGGATCGAGCTTGGAACAGCCTTGGCTAGTGACAATTGCCCTTGATGGTGAAAACTGCTGGGAGTACTATCCCCGCGATGGTCTGCCCTTCTTGGAGGCGCTCTACCAAGGTCTGAGTGAGAGTGAGCACTTTGCCTGTGTCTCTGTGGCGGAGTATCTACAACAGTACCCGCCGCGGGCGGTGATTTCAGGCTCCTCCCTCCACAGCGGCTCGTGGATTGACGGCAATTTCTGCACTTGGATTGGCGATCCGGTCAAAAACAAGGCTTGGGACTATCTAGCGGCGGCTCGCCAAACCCTTGAGCGCCATCCCGAAGCCACGGAAACAAACAATCCAGCGGCATGGCAAGCCCTTTTGGCGGCGGAAGGTTCCGACTGGTTCTGGTGGTTTGGTGAAGGCCACTCCTCGAACCACGATGCCGTGTTTGATCAGCTTTTCCGCGAGCACTTGATGGCCCTTTACACGGCACTGGGGGAGCCAGTTCCGGAGGGACTCCACGATCCCTTGGAAGTCCATGAAGCTAAGGCCACCTACCCGCCCCAAGGCTTTATTCACCCTGCAATTGATGGCAAAGGCGATGAGCAGGACTGGAACTTTGCGGGTCGCATTCAAATTGGCGGCAGCCGAGGGACGATGCACCGCCAAACCCTAGTCAATCGCCTCTGGTATGGGGTAGATCACCTGAATATCTATTTGCGCCTCGATGCGCCTAGCCAAAAACAGCCCTTTGGGACTGACATCAGTACCGTGCACTTTTGCTGGTACTACCCCAACATGGTGACCTACAATAGCCCTCTTTCTGACCTGCAGGATTGTCCCGCTGAGGCGCCCCTCAACTACCTGTACCACCATCAATTGGTGATTGACCTTGAAAAGCAGCTGCTCACCTTCAAAGAGGCGATCGCCAACTATCAATGGGAAGAGCGCCCCACCCATGCCCGCTATGCCGTGGGCACCTGTCTAGAAGTGGCCATTCCGTGGGCAGATCTGCACCTGTATCCCGACTGTGGCCTTCACCTGTTAATTGTGTTGGCTCAGGATGGCTATTACATAGATCATCTGCCCCCGGAGCAACTGCTCGTTTTGACCGCACCCTAGTCCCTGAGGGGAAGCGGGAAAGGGAGGGTCGAGAGTAAATAATTTGCAGCAAGAAATTATTTTCTGCGTACCAAAGTTCTGTAAGCTCAGAGAGGAAACCTCTGCGGGATCAACTTGTGCTGTTAGGAGGGTTGTGTGGATAACGTCATCGGCTTAGAGATTATTGAAGTGGTGGAACAAGCGGCAATTGCCGCCGCACGCTGGATGGGCAAAGGCGATAAACACATGGCGGATCAGGCAGCCGTAGATGCCATGCGCAACCGCATGAATCAAATCCATATGCGCGGTCGCATTGTGATTGGCGAAGGGGAACGGGATGAAGCCCCGATGCTCTACATCGGCGAAGAAGTGGGTATCTGTACCCGTCCTGATGCTGCCCAATACTGTAACCCCGAAGAACTGATTGAAATTGACATTGCCGTTGACCCCTGCGAAGGGACAAACCTCTGCGCCTATGGCCAACCGGGATCAATGGCAGTGCTGGCTATTTCCGAAAAAGGGGGGTTGTTTGCAGCTCCCGACTTTTATATGAAGAAACTGGCGGCGCCCCCTGCTGCTAAGGGCAAAGTGGACATTCGCAACTCGGCAACAGAAAACCTGAAAATTCTCTCGGAATGCCTTGATCGCGCCGTTGATGAATTGGTGGTGGTGGTCATGAAGCGCGATCGCCACAATGATCTCATTCAAGAAATTCGGGACGCCGGTGCCCGTGTCCAACTCATTACCGATGGCGACGTTTCGGCGGCTCTCTCCTGTGCCTTTTCTGGTACCAATATTCACGCCCTCATGGGGATTGGCGCTGCGCCCGAAGGGGTGATTTCCGCTGCGGCCATGCGGGCCTTGGGCGGGCACTTTCAAGGACAATTGGTCTATGATCCCGCGGTGGTCATGACTAAGGAATGGGCCAATCGCACCCGCGAAGGCAACCTTGAGGAGCTGAAAAAAGCCGGCATTACCGATCCCGATAAAGTCTATGAGGCGGAGGAATTAGCTTCTGGGGAAACGGTTCTCTTTGCCGCCTGTGGCATCACCCCTGGCATGCTCATGAAAGGGGTGCGTTTCTTCAAGGGGGGTGCCCGTACTCAATCGCTGGTCATTTCCACGCAGTCGAAAACAGCGCGCTTTGTGGATACGATCCACATGTTCGATAAGCAGCTGAAGTCGCTCCAGTTGTACTAAGCCCTGCAATCAGTGAAAGACTCATGGACTCCCTCCCTGCGAGGGGGTTTTCTTATTGTCTCAGGGGAATGATCATGCCCTTCAACCTAGCCACCACTCTTACCCTTGCTCGCCTGTTAATCGTACCAGTCATTGTGGGCTTGCTCTCCTTCAATGACGGTGTGGTCTATCGCTGGTGGGGGGTGGGGCTGTTTCTGGTGGCTGCCCTCACCGATTGGCTGGATGGCTATATTGCCCGCCGTTTCCATCAGGTCACAGATTTGGGCAAGGTGCTTGATCCACTGGTGGATAAGTTGCTGATCCTTGTGCCCCTTTTACTCTGTATTGAGTGGGGAGAGGTGCCCGCCTGGTCAGTGGCCTTAATTCTCTTTCGGGAACTGGGGATTGCCAGTTGGCGGGTGCAGCAACCGCAAATTCAGGGGGCAAACCTCTGGGGGAAAGCAAAAACGGTCAGTCAGATTGTGGCCGTAGCCCTACTTTTGGCTCCTTTACCTCCCAGTTGGCAAGGGGGAATTCTCACTGTCTATGGGGGGGCGATCGCCCTGACATTAATTTCGGGGGTACTTTATCTGCGGGGTTGAGTCCCAATGCGCCCCGCCAGCGCCTCCTGCAGCTGCTGGGGATTTATGTCCTCCACCCAATAGGCTTGAAAGGTTGGCTGTGCCACTTGGCCAACAAATGTTTGACTTAAGAAGGGGCGCAACCGCTCATTGTGTTGATTAAACACCCCAAAGAAGGCAGCACTCACCCCCTTGAAAAAGGGCTGAGCCAACTGCGGATTTGGGCCAATGAGATCACGGGGTACCGGCAACACCCCCGCTTCGCTAACCCCCACCGCCGAGAAGTGGGTACCGGGCACGAGCATGGCCAAATACTTGGGCTGGGCTTGCAACCACGTAAAGGGTAAGACCTGCTCCTCTAACGGTGGCGCAAAGACATCTTTGCTACTGGAAATAATCAGCGTAGGCACCTGGATATTAGCCATGCCCCGCTCGCCAATGAGGATACTGCTCACTGGATTGACGGCAATCACAGACTTGACCCGTGAATCTGCTGGGATAGAGGGAGCATTGGCAAGACCAAGACTGCGGCATTGCAGGGGCACTGAGATGTTAAAGATAAAGAGATCATTCGCCGCTGCCAGACAACGTTGTTGGACAGCGTTCCAGTCAACGGTCCCCCCCGCTGCCGCCAGTACCGTAAAGCCCCCCATCGAGTGACCAAAAAGACCGACATTGTTAGTGTCAATTTTTAGGGCAGGGTCTTTGTCAACGAAAGCCGCCACGGCATCTATGGCCAACTTTAGGTCGAGGGGGCGCTGCGCCCAGTCCTTGGGCAAATTCTCATAGTCTAGGGGCGCCCCTGAAAGGAAACTCCCAATCCGACGGGTATCAGAACCGGGGTGAGTGACTGCCAACACCGCTAGACCATAACTGGCTAAGTGCTCTGCCAAGTAGGCAAACGTTGTGCGGTCGGAGGCTAAGCCGTGGGAAATGACAATCAGAGGGGCAGGTGCAGTGATTCCCGTTGGGACATAGAGATCTGCGGGAATCGGCCCTGTGGTGCGATTGGGATTGGTAAATTCGAGCCTTTGCTTTTGCCATTGGAAAGGCCCCTTTTGCGCAGGTGTGCGTCCGCTGGCCGGCAGAGCCGTTCTGGGTTGGCGCTGCGCCAGCCGTTCGATAAACTTTTGAGTCCGCTGCTGTTGATTAATGGCACGGGTAAATGCCCCAATCGCTTTCAAGCCGAGTTCACCGTTGACTTTCAGACTCTTGCTCGGAAAGGCCTGCAACACCGATAGAAGTGTAATTCCTGAGGGAGAGGTGGCGGCAGTTTTCAGGGCTTCCCCCAGAGCTTGGGCGCCGTTGAGATCATTTTCTGTCCGAATGACTTGGCCGATACGCTCTAAAAAGGTTTGACCAATGGGACTTTTGACAAATTGACCGACGGTGGT
Organism: uncultured Thermosynechococcus sp.; assembly: GCF_938074695.1. Lineage (GTDB taxonomy): Bacteria > Cyanobacteriota > Cyanobacteriia > Thermosynechococcales > Thermosynechococcaceae > Thermosynechococcus. The sequence continues at coordinate 47,567 of NZ_CALJEM010000062.1, forward strand.
CGGCTCTAGGTTCATCCGTGTGGTCAAGCTCTCCCGTAGGTTTGGCTCTTGATCACTGGGCAGGAGGCGAATTAAAAATCTGAGTTCAGGACTGGCATGACCCGTTTTGACAAAGGTGGCAAGGTCGCTGACTTGAATGCTAAATGTGCCAAAGGGCGGATAAACAAGGCTAATTTGTTCGGCAGCGAGGCCGGTATGTGCCCAAAATGTTGCAGCCACACCCAATAGGGGGAGCCACTGCCCTTTTTTTCCTGTGCGCGCGATCGCCATCGCCGAACCCCCTTTAGGTAATCACTAGCCCTATTGTAGTTTACAAGGTCACTTGCAATTAATTTTCAAGGACTGGCGGCCGCAGTGACCAGTTCCCCATCTTTGAAAAACGCTGTGAAGGGCTGGCGGTGTGGTATGGTGCTTTTGGAAAAAATAGGGAACCTGCGCATGAGTGAGGATGCTGT
>NZ_CALJEM010000063.1 GCF_938074695.1 uncultured Thermosynechococcus sp.
ACCAAAAATTTCTAGCAGGTGGTCTTCCATACCCAAGGTGAAGGAGTTGTAGATTAAATCCACCGGTTGACGAGTCCCCTCATAGCCCAAGAACAACCGATAGCCCACGGGAAAGTCCTGAATGTGGATGGGAGCGGCAATTACGCCACAGGGAATCTTGAAGCGTTTGCCCACATGGCGCTCCCTCTGGCTGCCAAAGATGGCTGCGGGTTCAACTTTTTCTTGAAAACCGCGTGCTAGAACATGGCGCTCCACAATACTGGCGGTGACAGGCGTAAAGTGGTGCTCTCGCTCTAGCATTGACCCCATAACGTTAAAATAATCATCCCCAAGGGGCGCGTGCATAATGCCATGAACATTTTTGAAGTTTGAAGGAACTGGCAATGCGCAGGGTACCAATGTGAGCAGGCCCTGCATACATCCAGTGGGCAAGTTTCATCGCGTCAACTCCTTGGGGATGTCCGAATCGCGACCGTAGCGAGGCCGTTTTCCAAGGCTGACAAAACGTTGTGAAACTTCAGGGAAGTAGTGAGCAGCTTGGTTATCAACATCTTTCCCCTCTCCCCTAAAATTGATAGATACTGCAATTCCAACTCAGCTTGCCCTGTTTAAGAACTAAGGACACCCACGCATGGTTGCCTGCGAATTTAGCCCCGGTCTTGAGGGTATTCCCGTTGCCCAATCGGCCATTAGCTATGTGGATGGCCAAGCCGGTATTCTGGAGTATCGCGGTGTCCCGATTCAGGAACTGGCAGAAAAAAGCACGTTTTTGGAAACCGCCTTTTTGTTGATTTGGGGCTACTGGCCGAGCAAAGAGGAGTTGGCCGCTTTTGAACACGATATTACCTACCACCGCCGCGTGAAGTACCGCATCCGCGACATGATGAAGTGTTTTCCGGAGAGTGGCCACCCCATGGACGCCCTCCAGGCCTCGGCGGGAGCATTGGGATTATTCTATTCACGGCGGGCACTTGACGATCCAGAGTACATTCGGGCAGCGGTCGTTCGTCTGTTGGCGAAAATTCCAACAATGGTGGCGGCGTTTCAACTCATCCGCAAGGGCAATGATCCGGTCATGCCCTGTGATGAACTGGACTACGCGGCTAATTTCCTCTATATGCTCAATGAACGGCGTCCCGATCCCTTTGCGGCGCGGGTGTTTGATATTTGCTTGATTCTCCATGCGGAGCACACGATGAATGCCTCCACCTTCTCGGCACGGGTGACGGCCTCGACATTGACAGATCCCTATGCCGTAGTTGCTTCAGCAGTGGGTACACTGGCAGGGCCACTCCATGGAGGAGCCAATGAAGATGTGATCAATATGCTCGAAGAGATCGGCAGTGTGGAGAATGTCCGTCCTTATGTGGAAAAGTGCATCCAGAATAAGATTAAAATTGCCGGGTTTGGCCACCGCGTCTACAAGGTGAAGGATCCCCGCGCCACAATTTTGCAGAAGTTGGCGGAGCAGTTGTTTGATAAGTTTGGCGGCGATCGCTACTACGACATTGCCCTGAAACTGGAGGAAGTGGTGGGCGAATATCTCAGTTACAAGGGGATTTATCCCAATGTGGACTTTTACTCTGGCCTTGTGTATCGGCGATTGGGGATTCCCAATGACTTGTTTACCCCTGTGTTTGCGATCGCCCGTGTGGCGGGTTGGCTAGCCCACTGGAAAGAACAACTGGAGGCCAACCGCATCTATCGCCCCACCCAAGTCTATACGGGTGCCCACAATCAGCCCTATGTACCCATGGAGGAGCGCAATCATCGCCCCTAACTCTTGATTCTCAACTCCCTCGCTGACTAAGCTGCTTTATAGTGGCGGTATCCTTGTGGAGTTTCTGATGGCAAAGGCAAAATCCAGCAAACGGCAAGCATCAAACACGGCAAAAACGTCGAAATCCACCCAGTCAGCCTCGAAGAAACAGGCAGCAACCCCTGCTCCTGAACCCACCCCTGTGGATCCCGCCAGTCTTACCTACGAGGCGGTGATTGGCTTAGAGATTCATTGCCAACTGAGTACCCAAACCAAAATTTTCTCCAGTAGCTCAACCCAGTTTGGGGCACCTCCGAATACAAACATTGATCCGGTGTGTTTGGGCTTGCCGGGAACCCTCCCTGTGTTGAATGAAAAGGTGCTCGAATATGCGGTGAAGGCGGGCTTAGCCCTCAACTGCCAGATTGCCCCCTACAGCAAGTTTGATCGCAAGCAGTATTTTTATCCCGACTTGCCGAAAAACTACCAAATCTCGCAGTACGACCTGCCCATTGCCCAGCATGGCTACCTAGAGATTGAACTGGTGGATGATAACGGCACCGCCAGCCGCAAAAAAATTGGCATTACCCGCCTGCACATGGAGGAAGATGCAGGCAAATTGGTGCACGCGGGGAGCGATCGCCTGTCTGGCTCCACCTACTCCTTAGTGGACTTGAATCGGGCGGGCGTACCCCTTGTGGAAATTGTCTCCGAACCCGATCTGCGCACGGGTCAAGAGGCGGCAGAATATGCCCAAGAACTGCGGCGCATTCTCCGTTACTTGGGGGTCTGCGATGGCAATATGCAGGAGGGGTCACTGCGCTGTGATGTGAATATCTCTGTGCGGCCTGTGGGCAGCAACACCTTTGGCACAAAGGTGGAGATTAAAAACATGAACTCGTTTAGTGCCATCCAACGCGCCATTGACTATGAAATTGAGCGACAAGTGGCTGCCATCAAAGCGGGAGAACCCATCGTTCAAGAAACCCGCCTCTGGGATGAGGCCACTCAGCAAACGCGCACCATGCGCGTCAAAGAAGGTTCCAGTGACTACCGCTACTTTCCCGAACCCGATCTTGGCCCCATTGAAGTCAGTGCTGAGCAATTGGCGGCATGGCGTGCGGAACTGCCGGAGCTGCCGGCGCAAAAGCGTCACCGCTACGAGACCGAGTGGGGCTTACCGCCACAGGATGCCCGCGTTCTCACCGATGAACGCCCTGTTGCCGAATATTTTGAAGCCACGGTTGCCGCTGGGGCACCCCCGAAATTGGCGGCCAACTGGATCATGGGCGATATTACGGCCTATCTCAAGGAACAAAAACTGGCGATCGCGGCACTCCCGCTAAAACCCCCCGAATTGGCGGAACTGATCCAACTCATTGAGGCGGGCACGATTAGTAGCAAAATGGCTAAGGATCTGCTGCCGGAATTACTGGCTCAGGGCGGCTCCCCCAAAGCCCTGGTGGAGCAAAAAGGCCTCAGCCAAATCTCCGATGTGACTACCCTAGAGGCGATGATTGACGAAGTGCTGGCGGCACATCCCAATGAACTGGCGCAATACCGCGCCGGCAAAACAAAACTTCAGGGCTTCTTTGTGGGCCAAGTGATGAAGAAAACGGGTGGACGTGCCGATCCCAAGCTGACGAATCAACTCTTGGCGCAAAAGCTAAACGCCAGCAGTTAGAGCCGCCTGCAGTGTGGGTAACAGGTGGGCAATCAAGTGTTCAGGATAGACGCCTAGGGAAGTTACCTGTCGTTCTGCTTGAAGTCCCGCTTGGGCATGCCACCAGACCCCACCACAAGCTGCGGTAAGAGCCTCCTGCTGCGCCAGCAGACCACCTATGAGTCCGGTGAGCACATCGCCGCTACCCCCTCGCGCAAGGGCAGGGGTACTCTCAGGATTGATCCAGAGGTCACCCTTAGGGGAGGCAATGGCGGTTCGTGCCCCCTTGAGAACCACAACGGCATTACTGCGAGCTGCGGCTGCGGTGACTTGGTCGAGGCGATCGCCCCCTGCTGCTACCAGGTCGGGAAAAAGGCGGCGAAATTCGCCGTAGTGGGGAGTCAAAATCGTGGGATTCGGCAGGGGCCAGGGGGTGAGTTTGGCTAGGATATTCAGAGCATCGGCATCCAACACGAGCGATCGCCCAGAGTGCAACACCGCTTCTACCACGGGCACCGCCTCAGGGGTCAACCCCGGCCCACAGGCAATAGCCGAGAACCGCGTTAAATCTAAGGTCTCCGGTAAGTGAGCGATCGCCCCCGTAGGCGTTTCAGGACAGCCGACAACAATGGCCTCGGGAACGCGCATCAAGACAAGGGGCTTCAAAGACTGCGGCACCGCCACCACCAACATCCCTACCCCTGTACAGCGCGCCGCGAGTGCACTGAGGAGAATACTGCCGCCGTAGGCCGCCGAGCCACCGATCAAGAGCAGTTGCCCCTGCTGATACTTGTGGGTAATAGGCGATCGCCCCAAAGGCAAACTTTGCCAACAGGAAGCCTCTAGACAATATCGTCGCGGCGTTGTGGCCAAGACTTCCTCGATGACAGGGGGGGGAATATCAAAGGGGATTAACACCCCCTGCCCTACCCAAGGCTGAGCCTCCTCCACCAAGAGTCCCCGCTTCCACAGTCCCAAGCAGAGGGTGCGATCGGCCTGAATTGCCCTACCCAACACTGCCCCTGTATCACTGTGGAGCCCAGAGGGAACATCAATACTCACCCGTGGCTGTCGCCAAGTGTTGATCTGATCAATGGCATGGGCAAGGTCACCCGTCAGCTCCCGCTCTAGGCCAAAGCCAAACAGGCCATCCACAATCAGGTCAACCTCCTGCAACGCCGCCACCGTCTCGGCAAAGGGCAGACCGAGAAAGCGAGCATAGCGGGCATGCTCCGCCGTCAGGGGCTTGAGGCGCTCAAAGGGCTGCCAGATGGTGACCGCATACCCTCGGTGCCAGAGTTCCCGTGCCACCACTAGAGCATCGCCACCATTGTGCCCAGGGCCGGCCAAAATGCCCACATGGGGGTACTGTGCCCTTGGAAACTCACCCTGGAGAAAATGACTGAGGCGCTGTCCCACCTTTTCCATCAGGGCCGGAACAGGGAAGCCGCCATTGAACATTGCTCCCTCGATGGCCTGCATTTCAGCCGTGGTGACAATCCGAGAAAATCCGGTTCTTGTCATTGCTGTCCACTCCATCGCTGACCTAGGGGAACCGCTTGGCGTGCCCCCGTGACTTGGGGCAAATTCCCCGGCAACCCCAACACATGCCAGTAGGCAAGAATAGCAAAGGCGATCGCCTCTTTGGCATCCACCGGTACCCCAGCCGTCGCAGTGGTTTCCACCGGAATGTCTCCAAAATGCACCTGAAGGCGTTCCCGCAAAAAGGTGTTATGGGCACCCCCACCACAGAGAAACACCCGCTGCGGTGGTCGGGGCAAAAATCGGTGATAACTCTCCACAATACTGCGGGCAGTGAGTTCTGTGAGGGTGGCCAAAATATCCGCAGGGGCTAAACCCACTGCATCGGCACGACACCGTTGCCAAAAGGCCAAACCAAAGTATTCTCGCCCCGTGGACTTCGGCGGCGGCTGATGAAAGAAGGAGTCCTGCAGCCACTGCTCCACCAAGGGTTCGATGATCTGACCCTGCCGTGCCCATGCCCCATCGGCGTCGTAGGTGCGCTCTCCCCCAGATAATGCCATGACTCCTAGGTCAAGCAACATATTGCCGGGGCCAGTATCCCAGCCCATGACCCCTTTGCCGTCGGCATCTTCTAGGTGGGGGGGCAAGTAGGTGACATTGCCAATCCCGCCGATGTTTTGCACACAGCGCACTTCCGTGGGATGACTCAGAAGACACCAATCCACCCGAGGCACAAGAGGCGCCCCTTGACCGCCCAAGGCAATATCCTGAGCGCGAAAGTTAGCAATGGTCGTAATGCCCGTGCGCCAAGCAATCCAGTCTCCCCGTCCCAGTTGCAGGCTATAGCCCAGGCGATCGCCGGTGGGGGGGCGATGAAAGACCGTTTGCCCATGGGAGCCAATGAGTTCTGCGCGGGGATAGCCCTGTTGAACCCTCTGTGCCGCAAGTGCAAAGGCTTCAGCGATCTCCTCATCCAAGTCCGCCAACTCCCTAGGGGTCAAAGGTTTTTCCCCGCAGAGGTCAAGAATCCGCTGCCGCAGGTCTGCAGGATAGGGCACCGTACAAAAGTTGAGCACCTCTAGCTGAAGGTGGCGATCGCCCCCCTCTAACTCCACTAGAGCCGCATCAATTCCATCCACCGAGGTGCCACTCATCAGGCCAATGACCCGCATCATCTAGCACCTACAGCAGTTGATATTTGGTTTCCGCCAAGCGATAGAGGGGGCGCCAAACGAGGCGGTTGGTTAAAACCACTAGTAACGACATCACTGCTGTTGCTGCCATCAGTAGGGGAAAATCCCCCCGAACGCTAGCCTCAGAAATGATGGCTCCTAAGCCAAGGGTCTGCTCTGTTTGATTCTGAAATTCCACATATTCACTGACGATGCTGGAGTTCCAAGCTCCCCCCACAGCGGTAATGATACCCGTAATCAAGTAGGGAAAAATCCCCGGCAAGATCAGGATGCGCCACCGCTGCCACCAAGGGAGTTGATAGACCACTGCTGCTTCAAATAATTCCGTGGGAATTGCTTGGGCACCGGCAATGACATTGAAGAGAATGTACCACATCGTGCCCAGCATCATCAGCGCCACAGAGCCAATCTCCAAACCTCCGCCCACATTGGCAAGGGTCAACAGTAGGACAGGAAAGAGCGCCGTGGCCGGCACCGATGCCGCAATTTGGACAAGGGGTTGCAACACTTGAGCCGCGCGGGGATTGCGACCGATCGCCACCCCCACTGGAACTGTCCAGACTAAAGACAGAATTAGAGCTACCGTTACGCGCACCGTTGTCAGCACTGCCCCTAGACCAATTTGCTGCCAATCTTGCCAACTCACACCAAACATTTGCCGCAAAAAGGCGATCGCCCCCCAAACCACGAACACAGCCAAAATCAGCAAAATAATCGGTGTTATTGGCCAGTTGCCTTGACGACTCTGGGGTACAGGGAATTGACGTGGCTGTTTAGGGCGCAACTGCTCATCGAGTCGTTCCCA